>NZ_CAJHAV010000005.1:0-217085 GCF_904846475.1 Psychrobacter sp. LFX-11D
TAAGTTTAAATATGAGAACACCTGCTGAGGTACATGACGGTTATTCATGTCCTGCTTAATACAAAAAAGCCAGATACTCAGGGTATCTGGCTTAGCAAAAACTATCAATCTATTTTAGGACGAGACACAATATTTTCTGGATAGTGTGAATGCTAATAATTAATAGCGCGGCGGCACATACATATCATCAGGAATAGGCTCGCGATAATATTCATCATCACGCTTACGATCAGGTAGCTCCACCTCATCGCGTGGCACTTCTTTATAAGGAATTTGCTCAAGTAAATGGGCAATACAATTGAGCCTTGCACGTTTTTTATTATTGCCCTCAACCACCCACCAAGGCGCTTCAGGAATGTGCGTACGCTCAAACATCGTCTCTTTTGCTTTTGTATAATCTTCCCAGCGTCGCCGTGATTGCAAATCCATCGCTGACAGCTTCCACTGTTTCAGTGGGTCATGAATCCGGCTCATAAAACGAGAATGCTGTTCATCATCAGTAATTGAAAACCAATATTTTACCAAACGTATGCCCGAACGTACCAGCATACGCTCAAACTCTGGTACTGATTGAAAAAACTCTTCGTACTGCGCATCCGTACAAAACCCCATGACACGCTCGACGCCCACGCGGTTATACCAGCTACGATCGAATAAGACAATCTCGCCTGCAGCAGGTAAATGCGCCACATAACGTTGAAAATACCACTGTGACTGTTCACGTTCAGTAGGTGCGGGTAGCGCAGCCACTCGACAAACACGGGGGTTTAATCGTTGGGTGATACGTTTAATCGCCCCACCTTTACCCGCAGAATCACGTCCTTCGAATATCACCACAATGCGCTCACCGCGATCAACGACCCAATCTTGCAGTTTAATCAGCTCACGTTGTAAACGTACCAGCTCTTGAAAGTAGGTACGTCGATCTAACCGCTCTTGCTCACTCATCTCGCGACCATCAAACCGGAAATCGCGTACATAATCGTCTATTTCATTCTCAAGCTCTTCATCGTAACTGTCAATTAAGTCTTGATGCATCTTGCGTTTTAACTCATCGTTCAAAAGATCTTTATCCATACGCTCTATGAATGTCACTTGCTCAGGTGTGGTTAATTTACTGCGTTCTTGCTCGGTTAAAGATGTCGGGTCAATTATTAAGGGTTTTTTACCCATGATGCGCTCCTGATAAATATTTTTATTATGCCGTTACTATCTTATAGTCCATTAAATCCAAAACTACGTCGATACAAGTGTTGTTTTGACAAATATTTTTATTCTGTTTTATACCCATCTTTACTTTAGCATAGCACGCTCAATTCTATGAGTAGAGAAGGCTTCATTATTGTGTTAATAAAGTAGCCAATATTTATTTAGATAAAAAAATACCCTCTAATCAATAGATTAAAGGGTATTTTTAAAACTGAATCAGTCTTACACGTTGTATTTACATATCACTATTTTTCTAGGATACAGGTCACACCTTGACCGCCAGCGGCGCAAATAGAGATAAGCGCACGACCTGAGCCTTTTTGATCTAATAGTTTGGCAGCAGTGGCTAGGATACGACCACCGGTTGCAGCAAATGGATGACCTGCAGCAAGTGATGAGCCGTTGACGTTTAGCTTACTACGATCGATAGAGCCTAATGGCGCGTCAAGACCTAGACGCTCTTCACAGAACTTCTCGTCTTCCCATGCAGCAAGCGTTGATAATACTTGTGAAGCAAAAGCTTCATGGATTTCATAAAAATCGAAATCTTGTAGCGTCAAACCAGCACGCTCAAGCATACGCGGTACGGCATAGGCCGGTGCCATGAGCAAGCCTTCTGTATCACCAGATTTACCGATGAAATCAACAGCCGCTGTTTCTTGATGGACGATATAAGCCAATGGTTTTAGACCATGTGCTGCCGCCCACTCATCAGTACCCAATAGGATACAAGATGCACCATCAGTCAATGGGGTAGAGTTAGCAGCAGTCATGGTTGGCTTAGCATTCTTCTTACCAAAAACAGGCTTGAGCTTAGCTAGCTTCTCTAAAGTGGTATCTGGACGCAAGTTGTTATCGCGGGTCAGACCTTTATATGGGGTAATTAAATCATCAAAGAAGCCTTCGTCATAAGCGCGTGCTAGGTTTTGATGACTATTGAAGGCAAGCTCATCTTGCGCTTCACGGCTGATGTTCCATTCAAGCGTAGTGATCGCTTGATGGTCGCCCATGGATAAACCAGTACGTGGCTCACCATTTTGCGGCGTATCAAGTAAATCTTTCGGGTTTAGACCCATCAATGCTTTTAGGCGTTGTTTATTGTCTTTAGCTGCGCCCAATTTAATCAATACTTTACGTAAGCCATCGCCGACTGCGATAGGCGCATCAGAAGTAGTATCAACACCGCCAGTAATGGCTGAATCGATGATACCAAGCGCGATTTTATTGGCAGAAGCAAACGTCGCTTGCAAGCCAGTACCACAAGCTTGTGAGATATCATACGTTGGGGTATGTGGGTTAAGTGCAGTATTTAATGTCGCTTCACGAGTCAAGTTGATATCGCGGCTCAGTTTCATAACTGCACCAGCAACGACTTCACCGATTTTTTCATCTTGTAAGTTAAAACGCTCGACCAAACCATCTAACGCAGCAGTGAGCATATCCGTGTTGCTAACATCAGCATATGAGCCGTTTGAGCGAGCAAATGGGATACGGTTGCCACCTAGGATAGCCACACGGTTCTGACCTGAGCTAAGCTTAGTCGTACTTGCTTTTTTAGCCACAGTATTTGTTTTCTTAGCAGGAGTCGCGTCAGCCTTTTTAGGCGCTTCTTTTTTATCGCTGTTACCTTTTGCTGCACTTTCTTTAGCTGCGTTATCCTCTTTCGTAGCAGTGGTTTTACTATCTTTTGCTACGGTTTCTTTTTTAGCGCTATCAGCTTTTGGTTCTGCTGCTTTGGCATCTGTTTTTTTAGCATCAGTGGTGTCTGATTTTACAGCAGTATCAGTGCTCTTAGTATCACTGGCTTTTACCACGGTGGTCTCAACAATAGGACTATCTGGGTGATTGCTTTTGTTACTCATAATATTATCCTTAAAAAATATGGGTAGAAATAGAAAAGGGAAGTTATCAAAAAAAGATTTAAATAATAGAAGTCTTTATTCTAAAAACAACTAAAATACTTTAGATACGTATTACCATTTATTGCGATATATATTACACATTATTGTCATACAGCATAAGACGCTTTTTATAACCTTACTGTATATCTTTAGCAAACGATGTGACGCTTAACCGTAGATATTGCAGTGTTTACAAGGATAAATACAAGCTTTATAAACTGGCTAGTACTGATTAAAAGCATTGCATAATCGTAGGTTTGATAATATATTGTTATCGATAAATGGATTTGCTATAACTTATAGGTCTTAGTTTAGCACAAACTAAAATCCTTTAACGGCAGAAAAATAGACCATCTTGTATACTGGCTTGTCTACATATTGCTATGGACATTAGTGGTTTTTGGACTTATTCGGTATGAATGTGTATAGTTAAGACCGTTTCTAACCTATTTAATAAGTACTTATTATTTATAAATGATGATGTTAATGTCGCTTTATACAGGTAGTTTTTATAATCAATGCACTTTAATAGCGCGCATTTCATCATAGATACATTTTATTCTTGTTTACTATTATCTTACTCATCAATTAAAGGATTATATTATGTCAGACCGTTATGGTGATTTTGTTCAGTCGTCTATTGGTAAAAAGGTCGCAAAGAATTTAGGTTTACCGATGCCAGTAGATCTTGACCGTTTTGATAGTGGTCAACCTTTGGTACGTGGCAGCGTGCTGGTTGGTCGTGCTAATGGTGGCGATAACGCAGTTAGTGCGTCAGTGGCGCGTATTTTGTCAGAGCTGCATACGGAAATCTTTGTAAATAGTGGTGATGACGTAAAAGATACCCTGTCGGATGCAGGCGTCAAAGCCAAAGCCAATACTGGCAGTGATGATAAGTTTAAAGTCTTATTGTTTGATGCCAGCAATATTAGCAATGCTGAAGAGCTCAAACAAGTGTACGAGTTCTTTCATAGCGTTGCGCGCCGTGTCGAAAAATCAGGTCGAGTGATCGTCATTGGTCGTCCACCAGAAGCGTTGACTGATATCGAAGCCGCATTGGCGCAGCGTGCCCTTGAAGGTTTTGTAAAATCAGTTGGTAAAGAGTTCAAACGTGGTATTACCGCACAGCTTATCTATGTTGAAGCAGGCGCAGAGCAGAATTTAGACTCAACGCTACGTTTTTTCACGTCAGCGCGTTCAGCTTATGTGTCAGGACAGGTCGTACGTGTCAGTAATGGTTCCAAGGTCGATGTCGATTGGAACCAACCATTAGGTGGCAAAACCATGCTTGTCACTGGCGCAAGTCGCGGTATTGGTGAAGCAATTGCCCGTGTATTGGCTCGTGAAGGGGCGCATGTTATTTGTTTAGATGTACCACAGCAGCAAGCTGACTTGCAGAAAGTGGCAAGTGAAATTAGTGGTTCGGCTTTGACAGTGGATATTACCAGTGCTGATGCTGGTAAAGAAATCGCAGAAGCTGCACAAAAACGGGGTGGTTTGGATTCAGTGATTCATAATGCTGGTATCACACGCGATAAAACATTAGCAAATATGGATGATAAACAGTGGGATATGGTGCTCAATATCAATTTGGGCAGTATCGCTAAGCTCAACCGTTATTTACTAGATAACGATGTATTAAAAGATGCTGCACGTATCGTCTGTGTGTCTTCAATCTCAGGTATCGCTGGCAACTTGGGCCAAACCAACTATGCGACCTCAAAAGCTGGTGTCATTGGTTTAGTCAATGCAACCGCCAAGCAGCTAGAAGACAATGCAAAAGGCATGACCATCAATGCAGTTGCGCCAGGATTTATCGAAACGCAAATGACTGAAGCGATTCCATTTGCTATCCGTGAAGCAGGTCGTCGTATGAACTCGATGAGCCAAGGCGGTTTACCAGTCGATGTTGCAGAAACCATCGCATGGTTTGCCTCACCTGCTTCTGGTGGTCTAAATGGCAACGTTGTCCGCGTTTGCGGTCAAAGCTTATTAGGTGCATAATTGTTCTTATATCAGATGAAAATGCAGATGATAACGAAGGCTGTGTAAGCCATAAAGTTGGTCGTTAATTGCCTTTATTAAGCAAGGTGTTGACGTTACTTCACATATGCTTACGAAAAAACTGCTCATAACTTATAATAAAGCTGCCCAAGGGTGGCTTTTTTATGATAAAAACAAAGTGACAATAAGCCAAACACCGTTGCGCCTATTTTAGGATTTCATCTTATATTTTAGTCATCGAATTCATAGCATATTAAATGCCATCAAAAAACTACTCAATCCCAACTTAGGATGTATTATGTCAGACAAACATTATGATGCGTTGCCCAAAGCGCATACTACCTATGCAAATATTGTCAAAAGCCTATTGCCTATCGGTAATAATGGTAAAGTTAGCCGCGATGAGTTGCCGCAAGCAACGTATTTTGTAGATGATTTACATGTCGATCAAAGCAATCTAAATGATTATCGTAAAATTTGCGGCTTTGCAGACGATGGCAATGTGCCAATTACGTATTTTTCGGTGCTTTCACAGGCGTTACAGATGAATATGATGGTCAAAGAGCCATTTCCATTTGCTATGCTAGGACTGGTTCACGTCGATAACAGCGTGACCCAGTATCGTGCCATTAAGCAGAGTGAAACGGTTGCTATGTCAGTGATGTTTGATAATTTGCGTGACCATGCCCAAGGTCAGCAGTTTGATTTTGTCACCACGGTAAAGGCAGCAGACGAAATCATTTGGGAAGGCACGTCGACTTATCTATCACGCAGCAAAAAACCTGCCAGCAGTAAGGACAAAAAGAGTACGCCGCGTCCAGTAGCCGTTAAGCCATCAATCAATGAAGAGGGTGTTCACAGTATTTTTGAAGTGCCAGAAGATATCGGTCGCCGTTATGCGTTTGTCTCTGGTGATTTTAACCTGATACATTTGCATCCATTATCAGCGCGTGCCTTTGGTTTTCCAAAAGCCATTGCTCATGGTATGTGGTCAAAAGCTAAGTGTTTGGCGATGATGGGCGAGCTGCCTGATGCTTGTACGGTTGAGGTGTCATTTAAGCTGCCTATTTTCTTACCATCTGAAGTAGAGCTTATCGCTGATCCACTTGCTCAGTTAAAAGGCGCAGAAGATACTTGCCAGTTTGGTTTGTTTAGTGCAAAAAATGACAAGCCGCATCTTGCTGGTGTGATTACCTTGCAGGATGAAGCAAAGTAAAATATAATTTTTATATCAAAAATCATTACTATTGAACACATTTATCCTTATGACTTTACATGAAAATTCAAAAAGCACCGAATGCTCTGCTCATTCAGCTGCGGTAGACAAAGCAACAGTTGCTGATGCTAGCAGTGCCGACACTAGTAGCAACGATAATGGCATCGATCTTGCCACCATATTTGAGCCATATTTTCGTCCTGATGAAAATACCATCGTATGCGGTGCGCTTGATGATGAAAAGGTGGCCGCATTGGCAGCAGCTGGAGTTGAGTTGGTTATTAACTTGCAGCCTGATGAAGAGCTGAAATTCGATGAAAGTACAGCTGTAGAGCAGGCAGGCATGCAATACGAGCATTTACCTATCAATGGCACTGCTGACTTGAAACAGCTTAAAATACTGGCGTTTGATAACATACTGCGTCAGCATCATGGCAAAAAAATTGCCATGCATTGTGGCTCTGGCAATCGTGTTGGCGCTGCCATAGCCTTACGAGCTGGTTGGTTACGTGGACGTAAAATGGATACGGCTATGGAGCGTGGGCGTAGTCATGGTTTGACTAAACTTTCAGAAGAGGTTCATAATCGATTGCTAGTACCGCGTTAAATCATAAATATCCCTAACAATAAAAAAGGCGACCTTAGGGTTGCCTTTTTTATTGTGTGATACATTATAAAAATATTTTGGAGGATAGAGATTTTTTATCCTGATAAGATGTATGACAGGCTTTAAACTGAATAACTTCATAAATATAAAATAGAACAGGGCACTTATGAAAAATAATAATGAAAGCATCTCTACAACTACCCATCAAAACGCTAACGTCGGTACATATACTGACAATCATATCCAACGTCGGCTTCAACAACTGCTAACAGATTTGCAGCTTGATGATGCGCCGGCAGGCGGCGCATTAGTGGTTTATCAAGCTGGCAAATGTATCGCACAAGCAAGTGTGGGACTGGCACGTGCTGATTTATCATGGAATACAGATACTTTATCATTGAACTTTTCGACTGGCAAAGGCATCTTGGCGACACTGGTTCATGTATTGGTATCACAGAAAAAACTGGATTATGATCTACCGATTGCCCATTACTGGTCAGCATTTGGCGTGCAAAATAAAGAGAAAATCACTTTACGCAGTGTGATGTCGCATCAAGCCAATCTTTTTTCGATTCAAAGTATTGACCTCGATAATGAAATCGTCCTTGATTGGAGTATGATGCTAGAGAAAATTGCAGCAATGCCTGTGACTGCCCCTGAGCAGGCGGAATTATACGACAGTGCTTACAGCGCCTTGGTATATGGTTGGGTGCTGGGCGGCGTGATAGAAGCCGTTACTGCGATGCCACTGGCTCAAGCATTACGCCATTATCTAACAGAGCCATTAGGCATTGCCAACAGCTGCTACTTTGGTGTACCAGAAAATCAGGTCGACAAGGTTGCGCGATTGGTTAAAAACTTTGAGTCAGTAGAAGAAGTGTCAGAAAATGCACAAGAAAGCTCACAACCGCAGCCACGTTCCCGCCGTCATAAACCAGTTTTAAAACCAGATTCAGTAGATACCTTGCAAGCTTATAGCGATTTACCGAGCTATGCCTGCTGGCAACAACAAGCAGCCAATCAGTATGCAATCCAATCAGTAACAGCTGATAGTGAAGAACAGATAGGGAAAGTATTGCCAACATTGGATACGGCACAAATCAACCGTTTATACTTTGATAACAGTCAGCTGAATCTTAAAAACTATAAAGCAGCCCTGTTACTTGCGAGCAAAGAACCGATTGACTATTATCATCCGCAGACTTTACGAGCTACTATCCCTGCTGCCAATGGCGTCGCATCAGCACATGCACTGGCGACGATTTATGCGATGTTGGCTAATGGTGGTATGTGGCAAGGGAAAACACTCATTGATGAGGCAACTTTTAAGCAGCTATCAACGCCGCAAGTCACTGGTATGGATGCCGTTATGCCAGCCCATATGGATTGGCGCTTGGGTTATCATCGCCGCTTTAGTATTTGTAATAGCGATAATTTTGAGGTAAACACTCACGATACAAAATTTCATGCGCCACAAAGTTTTGGACACATGGGCTATAACGGTTCAGTTGCGTGGTGCGACCCTGAGCGGCAGCTATCGTTTGCCTTTGTCCATAATTTTGATGTGACCATGCTCAACGATATCCGCCAGTTTGCGCTGACGGAAGCAGTCTTGGATCTAATTAATACTGAAATTTAATCAGCGTTAGTGATTTATAAATAGCATTTTTTAGTTAAAGAAATACTGTTCATCTTATTATTGTGCTTTGTTTGGTGTCATTTTAAGCAGCTGTTTTGCTGTTAAACCATGTATAAAAATAGACGCCAAAATCACAATTGAGCACACTATCCAAAGTTTAAGGGCATCTTCATCATTAAAAAACCCTTGGTTGAGTGCATAAGATAAATAGTACAGGGTACCGATGCCGCGGATACCTAGGGCTGATATGGCGTATTTTTCAGTAGGCGGTAGATTCAGCCCTGATAAGGCAATAAAGCCGCCAAGCGGACGAATCAATAATAAAAAAGTAAAGCTGACGATGTAGACGCGCCATGTTAGCTCAACGCCAGCTTGTAGACCTTGTCCAAGGAACATGCCAAAGATGACAAGCACCAGTGACATGAGTAAACCTTCTGATTGCTCAGCAAAATCATGCAATTTATGGTGGTAAGTGTGTTCAGATTCTGAACGACGGAACGCAAATGCCGCGACAAATACAGCAATAAAGCCATAACTATGGACGTATTCTGCCAATCCATATGCCACCAGAGTTAGGGCAATGACCACATAACCTTGAGACATAGTCGTCTCACGGCTATACTTTGAGAACACCAACTTTGCCATGACTTTGCCAACGACAATACCGACCAGTAACCCTGCGCCAATCTTCCACAATACATCATGGGTAAACCAAGACCACAGCATATCCCCCGTAAAACGCTCTCCTTCGCTATAGGCTTCTGCGATCTTAATCGCAAGATATACAAAAGGGAATGCTAGCCCATCATTTAACCCTGCCTCTGAGGTTAAGGTAAAGCGTGGTGTATCTTCACCTCCGGTATTGGGCGGTCCAACTTGAATGCTAGAGGCCAATACCGGATCCGTTGGGGCAAGGACAGCGCCGAGTAAAATCGCAGCACCTATTGTCATACCAAAGGCATAGTAACCTAATACTGCCATCGCAAAGATACCGATGGGCATGGTAATCAGGAGTAGGCGCATCGTCGGACGCCATAATCGCCAAGACAGCTCAGTATCAATCTTGATACCCGCACCGACTAAAGAAACCAACACTACAATTTCAGTCAGTTTTTCGATAATCAGTCCATTATCGATAGGGTTCAAAAATGCCAAACTTGTCCAAAAATAGCCCATCAGCAAACCAAAGCTTAATTGCAGCATGGGCAAGGAGATAGGCGTGCGTTTAAAGATAATCGGAAATAGCGCACCGAATACGAAGGCAATGCCGCAAACCAATAAGAATAAATTGTAATTTTCAATCATGAGGTTGGTGCACGCTGTTATATTTGATTTAAAGTTTAAAAAAAGTCACACTTAGTAGCCATTTATAATGACGGTAAAAACATCTAAATATCGCAAAAAATCGTTATCAGATAGTGATTAAATAGACAGATACGTTGTTTTTTGGTGAAAAAAAAGCCTGCATTGCGCAGGCTTAATAAATTCAGTTCAAGAATGGTACTTAAATATTATTGTCTAACGTTCAACTTGGCTGACGTCACGTACAGCGCCCGTATCGGCACTGGTGGTCATTGCGGCATAGGCACGTAAAGCAGGAGAGACATGACGCTCACGGCTGACGGGTTTCCAAGCATCACGTCCACGACTTTCCATTTCTTCGCGGCGAGCAGCTAACTCTTCATCACTGACCTGCATATTGATGGTACGGTTTGGGATATCAATATGGATAGTATCGCCTTCTTGCACGAGGCCAATGGCGCCGCCTTCAGCGGCTTCTGGGCTGGCATGACCAATAGACAAGCCTGATGTCCCACCAGAGAAGCGACCATCTGTAAGCAGGGCACATTCTTTGCCTAGGCCTTTAGATTTTAGATAAGTCGTCGGGTAGAGCATCTCTTGCATACCAGGACCGCCTTTTGGACCCTCAAAACGGATGATAACCACATCGCCTGCGACGATTTGATCATCAAGCACTGCTGCTACTGCGTCATCTTGTGATTCAAAGATACGTGCACGTCCGGTGAAAACCAAGATGCTGTCATCAACGCCGGCAGTTTTGACCACACAGCCACGCTCAGCAATATTTCCGTATAGAACGGCAAGACCGCCATCAGTTGAATAAGCATGTTGGGCACTTCGGATACAGCCGGATTCACGGTTCACATCCAGATTTGACCATTCTTTTGATTGTGAGAAAGCCTCAGTTGTCCGTACGCCACCAGGGGCTGCGATATAGCGTGCACGTGCTTCAAGATTGTCAGGATTCATAATATCCCATTTATCAATCGCTTCTTTCATCGTGGCACTATGGATAGTTGGCAAATCGGTATGTAGCAAACCAGCACGGTCAAGCTCGGCCAATAGCGCAAAGACACCACCAGCACGATGCACATCTTCCATATGATACTTTTGTGAAGCAGGGGCAACTTTAGCCAAACAAGGGACGCCACGACTTAAACGGTCAATATCGTGCATTTTGAAGTCGACTTCGGCTTCATGTGCAGCAGCAAGCAAATGCAAAATAGTATTGGTAGAGCCGCCCATGGCGATGTCTAAAGTCATGGCATTTTCAAACGCAGCTTTAGTAGCGATAGAGCGTGGTAGGACTGAATCATCATCTTGCTCGTAGCGACGTTTGGCTAGTGACACAATAGTGCGACCCGCTTCTAGGAATAGCTCGCGGCGTAGCGAATGGGTTGCTAATAATGATCCATTACCCGGTAATGCCAAGCCTAAGGCTTCGGTTAAGCAGTTCATCGAGTTGGCAGTGAACATACCAGAGCACGACCCACAAGTCGGGCAAGCTGAGGCTTCAATAGCGGCGACATCTTCATCACTAATGCTATCATCAGCCGCGTCCATCATCGCATCGACGAGGTCAAGCTTACGAATGGCATTACCTTTACTGTCAGTGCTATGGACGTCGCTACTACCATCATTATTATGACTGTGTGCGACCGTGCTGGCGATAATTTTACCCGCTTCCATTGGGCCACCTGAAATAAAGACGACGGGAATATTGAGGCGCATGGCTGCCATCAACATACCCGGAGTGATTTTATCGCAGTTAGAAATACATACTAGCGCATCGGCGCAGTGGGCATTGACCATATATTCGACAGAATCAGCAATCAGATCTCGACTCGGTAGTGAATACAACATACCGCTATGACCCATGGCAATACCATCATCAACAGCAATGGTATTAAATTCTTTTGCCACGCCACCCGCTTTTTCAATTTCGCGTGCAACCATTTGTCCCAAATCTTTTAAATGCACATGGCCGGGTACAAACTGGGTAAAAGAGTTGGCAATGGCAATAATAGGTTTGCCAAAGTCGCCATCAGTCATGCCAGTTGCGCGCCACAGGGCACGAGCACCTGCCATATTACGACCGCCGGTAGAGGTTTTTGAATTGTAATCCATGTGGTATTCCTTACAAATGAGCGAGATTTATTAATATGTGCAGCATCCGCTGCAATGTTGATAGTGTGCTTTTTATACCGGGAGAGTACTAGTGAATAATACTAAGTCGTTACCATACCATTAGATATGAGTAACTGAAAATAATTAACCTATAACAAACAAGACTTAAGGGTCAATCATTTATGCAAGCCGCTCCAAAATAGCGGTTTCAAACCAAGGGAGCTCAGCTTTATCTGCTTCTAGCTTGGCAATGACGACTAAGGCATGAGTCGCTGGTAGGTATTGATACTCCATACTGGATTCTATTATTAATGGCAGCGGCTGATTGGTTTCTGTATCAATGCTCTGTTCGTCAATACTAATCAGCGCTTGTTTGTTGTTTTTATACAGGATATCAATACGACCAAAAAACTGCCATTCTTTAAAGGCTGCAATGATAGCATCATCTTTATCTTTAGTATAAATCTGCTGCGTCTCTTTACCCGTATTGGTCCAATGCAAACGCACAGCGAGTTGTAATGCTTCGCTAAATACCACCAATGAGCCAATCACCTTGACATGCCACGGATTGGATATGAGTGCTTCATCGATACCAATTAGCTTGGCAGCTTCTTGCGCTGTCATCGGTGTATTAAATTGTGCCAGTAGCTTTGGGGTTAAAGGATAGGTCTGCTTAACGACATCGTCCAAACTGTCATAATGATATAAAAATGGCAGCGGTAAGTCTTGAGTGAGGGTCTTTTGACTGATTTTACAGTTATGAATACGCCAACTGATGGCTTTATCAGTCAATGCTTGCGCTAATATAATGGCATTTGGGTCAGTAGCTGAAGGGTTATTTGACCCAAGCGTTTGCTTATGCTCATCATTGTTTATGATAGCGTCATTGATAGACTGCGTATGAGCGTCAGTATTATTAGATAATTGAGTTGGCAAGGCAGTCAAATCCATCATGGTAAGGTCATCAAGAGAGTAGATTAATATAACATTTATCGCGCATGGCTCGTCAATAATTTAATCATCAACGAGAGCAGCAAGTTAGTTCATGAAGATCAATCAGTGATTATCTGATACTTGTACTTAAGTGAGATTTCGTCCACTATATTTAATGGTGTAAGTATTCGTTTAATACTCGCTATCCAATCAATACTAACTTTGATTCAATAATAATACAGGTTAAAGGAATAAGATAATGAGCCAAGCCAATCCGCAAACTACTTATAAAGACGATAATATTTTTGCCAAAATGCTCGATGGCGATATCCCTTATCATAAAGTTTATGAAGATGATAAGACTCTTGCTTTTATGGATATCATGCCACAAGCAAAGGGGCATGTTTTGGTCATTCCTAAGCAAAAAGCGGTGGACTTAGCTGATCTTGAACCTGAATACGCGGCAGCTGTGTTGATGACGGCTAAAAAAGTTATGGAAGCCCAGCGTCAGGTACTTAATCGTGAAGGCATTATCCAAATGCAGCTAAATGGTGCAGAAGCAGGGCAAACGGTGTTTCATTATCATGTGCACCTGATTCCTTCTAGTATTCATGAGCTTGGTCGCCATGCCGTCACACAAGCAGATCATGCCGAGCTTGCAAAAACAGCTGAACAACTGGCAGCGATTATTACTGCGTAATTTTAAAAACGTCTATCGTTGTTATGAGTTAAAAGAACAGATAGTACTTACTCTTTAGGTAATAATAAAAGGGCAACTAACAAGTTGCCTTTTTTGTTTTTAGGTAATAGTGCTGTAACAATAGTTCAAGTAATGTGACAAATGAGCAGCAATACTGGGGTTAGTAATCGGTTTGTGGTAAACATTAAGTCTACTTGATCGTTAATATAAGAATCTGCTTATGAAGAACAAATCCTCCCGTTCCACTATTCTTTTGCCCGTCTTCGTACCGGCAGCAGCCATTATGCTGCTATTAGTGATTGGTACTGCCATTAATCCTGAGTCTGCTGGGGAACTATTTAGCACCGTTCTGAATTTTACCACTGAGACTTTCGGCTGGTTCTATATGCTAGCAGTCGCTATATTTTTGATGTTTATCATTGTCTTGGCGTTTTCGTCTTATGGCAGTATTAAACTGGGACCAGATCATGCTCAGGCTGAGTATAATTTTCTTGAGTGGTTTGCCATGCTGTTTTCTGCAGGGTATGGCATCGCT
This sequence comes from Psychrobacter sp. LFX-11D, assembly GCF_904846475.1. NCBI lineage: Bacteria > Pseudomonadati > Pseudomonadota > Gammaproteobacteria > Moraxellales > Moraxellaceae > Psychrobacter > Psychrobacter sp. LFX-11D. The sequence continues at coordinate 14,174 of NZ_CAJHAV010000005.1, forward strand.
TTACTATTTTACGGCGTAGCAGAGCCAGTCATACACTTTGCCAGTCCACCGCTTTCAACGCCGCAGACTATTGAGGCCGCAAAAGAAGCGATGCAAATTGCCTATTTCCACTGGGGTTTTCATATTTGGGCGATCTATGGTGTGGTAGGTTTGTCGCTGGCATATTTCTCTTTTCGTCATGGCTTGCCCTTGTCAATGCGCTCAACACTATATCCACTCATTGGTGATAAAATTTATGGTCCGATTGGACATACTGTTGATGTGTTTGCCATTGTGGGCACGATGTTCGGTATTGCGACCAGTTTGGGGATTTCTGTATCACAGATCAATGCCGGTTTAAATTATCTATTACCAAATACGATACCTGTTAGTATTACAGTTCAGGTGATTATCATTGCGCTGGTGACACTAGCAGCTTTGGCATCTGTTCTCGCTGGCATGGATAAAGGGGTAAAGCGACTCTCAATTTTGAACATGATGTTAGCAACGGGGCTGATGCTGTTTGTTTTTATCGTGGGTCCAACCATCTTTATTCTAAACGCCTTTATGGAAAACACGGGCAGCTATTTAGGCAATATTGTTGAGCGTACTTTTAGTTTACAGGCTTATCAATCGAGTGATTGGATCGGCAGTTGGACACTCTTTATCTTTGCATGGACGATTGCTTGGGCACCCTTTGTCGGATTGTTTATTGCCAAGATTAGTCGGGGTCGTACTATCCGTGAGTTTGTATTAGGCGTGATGTTAGTACCAACCTTCTTTACATTTTTCTGGTTCGCAGTTTTTGGCGATACAGCGCTCCATATGATTATGGTTGATGGTTACGATGCACTCATTACTGAAGTGCAGAACAACCAAGCAATTGCTTTATTTAAGTTATTAGAGAAATTGCCTTTTACTCAGATAGTGTCGTCATTAACAGTACTATTAATTATTACTTTTTTTGTGACCTCATCGGATTCAGGGTCGCTAGTTATTGACTCTCTTGCAGCGGGTGGACGTAGTGATACGCCATGGTGGCAACGTACCTTTTGGGTAGTGACTGAAGGGGCAGTTGCCGCGGCTTTACTGGTCGCTGGTGGACTGACAGCATTGCAGACTGCCGCTATTGTCAGCGCCTTACCCTTTGCCGTTATTATATTGATTTCGATATTTGGCATGTGGCGAGCGCTACGTATTGAAGGTCATCGTAACCAGAGTTTAGGTAATGATAACCATTTGCCGCCGCATCTACTGAAACTAGAGGCTTGGCGCGAGCGTATTGATTATATGACTGAGCAGCCAACACGCGATAAAGTGCTTAGTTATATCAAAGGAACGATTTTATCTTCTATGAACGAAGTGGCTGAGAAGTTCGCCGATACAGGTTGGTTGCCTGACGTGAATTATGATGAAGTCAATAATCGCGCTGTATTAGAATTGAGAAGTGGCGATAATGTGGAGTTCTGGTACGAGGTTCGCTTATCAGAGCATGATATTCCTGATTATTATACGGAAGATATGGCAAACAAATTGCCACAAGAGCACCATTACCGTGCTGAAGTGTATTTGCGCCGTGGTGGTCAGACCTATGATTTATATGGTTATGAATCAGTGTCGATTATTAATGACATTATCGATCAGTTTGAGAAATATCTACACTTTGTCAATGTCTCACCAGATATTTTACCGTGGCGTATGCAAGAGCATGATGAAGATATAACGCTTGAGCAGGGCAGTGTGTTTGATAAATAGGTATATTAAACAGGACATTTAATGTTGATAAACTTTATGAGCTGAGCAAATGATTACGTAATCCCTTGCAATATGCTCACGAATCCTTAGAATAACGGCTTGTTTTCATTACCAATCAAGCCGTTTTTTTTATGTCTATTGATTCTCCAGTTTTACTTTCGTCTAATCCTACCTCAGACCATCCTTTATTGCAGCCACTCGTGATTGGCGGCTTGACGATTGAGAACCGTTTGATAGTTGCACCGATGGCTGGCGTGACAGACAACCCTTTTCGCAGATTGTGCAAATCCTTTGGTGCAGGTCATGCAGTCAGTGAAATGATTATCGCTGATACGGCATTGTATGCGCGCAAAAAATCGCTCTATCGTGCCAATTTTGATAATGAAATCGCGCCAATTTCGGCACAAATTGCTGGAGCTGAACCTGATAAATTGGCAGAAGCGGCGCGTTATCAGATTGATAATGGTGCACAAATTATTGATATTAATATGGGCTGCCCTGCCAAAAAGGTCTGTAGAAAGCTGGCAGGTTCTGCACTGTTGCAAGACGAGGACTTGGTAGCGCGTCTATTAGATGCAGCCGTCAACGCAGTGGATGCGCCTGTCACATTAAAAACGCGCTTGGGCTACGAGAATGGACGTGAAAACATTTTGCGCGTTGCAAAGCGAGCAGAGCAAGCGGGTATAGCTGCTATTGCTATCCATGGACGCACGCGTGAAGATATGTATACCGGAGAGGCGCGTTATGAGCTGATACGTGAGGTCAAAGAAAGTATTAGCATTCCAGTCATCGCAAATGGCGATATAGACAGCGCGCAAAAAGCGCAGCGTGTTTATGAGTTGACCGGCTGTGATGCGGTGATGATTGGACGCGCTGCCCAAGGACAACCATGGATATTTCGCGATATTGAGCATTTTTTGCGCACAGGTGAGACGCTGGCATCACCCAGTGTTAGCGAGATAAAAGGAATTGTACTGACACATTTAGAAGAGCTATACGGTTTTTATGGTGAATACTCAGGCTGCCGTATTGCTCGCAAGCACATTGCTTGGTATACCACCGGTATTCCGAACTCTAACGCTTTTAGGCAAGCCATGTATGGTGAGGAAAGTACCGCCGGACAGTTCCGTGTGGTAGAGGATTTTTTGAATGCTCATGAATAAACAATGAAGAGCATCTGTCGAGCACAAAGTGATCCATACTTCATCTAATAAGAATGTCTATCCAGTTAAACTGGCTTTATTGCTTATTTATTTCCTTTAACCTATATTTCTTTGTTATGATTTAGGTAAATATTAACGGAAGTCTAATTTTTAAAAGGATGTTTCATGGCTAACCCTTCAAAAAAAGCAATCGGTAAAGCAGTTCAAGACAAAAATATTATTATAACGGGGGCATCAAGCGGTATTGGTGAGCGTACTGCTTTTTTGCTTAGTGAATGCGGTGCTCATGTCATTTTGTTGGCACGTACTGAAGAGAAGCTAAAAGCGGTTAAAGAAAGTATCGAAGAGCTTGGTGGTAAGGCAAGTTATTATCCTTGTGATTTGACCAATATGGATGCCATTGAAAAAGTTAGCACGCAAATTTTGGCGGACTTTGGTCACGTTGATGTCTTGGTAAATAATGCCGGTCGCTCGATACGACGCTCGGTTCACGAATCCACTGAACGTTTCCATGATTTTGAGCGTACCATGGATATTAATTACTTTGGCGCAGTCAAAATCATTCTTGGGTTTTTGCCGACGATGATTGAACGTCAAACGGGTCAAATTGTGAATATTTCATCAATTGGTGTATTGGCAAACAGTCCGCGTTTTGCCGCGTATGTCGCCTCAAAATCGGCCTTGGATGCCTTTAGCCGTTGTCTAGCTGCCGAAGTCAAAGGCGATAATGTGACGATAACCAATATCTTTATGCCATTGGTACGCACGCCGATGATTGAGCCAACTAAGCTTTATCGTTATATGCCAGCGCTTATGCCAGATGAGGCAGCGATGATGGTCGCCAAAGCGATTGTTCATAAACCAAACAGTATTGCCAGTAACATGGGCAAGTTTGCGTCGGCTACTTATTCATTAGCACCAGCGATTAACGTTGGTATTCAATCGATGGGTTATCGCATTTTCCCGAGCACTCGTGCCGCTCAGACCACCGATAAAAAACCAAACCTTGCTCAACGTGCCTTTGCCAGAATCTTACCGGGTGAGCATCACTAGAATAGTATTCTATTAGCGCTAACATAAAATCAAAAAGGATGCTGCGGTATCCTTTTTTAGTGCCTTAAAATATTCATGAATTATATGAATAGGTAGGCAGTGGATTTTTTATTTACCATAACGTTTCTCAGGGGAAAAAGGGTAGTTCCCTAGTGAGGACTTGAACACATCCCTTAAAGCTTTGCTGTGTAAGGGTTTATGTTTTTAATAGGCTGTTAGTGTACATTGTGGTGTACTTAAAGTTGATAATTTGAGATATTTTTGGTTAGTTAATCGCATGAAATTTTAATTTCGAGGAAAAATATTCGAGTATATCTCATCGGTTAATTGTCGCGCAGTCCTGAGCTCTACACTAGGAACCAAACTGGCAGCGATATACCCTGCTAACATTGCTATAGTGTTTTAATAATCTTATATCTACTAAAGATAATACCAACAATCGATTTTTATTTGGATAAATTAGTAACCTTGCTCATTTAATTCTCTGTATGAATCACAGCCTAACTGAAGACCACCATCACAAGCCCTTCCATACCATTCTTTTGCATTAGTTTTGTTTTGACGAACACCTTTTCCATCTTGATAAAGCAATCCAAGGTTAAACTGAGAAGTGACGTGACCCTGCTCCGCTGCCTTTTGATACCATTTGACCGCTGAAGCAAAGTCTTGCTCAACACCTTTTCCATCTTGATAAAGCAATCCAAGATTAAACTGAGAAGTAATGTGACCCTGTTCCGCTGCCTTTTGATACCATTTAGCCGCTGAAGCAAAGTCTTGCTCGACACCTTTTCCATCTTGATAAAGCAATCCAAGGTTAAACTGAGAAGTGACTTGACCCTGCTCCGCTGCCTTTTGATACCATTTGACCGCTGAAGCAAAGTCTTGCTCAACACCTTTTCCATCTTGATAGAGCAGCCCAAGATTAAACTGAGAAGTAATGTGACCCTGTTCCGCTGCCTTTTGATACCATTTAGCCGCTGAAGCAAAGTCTTGCTCAACACCTTTTCCATCTTGATAGAGCAGCCCAAGATTAAACTGAGAAGTAATGTGACCCTGTTCCGCTGCCTTCTGATACCATTTAACCGCTGAAGCAAAGTCTTGCTCAACACCTTTTCCATCTTGATAGAGCAGCCCAAGATTAAACTGAGAAGTAATGTGACCCTGTTCCGCTGCCTTTTGATACCATTTAACCGCCATCTTATTGTCTTGCTGGACTTCTTGACCATCTTTGTAAGTCAAACCAAGGTTAAACTGGGCCTCAGCATCTCCTTGATTCGCTGACTTTTGATATTGCTTGATTCTCGGATTCAAACGTTGTCGATTATGTGACGGATCTTTTAAAGTTTTTAGCTTACGTTTTAGTAGTTTCAGTGGCATTTTTCTTCTTCAAGGTTATTTTGTTGATATAACTGATATTATCAATAGGGAAATAATTACTATACTTAGATTATACCCTATTAGAACCAGCTATTTCGCCCTTTAAACCTATTAACAGACTACTTAAAACAGACTGGTATAATGGAACCATTTATAACAGACTAGCCAAACACACGCCACATTATCCAAAATAACCCTGCCATCACCGCAGCAATGACCAATAGCCGCTTTGCCCAATAAGGAATTAACGGCTTTTTATAGCCCAAGTCATTAAGCTGGCTGTCAACGCCGTCTTGTAGACTTTGGAAGCCTTGCTCAGAGGGCGTGCTTTTGACTTTACTTCTAATCAATTGCTCAGGCTTTTCTTGCACTTGTTCTCTATCAAAGCTAAAAGCTTGGCTTGGGATACCTTGTTTATTGGCGATAGTCGTGAGAGTTTGCTGCTGCTTGTTCTTTAGCGCAAGCTCGTAAGCATCTATGCGAGATTTAGCGGCATCCATACTGATATTTTCATCAGCGGCCAAGGTTTTAATTGCCTGCACCAAATTGCCTTTTTCGACCATCATCATCACAGCTTTTGGCAGTTTTTTATTGGCGGGCGTTGAGCCTGAATCAGAGTCGAACATGACAGTCCTTATTTGGGTGAGATACTAGGTAGGTGAGGGTATTATAACCATTTTATCCCCGCAAAATTCAAGCAAAAAAATACCGCAACCATTATCATGTCTGCGGTATTTTCATAGCACTTAGCGAATTTTAATAAAAAATTGCCATAAACGCTTGTTTAAATTATCTAGGATAATTTATAGGTCTTTCCAGCGTTGGATAGACTCTTTGATGACTTCTTTAGCTTCTGCAACGTCACCCCAAGATTCGACCACCGTTGTACCGGCTTTTTTAAGGTCTTTATAGTGGCTAAAATGGAATTGTAATTGGTTGATCAGCTGCTTTGGTAAGTCTTCTAGGCTGTTGTAAGCATTGCCTGTATCACGGTCGTCAGCAGGTACGACGACGATTTTGTCATCGACTTCGCCATCATCAACGAATTTCATCACGCCGATAACTTTCGCTTTTAAGAAAATGCCAGTAGGCAAAGGCTGTTCTGTGATGATAAGCGCATCTAACTCATCGCCATCTTCATCAAGGGTTTGCGGGATAAAACCGTAGTTACAAGGTTTGGCGAAAATCTGTGGGTCAACACGGTCAAGCTCAAATACCGCCAATTCGCGGTTCCACTCAATTTTATGGCTGCTACCAGTTGGGATTTCTACGACCACATTAATGATGCCACCATCGACGTCGCCTGCGTCCAAAATTTTATTAAAATCTGCCATAAATTGCTCCAAGGTGCTTTTGTTATGAATGCTTCAATGATAAAGGGTTAGATGTTGGCGCGCTAAGGTTACTGCTGCGCCCAATTTGTGCGCCTGCGATTATAACAAGTTTGAATCAAATTTTCTCACAATGCTTAAGTCTAAGCGCGCACGATATTATGCAAAAAAGGATTATGCAAAAAAAGACTCAACGATCCTGTTTTGGCGCTAACTCACGCAGTGGGATTTCTCCTGCATGACGCTGTGCAATATTGTCGATGAGCTGTTGCGTAAATTGCTCGTAGGTAAGTGTTTTTTCGTCATCAGTGAGCGGCAGGTTGTTTGGCTGTGCATTGGTCGCTTGGTTCATATTGACAAAGTCCGCCAAACGCAACATTTGCATGCCAGCATAACCGCAAGGATTGATGGCGTTAAATGCCGATAAATCACAATCTAAATTAATGGCAATACCATGGTAGCTAAAACCATGCTTGATTTTAAAGCCAAGCGATGCAATTTTGCCAATCATAATGGTATTATCAACTTCTATCTCATCAGTAGAAGTAGGGGTATCGTTAACTTCTGCAGACGTATCAGCATATAGATAGACACCAGGCGCATCACGGCGGGCACGGGCGCTGATATGGTTGGTGTCAGTTGATGCTGTGCTCTTGAGACAGTCATTGACCACATCCTCAATCGCTTGCTCAGCGTGTGAGACCATATTGCGCACACTCCAGCTGATACTGTCCAAATCAAACAGCCAATACATAACCAGCTGACCATGTCCATGCCATGTCACCTGACCACCGCGATCCGTTTTGATGATAGGCGTATTAGTACGTTGCAGGATATGCTCTTCTTTACCTGCTTGCCCAAGGGTATAAACGTCATTGTGATCGACAATCCATAACTCGTCAGGCGAACGCAGTCCTTGCTTTTTTTTAAGAGAGATACGCTCTAACGTGCGTGATAACATGGCATCAAGAGTAGCCACATAGTCAGCAGCAGTGAGTGACTTTGTGATGAGATTTTCATTAAGTGGTTGCGTATTAAGCGCCTGCATAGTATTTGGCATGAGAGTGGCTGTCTTATGTTTTTGTTATGTAAAATGGGCTATCTATTGTTAATATTACTGTCAGTGAGTGTAGCAGTTTTCATATTGTCGCCCAAATTTTAATTTTAATTATATTGAACTGGAAAAATATAAAAGAATAAAATAGCCACAAAAGGCCATCTTGTAGTGAGCAGATACGCATCGTATACGAACCCATGGGTGCATCAAAGATGCTGTTCATTCAGGAATCAATGGGCTACATTAAATGGTACTAAATAAAAGTAATATCTAAGAAAATGATGTTTTAGCCTTATTCACTATTAGGCTTTGTTGCATAGATAACACGTTTACAAGGATAATAGAGTGATATCAGTAATTTTTAGTGTCTAATACTAGCTATAGAGTCTTAAATTTGACAAAACGTGCTGACTCTCACGTATACGACAAGGAAGATATATGACAGACAGCGATCAAAAAAATCAGGTTCAAGCGATGCATCCTAAATACGATGAGCACGAAGGGCTTAGTATTATCAAAACCGTGGCAGATATGCAGTCACAGTTTTCACGCATGCAAAATCTAAGCCGTACTCAGCCTATCAATGATTGGGCAACGCGTAGAGACCAACTCGATAATCTAGAGCTAATGCTGAGTGACAATCAACAGCTACTTGCTAATGCTATCAGTGCTGATTTTGGCTATCGTAGTGAATCAGAAACTCAATTTGCCGAGCTGTTTCCGAGCTTTACGGGTATCAGTCATGCCAAAAAGCACGGTAAGAGGTGGATGAAGGCGCAGCGAGTATCGATTTCAGCACTATATATGCCAGCCCATAATGAGATTTTGCCACAGCCATTAGGTGTGGTTGGTATCATGGTACCTTGGAACTATCCTTTATTTTTGGCGATAGGACCGATGATTGACGCGATTACCGCTGGTAACCGCATCATGGTTAAAATGAGTGAAGCGGCGCCGCAATTTGCGCAAACGTTTGCAGAAACCATTTCACGTTATTTTTCAGCAGATATGGTTTGTGTGGTCATCGGTGAAGTTGAGATTGCAGCGGCTTTTAGTGAGCTGCCTTTTGATCACCTGCTCTATACCGGCTCTACTGCTGTTGGCAAAAAGGTAATGGCAGCGGCAGCACCAAATCTAACACCCGTCACGCTTGAGCTCGGTGGCAAGTCGCCAGTCATAGTACTAGAGGGTGCTAACTTAGAAAATGCTGTCAATCGCGTGATGATGGGTAAGACCTTAAATGCTGGTCAAACGTGTATCGCGCCTGACTATGTACTGATTCAGCGCCAATATCATGATGAATTCGTGCGTCTGGCAAGAGAGTGGATGGAGAAACACTATCCCAATATTGAAAGCAATCCTGATTACTCACGCATTATTAATGTTCAGCAGTTCAAGCGTGTTAAAGGCTATTTAGAGAATTTATCCAGTGAAGGTGTCTATAGACTCACTGATGCGACGTCTAATCTTGAAACGCGTCTCATGCCACCAGTTATTGTCAGCGAGCCTGCGCCTGAGAGTGATTTGATGCAAAACGAGATATTTGCACCCGTTTTACCACTCATGCACTATGACACTCTTGATAATGCGATTGCATTTATTAACGCCCGTCCACGACCGTTAGCGCTATATGTCTTCGGTGATAATAGCCGTGATATCGATAAAGTACGCACCAATACGGTATCGGGCGGACTATGTATCAACGAAGTGATTATGCATGTAGCGCAGCATGACTTGCCGTTTGGCGGTGTTGGCGATTCAGGTACAGGCGCTTACCATGGTAAAGCTGGATTTGATCGTTTGAGTCATATGAAACCTATCTTTGTACAATCCAAATTGAATGGGCTAAATATATTGTTACCGCCCTATGGTGGCTTATTTAAAAAGGCAATGGCGCTGTTTTTGAAATAGTAGTTTAAAATAGTTGCCTTATTGAATAGATAGTATTTATTCACATTCATCCATCAATAGCATCTACTACGGTAGGTGCTATTTTTTTTGTCTAAAGAATCATTTGTTATCAGTGTTATAAATCGCTACACTTTGTGGTAACACTAAACGATAGTTTTGTTTGTTTTAGATAAAAATCAGTAGTAGATGATAGGCTTATTAATTGCTCAAATTAGGATAATGACAGCTATTTTCATAATAAAGATAATGAATAGGATAACGCCGTGCGCCAATGGATTGCATTTAGCTTATTGCTTATAAGCTCGCTCTTACTGTCTTTGCCAGTATCAGCTGCTGTGCCAACATGCCAAGCACCGATTAAATTTGGGGCATTGACATGGGAGAGTGGTCAGTTTACAAGCGGTGTTTTAAAATACATCATTGAGAGCGGCTATGGCTGTCAGGTAGAAGAGGTGCCGGGAGCAGGTCCTGCACTTGAAACGGCATTGTCGCAAGATGATATCCAAGTCATTGGAGAGCAGTGGGTAGGGCGCTCACCCATCATGACACAAGCTATTGAGCAGAATAAAGTCGCTGTCATTGGTGACACGCTTAAGGGCGGTGCAACCCAAGGTTGGTATGTTCCTAAATATGTACTGGACGAAAACCCGGGTCTACGCCGTTATCAAGATCTGCCTAAATACGCTGAGCTGTTTAAAGACCCTGAAAACCCCAGTAAATCACGCTTTATGAACTGTCCATCTGGTTGGACGTGTGAGATTTTTAATACGCGATTGCTCAAAAATACTGGCTTGGAGAGTGATTTTAATAATGCCCATCCCGGCACAGGTGCAGCCCTTGATGCCGAAATTGCCTCCGCTTTTGAGCAGCATAAGCCACTCTTATTTTATTACTGGCAGCCGACAGGTTTGATGGCAAAATACGATTTTGCCGCATTAGAATTTCCTGCCCATGATGACGCCTGCTGGCAAGACTTATTGCTTGCTGATGGCACAGCTGATTGCGTGTCTGGATTCCCTGTATCGCCCTTAGGTATCGCTGTATCTACCCCGTTTATTAATGCCAATCCTGAGCTTGCAGATGTTTTCAAAAAAATCCAATTTAGCCCCGCTGAGCTTAATGGTGCTATTTTAGAGATGAGTGAAAGCAAACGTAGCGGAGAAGAGCAAGCCTTTGTTTTTCTGCGTGATAACCCCCAAGTTTGGCAGAAGTGGTTATCGGACGAGGCAGCTACCAACCTTGCAGCTAAATTAGGTATTAGCTTAACGGGTGCTGCTATCGTGACTGATAAAACAGCATCTAGTACGAACCTAGCAGACCCGTCATCTATCTTCCCTTCATGGTCACTTGAATCTCCACTGAATAACACCTTAGCCAGCGTTGTTCGCAATCATGGCGACGTATTCCGTACGATCAGTACTGTCGCCTTAACGTATTTATTGCTTCCTATTGAGCGCCTATTAACGCTTATCCCACCATGGCTAATTATTGCCCTTGTGACGGTATTGGCATGGTTTGCTGTACGCAAGATTTGGTTTGCCTTAGGATGTGGTGCTGGGTTGTTCTTGATTGGGGCATTTGGATTATGGGGGGCGTTAATTGATACCTTGGCACTGCTCATCGTTTCAGTATGGGTGACGGTGGTTATTGGTATTCCTATCGGCATTGCCATGTCAGGAAGTAAGCTATTGCGTAAGGTTGTGACGCCTATATTAGATGTGATGCAAACCATGCCAAGCTTTGTTTATCTGATACCGGTACTGATGCTGTTTGGAATCGGTAAAGTCCCAGCGCTGTTTGCCACCATTATTTATGCATTACCGCCGCTTATTCGTCTGACGACCTTGGGTATTACTCAAGTGAATCATGAAATGGTGGAAGCAGGGCGCTCGTTTGGCAGTACGCATCTGCAATTGCTTATTTGGATTAAGCTACCACAAGCGCTGCCCAGTATCATGGCAGGGGTGAATCAAGCTGTCATGATGTCACTGTCCATGGTGGTATTGGCGTCCATGATCGGAGCGCCAGGTCTTGGTGAAGATGTATTGCAATCTATTCAAACGCTCAATATTGGTCAAGGCTTACAAGCAGGTACGGCGATTGTCATTGTGGCGATTATCATTGACCGCATTACTCAGGCGTTTGGGCAAGGTAAGCGTGCGCGCCAAAAAACCATTGAAGCTGGTAGACGCCCGATTGGTTAGCAGTTATTTGCAGACATAATAATGCCTTGTGTCGGTTTTAAAATAACTCAACTACATGAATCAATCTTAATAAATAACAACTCTAAAAATAAAAACAAAGAGAACGACAATGAATCATATTCAGCTAGAAAATATCAGTAAGATATATAACGCCAGTCACGCACAAGCAAAAATGGCATTGGCATTGCTGGCTGAGGGTATGGATAGTATTGCGGTAAAAGAGCAAACCGGCTATTCGGTCGGGCTTTATGATATTAATTTGGCGGTCAAAGCAGGCGAGCTGCATTGTATTATGGGGTTGTCAGGCTCCGGCAAGTCAACCTTGATACGTCATATCAATCGTCTGATTGATCCAACCAGTGGCAAGATATTGGTAAATACAGATATCAATGCTAAAAACTCTGTGACTAAAATAGTATCTAACTCAGTAGTTACAAATAAAGATGTCTTGCCAGTAGAGAAAGGAGAACCATCTTCTGCTATTAATATCTTAGCGCTCAATGATAAAGAGCTTCAGCACTATCGTCAGCAAACGGTCAGTATGGTGTTTCAGCATTTTGGTCTGGTACCTCATATGACCGTCATTCAAAACGTCGCCTATGGCTTGCGGGTGCGAAAACTGAGTCTCAAGGAGCGGCATGAGATAGCTCGGCACTGGCTGAATGAAGTTGGTCTATCCAATCTAGAGCGTAGCTATCCCGATGAGCTGTCAGGAGGCATGCAGCAACGCGTTGGGCTGGCACGTGCTTTGGCAATGGACAATCCTATATTGCTCATGGATGAAGCCTTTTCGGCGCTCGATCCTTTGATTCGCGCTCAACTACAGGATCAATTATTAGAGCTACAAGCACGATTGAATAAGACGATCGTGTTTATTACCCATGATATTGACGAAGCCATCAAGGTAGGTCAGCGTATTAGTATTTTGAATGGTGGACGTTTGGTGCAAACAGGCACATCAAGCGACTTACGTCATAATCCCACTGATGAGTATGTCGCTAGATTTATGGGTGCTAAGCAGTAGGTGTATATAGTCGATTCATTTTAAAAAAGATACAGTGCTATTGGCTATAATTTTTTCTTGCTTGCTGTTCGCAGGCGTGACAGAGGCTGCAAAAAATTTATAGCCAATAGCACGTTATTACAATCGTATCGCTTTTATTTTGAACTGACTATATAGCGACTTATGTTATCGTTATTATTTTCTAAAAGGTAGGTTTTTGCTAAAGTAATCTATCACTCTACTATTTCCATGCTGTTAAAAAAGTGTAGCAGCATCTCTTTTACTATTAAAAAAAACTCCATTATCAGTATATACTATTAAGATACTCTAATATGGAAGTCATACTTAAAGCATGTCATATCTTTATCTAAGCTAAAGCCACTACAGATACAGCATTAGGTTTCAACTCTAGCCTCACACTCTATTTATATTTTGTCTTATAGCTTTTACTAAGCCTGACTCACCCTTTTACAGTATGTTTATCGCTCCAAAACCTTTACTCATTTACTTTAACTAATAGCGCAAGAAGACCATAAGCTGCCCTACAGCATGTAGCTTATAGTCGTAAGACTTCGTCAAAAGGATATCTCATGCCACATAAGAAAAACCATCATGATGCGAATAATCATAACACTAATAGTCATGAAAATAAGAACGCTAATAATTCTGCGATAGCCTCACCGCAGGCTGCGTCACGTTGGTTAAAGAATATCAGTGCGTTTGGCGTCACGACGGTCTTGAGTGCAGGCATATTGGTAGCGTGTGGACAGATGAGTAGTGCAGAGAATAACGTCAGTAGTAGCACGAGCAAGCAAAATAGTGGCGTGAAAAGCTCACGTGATATGTTGCCATCTGATATGCTCAAAACAATGCAAGCATTACCGCAGTTGACTAAAGGTTTGGGTAAAAATGGCGCTGCTGTGATTGACCCTAATAAACCCACCTTGGTTAAGTTTTGGGCGAGCTGGTGCCCATTATGCTTAGGGACGCTAGCAGAAACTGAAGAATGGCGCACGGATCCTAAATTTTCTGGTTTAAATGTCGTCACTGTGGCAAGTCCCGGTCATCTGAATGAAAAAGCCGATGGCGAATTCAGCACTTGGTATGCTGGCGTGCAAGCCGATTACCCTAAGCTTCCTGTATTGATTGATGCCTCAGGTGAGCTGATTAATACGCTTGGCGTACAGGTTTATCCAAGCTGGGCAATACTCGATAAAAACGGTAATTTGGTGCATTTGGTCAAAGGTAATATGTCAGCAGAGCAAGCCTACGCCCTTGCTGAAAATGCGAATAATGATTTTGCTGAACTCAAAGCTGGTAGTGCTAAGCCTGCAAATGTCCAAACATTAGATAACAACAGTAAAATTGAGACTATTAAGCAAAAAGATGGCGTTTATTATAATGACAAAGGTAAGGCGATTAACACCCGCTCAATCTACCTAGCAGGTGGCTGTTTCTGGGGCGTAGAAGCCTATATGGAGCGAGTCGCTGGTGTCGTAGATGCTGTGTCAGGCTATGCCAATGGCGACACAGTCAACCCAAGCTATGAGCAAGTAATCCGTGGTTCAGGGCATGCCGAAGCAGTCAAAGTCACCTATGATGCTGATAAAACGGATCTGGATACGATTTTAAAGTATTATTTCCGCGTGGTTGATCCAACCAGTTTAAACAAGCAAGGTAATGATCGCGGCGTACAGTATCGTTCAGGGGTTTATTACACCGACAAAGCAGATAAAGCAGTAGTTGATGCTGCAATCAAGCGTGTGCAAAGTCAATATAAGCAAAAGATAGTCGTTGAAAACAAAATATTGGACAACTTTTACTTAGCTGAGATGTATCATCAAGATTATCTAGCGAAAAATCCGAATGGCTATTGTCATGTGGATTTAAGCCTTGCTGATGACAAGCCTGAAGACACGGCACGTACTAAGCTTTCACCAGTCACTACTGTCGCTGAGACGTTAGATCCTAAGCGTTATGCTGGGTTTGATAAAGGCGCGCTAAAAAACACTTTGACCAAAGCACAATATGATATCACTTAAGATGCAGGCACCGAGCGGGCGTTCAGTCATGAATATGATAACTTGTTTGCACCCGGTGTCTATGTCGATGTGGTCAGCGGTGAGCCTTTATTCTTATCAACCGATAAATATGCCTCAGGCTGTGGTTGGCCAAGTTTTACCAAGCCAATTGATAAGCAAGTGATTACGCAACATGACGATATGGCATTTAACATGGTACGTACTGAGATTCGTTCACGAGTAGCGGATTCGCATCTGGGTCATGTGTTCCCTGATGGTCCAAAAGACCGTGGCGGTCTGCGTTATTGCATCAATGGCGGTGCATTGCAATTTATCCCAGTTAATGTGATGCCTCAGTCAGGCTATGCGCCACTGGTGAAGTTGGTTAAACCTGCGAAATCTTAGTAAATAACATGGTTTAATAATTTTATAAAAAGACGTTAAGAATATTCTTAGCGTCTTTTTTATAGGTGATAGGCAGCTAATAATGTGATGAATACTGCTATGAATCGTAGTAATTTTGCTGCAATCCATAGTGAACTCTGAAAAATAATCTAAAGTTCGTTATACTCAAACGCTTATGATTGTTCTATCAGTAATATATATAGTCAAAATACTCTAGAAACGCTACGGTACTGCTGGTACAAATTTTTTGCAGCCTCTGTCTGCGTAGGCACAGCAAGCAAGAAAAATTGATATCAGCAGTACATAATGTGTCGATATTACTTTTCATTTACTATATCGTTATGTCCACCTATTTATCGCTTGCTTCGTTTAGCGATTTTTCATTTTTGTATTTAAGGCTGTAACATGACCGTTACCCATACTTCTACTACTTTTGAGCCTATTATTACCTCGTTACTTGATAACGACTTGTACAAATTTACTATGCTACAAGCCATGCTACATCAGTTTCCTCAAACCCATGGTGTCTACCGCTTTCGCTGCCGTAATAATAAAGATGCGGCTTATCCACTTGCTGATATTAAAGAGCAATTAGAGCAGCAACTAGACAGCTTATGTGAATTGCGATTTTTAGAAGATGAACTAGAATACTTACGTGGCTTACGCTTTATGCGTTCAGACTTCGTTGATTACTTGGAATTGTTTAAATTAAAACGTCGTTTTATCACGGTGACTACCGACGACAAAGGTCGTCTATTTATCGATATCGAAGGTCCGATGATTCAGGCGATGTTCTTCGAAGTATTCGTACTAGCCATTGTCAATGAGCTATATTTTAAAGTATTAACGGATGCAAGTGTGCTTGAAGAAGGGCAGCGCCGCTTAGAGAAGAAAGTGGAGTTGTTACATCGTTATGCTGCCGAACAAGCAGGCAATAGCCGTGATATTCCTCCTTTTATCGTTGCTGATTTTGGTACACGTAGACGGTTTAATAAAGACTGGCAAGCTCATGTGGTTGAGACTTTGCACAAAGCTGAGCCAAATATAGTGGGCGGCACGTCCAACGTTTATTTGGCAAAAAAGCTTGGCATGACGCCCATTGGTACCATGGCGCATGAGTTTATGCAGGCATTTCAGGCACTGGATGTGCGTTTGCGTGATTCGCAAAAAGCGGCGCTTGAAGCTTGGGTACACGAGTATCGCGGTGATTTGGGTATTGCGCTGACTGACGTCGTTGGCATGGATGCGTTCTTACGCGATTTTGACTTGTATTTTGCCAAGCTCTTTGATGGTTTGCGTCATGATAGCGGCGACCCGTATCTTTGGGGTGATAAGGCGATTGCTCATTATCAAAAGCTAAAAATAGATCCAAGAACCAAAGTGTTAACTTTTAGTGATGGCTTAGATCTGAATAAGGCGTGGGATTTGCATCAGTATTTTAAAGGTCAAATCAAAACCAGCTTTGGTATTGGCACCAATCTCACCAACGATATGGGCATCACGCCATTGAATATTGTTCTGAAATTGGTTGAATGCAACGGTCAGCCAGTGGCTAAACTGTCTGATAGTCCAGGCAAGACAATGATCAATAATGATACCTATCTTGCCTATCTGCGCCAAGTGTTTGAAGTTGACGAGCCTGAATAGCTTTCATTAAAAGCCATTTAGGCACGACAAAACGGCTGTTTAGCTCTCGCTTGCAACCGTTTTGTTTTCTTCAGAAAATGCGGCATCTAAAGCTTGTTGTACTGCGTTGATACGAGTCTCGCAAATGCGATAAGCGGCAATTGATTCTTCAACAGTGGTCATGAGATTATCAATATCAGGCTCATCTTGTTGCTGCAATTCAGCAGCATTGGTTTTTAAGATATCGTAGGCCGCCTTAAAAGTTTTTGGGGCGGCTTTTTTGCGTTTGCGAGTAGGGGTAGTCATAAGGTTTCCTAATATCTAAAGTAAAAGTAATAAATAATCGTGAAATATTATTATGGGGTTAAGTTGAAGCTTCTGTAAATTCTGTGGGCTTCTTATCCATTTTAATGTCAATGATTTGTGCTTTTGCTTTACCGTCTTTTAGGACGATATGAATGGTCTGCTCCGGGTAAAGTTGGTTGCTACTGGTCAGTATTCGTTGGTCCTGTTCATCAGTCAGCATGCTATAGCCTTGCTTAAGCACGCGAGACGGTCGATGCAAGAGTACAATATCACGCAGATGTGCGCTATCACGCTGCGCTTGTATTAACTGCTGCTGAGCACTTTGCATAATAATTTTCTGATGATTTTTACTATAAGTAGAGGCGAGTGAAAGTTGTTGATAAGCAGAGGCTTGAGTCTGTATATGCAGCTCGCTTGCTTGTCTGGCAGCTTGTTTCACTTGACGATGTGCACTTTGTTGGATACTACGCCACGCATAAACACTGTCTTTTTGTAGTGCCGTTAATTGACCAATGGTTTGCGATTGTATTTGGCTCAATTGGCGCGCAGTTTGTTGTTCAGCTGTATTTAATTGACGCTGCGCTGCTTGTTTGATTTGCATTTGATATTGCAGTGTCTGAGTGACCAGCTGTGCTAAATGCGCCATGATAGCCGCAATGACTTTTGATGGCGTATCAAAGCTAGTATGAGCCACTTCATCTAAGATAACTTTGTCACGCTCATGACCAATCCCAACCCAAACAGGGACAGGCTGCTCAGCGACTAAAGCAGCAAGCTCATAATCGTTAAGGTAAGCCAAATCACCAACAGCGCCGCCACCACGGATAATTACTAATAAATCTGGCAGGCGCTGATAAGTATTTTCAAATTGCTGCCGAGCACTGATGATTGCTTGACGAATCTCCGCTGGGGCATGATTACCTTGAAAAGTGGCGTTATGATAATGGAAATGACAAGCGCCTGTACTAGCGAGTCTATTGGCGTCCGCTTGAAAATCGCCTAGCCCTGCGGCTTTTTCAGGAGCGATGACCAACACATGCTCGATATCAAACGGAGTTGGCAACTGCTGATTCAGGTTTAATAATCCTTCACCTGCCAAGCGGTCAACCATCTCAGCATATTGACGCGCTAAATCGCCTAACGTATAGCTTGGGTCAATATCTTCAATGGTGAGAGAGAAGCCGTATTGCGCATGGAAACCTGCCGATACCTTTAATAAAACCGTCAAATCACGATCCAGTGGCATACCCGTTGCGCGCTCAAACTTGGCTAAAACCCGCGCCGCTTTAAAGCGCCAAAGGTTACCACGGCAGCTGGCAATGACTTTGCCGTCGTCATCTTTTTCTGCCAATTCAAAATAATAATGCCCACCTTTGCTAGATAAATTTCGTATCTCAGCTTTGACCCAAACACGGTGATTAAAAGTTTGCTTGATCACCATATCGACCGCTGATAAGTAATCACTAAGGCGCAGGACAGTATCTTCTAAGTTATTTTCTACACTGTTTTCTTGTTCTGCCAACTCTGCCTCCAAGGTCGCTAAATCTTTGGCAGGCGCTAATACTTTAGTGTGCTTGGTATTTGACAGGTTGGGTTTGCGCATAATAATAGACCAAAGATAGTGAGGGCTTAGAGACGGGTTAGGTGACGTAAAAGATAAGATAGGGTAGTTTAACCTAAAAGCCTCTACACAAAAAGCAAAGCCAACAAGCAGCGATTGATATTGTATCTTTATCGCAAGCTTATTGGCTCTAAGTTATCGCTAATACACTACATATATAACTGCAGCTTTATGACATGACTTACTGACAGCGGAAACTGATCATATACTCATAGTCATCATCACGTGATAAATTTGGTGAGCCTGTGCCAAGGATGGTACCGAGCACGGCACTCGCTTGACCAATCATGCGCCCTGTACTCTCATTTAAGATGCCATTATATTTCACTTGATCCTCAACGATAATCACTTGTTTGCCTCGGCAAGTAGTCTTAGCACTATCTAGTGCGTTTTGCTGAGCTTTTATCTTGGTCTTGGCAATACCAGTTGTTTCATAAATAGAGTTGGCACGTTGAATAACTGGCGATGAAGGCGTGGTTTGACAGGCACTCAAAGTGAGGGCAGCGACTAAGGTGGCTGCTAAGGTAGCCGTTTTATTAAAAGTCTTCATAAGGGTTTCCTAATTCCGGTAAAGTAAAAATGAAAGCATGAACCTAAAAGTGACACACAAATACGTTAAAGCTTTTATCAAACGATGAATTTACCCTATTGATATATTGAGTGTCTAGACGGTTATTGTGTTCGATATTGCGCTTGTATTACCTACCGAAATAGACAGCTATAAAGGTGCGCTAAGTTTGCCCAAAAGTCATAAGTAATGTCTGTCTGAAGCAATATCTGTCTGCTATATTTTTTTGACAATTTTCTATGATTAATAGTAAAAATTCGACAGATAGCGGCAATACACAGCAAATCACTTGAAATATAAACCATATCTAGGATAATTGAGCTATTCATTCTTAACTAATAAGTATTATATGCAATTGATTCCCGCTCCTGCTGGCGTGTTAGAAGTTGACGCGCTTTGGCAACAAGACAATTCTAATGATCCAAATACGGATACCGTTGCGCTGCTTTGCCATCCCAATCCGTTGTTCGATGGCACGATGAATAATAAAGTGGTGACGACCATGTACCGCTTTGCTCGTGATAATGGTATGCACGTAGTACGTTTTAACTTTCGTGGTGTTGGACAATCGACCGGTGAGCATGATTATGCTGATGGGGAAGTAGTTGATGCAATGACCGTGCTACAATGGATTGCTGAGCAAACTCCGGCACGAAAATTATGGCTTGGTGGTTTTTCATTCGGCGGTTATGTGACAGCGCGTGTGGCTGAGCAAGTGCTAGTGTCGCCGCACATATGGGGACTGGGTGATTTTGAGATATCTAAGATTGCTCTCATTGCTCCCTCAGTCGAAAAAAATGACAGCAGTGATATAGACTTACCCGCTGATAAAACCTTTGAGATTTATGGTAATGCGGATGAGGTTATCAACCCAAGCAATATGCAAGATTTTGCTGAGCGCTTGGGGATTGATGTCAGTATCGTTGATGGCGCAGGACACTTTTTCCATGGGCGTTTGTCTGAGCTGAAAAAGCTTTTGGAGCAGCATACGTATAACGGCGATATATAGTATTTAGAGAGCGCTTAATACTCTTTAAGCTACCTAAAATAGCTTTGCGCTAATCAGTATTGTTAAGAGTTAACGGATTATTTTTACAACCTTAAGCTGTGTTAACCTAAAGAATGGTTGTGATAAGCCATTCTGATAAACCAGTTGCTACTATCTCAGTGTAAAAATCATAAGTTAGTAGCGATTGTCGGTATTAATACTTTATTCTGATATTTATTTTGTTTAATGATGAGTCGTATTATGAGTTTATCTCCCTTACAGCGTTATGAGCAAGCCATCAGCACGGATGAGTTTACTCGTGATGAGCAGCAGTATTTGGCGATGAGTTACTTGGATGGTCTTTACCATCAGCTCAATGATAACGCGGTACAGAAAAAAGGCTTTTTTAGTTTTTTAAAAGCAAAGCCTGTTGCACCCAAAGGTTTGTATATGTGGGGCGGGGTAGGACGTGGTAAAACATGGATGATGGACATGTTTTATGATTCATTGACCATTGAGCGCAAGATGCGTCAACATTTTCATCATTTTATGCAGCGGGTACATCAAGAGCTACATAAGCTGCAAGGCGAGAGCGACCCGTTAGAAAAAGTCGCTGATATCATCTATGCTGAAGCGGTGATTATCTGTTTTGATGAGTTTTTTGTCTCTAACGTCTCTGATGCGATGATTTTGGGTGATTTGTTCACCATGCTATTTAATCGCGGTATTACATTGGTAGCGACATCAAATATTGAGCCATCTGGACTCTATAAAGATGGCTTGCATCGAGATCGCTTTATGCCAGCTATTGCCGAAGTTGAGAAGCATACCAGCGTTATGAATATCGACTCCGGTATTGATTATCGCTTGCGTGTGCTGCAACAAGCCGAGCTATACGAGTCGCCCATGACCAAAGCCAATCATCACTGGCTCGCCAACCGTTTTGCTAGCTTGTCTAACAATCAAAAATTCAGCAATGAGCCTATCACTGTTAATGGTCGTGAAATCAGGATTAATGCGCGTACCGATGACATCTTATTCTGCGACTTCCGTCATTTATGCATGGAGCCGCGGTCGGCATCTGATTTTATTGAAATCGCTAAGCAGTTCAGCACCGTACTTATCAATGCAGTGCCAGCGCTCGATGATGATTTGCGGGATCCCACACGACGTTTTATTTATTTAGTCGATGAGTTTTATGATCGCCGTGTCAAATTATTGGTGCGCGCGCAACAGCCGATTCTTGAATTATATCAAGGACAAAAACTGGCGTTCGAGATTGAACGTACACGTTCGCGCCTGCTTGAGATGCAGTCAGAAGACTATCTGAAAATGGAGCATCGTACTGAAGATTCGGACGCAGCATAGATTTTATTCAATGCTTTAAATATTAAAAACCAGTTGTTGTCCAATACTGTTGGCTACTCTATAACAATATAGCAGCAGCTGGTTTGTTTCTACTTATATCCCATAAAACTATAATAATATTACCTATAATGGGCAAATGTGCCTAACCGCTAAACACTTATAATAATGAATAAGGATAGACCATGAGTACCTCTGAAAAGAGTCACAACCATAATAATGATGAGCCAAACAATACCGAAAGTCCGATAGTAACCAACTCACAAGTGACCGATGAACAACTGATCAATTGGATTAAATCGAGGCGCAGTATCGGTAATCTGAGTATCCCTGCACCGACAGAGAGCCAGATAAAAGCCGCTATTGATTGTGCAGTGACTGCCCCAGATCATAAGAAACTACAGCCGTGGCGCTTTATCGTCACACAGGGTAATGCTCGTCATGAGCTAGGTCGTGCATTTTTGGTGGCAGCTGAAGCCAAAGCAGCACAAGAAGGCGATACCCTATCTGAAAAAGATCGGCAAAAAACTTATAATATGCCATTACGTGCACCCGTTATTATTACTGTCGTCACACAAATGCAAGCGCATAAAAAAGTACCACCCTTTGAACAGATGCTTAGTGCGGGTGCGGCGGTTCAAAACCTCATCTTAGCGCTAAAGGCACAAGGTTTTAGTACGGTGTGGCGTACTGGGTTACTCTGTAATGAGCCTGCTGTTAAAGCATATTTTGATGTAAGTGCAGATGATTATGTCACGGCTTTTGTTTATACCGGCAGCAGCCCTTGTGATATGCCAACGCGTAAGCCGATTGATATTGAACCACTGATGCGCTTTGATCAATAAAAGTCTTTATTGCATAATATAGTGGGCAACCAAGAGCATAGCTAAGTAATGACTTAACGAGAATGGCTGTTTGGCTGAGCTAGTAGCCTAAAAAATACTGTTAATTTGTACAAATAATTGTTCATACATTTTGCTGCGCTCACTGTATACTCAGCATAAATCAATTTATCACAAAGTCAGTCAATTCGGATAAAACATATGATAAGCGCTAATGACAAAAGCACAGATACCAACGTAGACAGCACACAAGCTGAGCAAAAAATGGCTGAAAAACAAAATAAATTGTTGTCTGGTATCATTGAGCGTGCTACCAAATCTAGTCTTGGACGTAAAAAGTTAAATCCAAGTGTGGTAGAATCTGCCGTAGCAAAAAAAATGGAAGAGATACATAAAAATCCGACCAAGCTGCGTTTAGTGGTATTAGGCGGCGGTAGCTTTGGCACCGCCATGGCAAACTTAGCGGCACGCAATGGCTGCGATACCACGCTGTGGGTGCGTAACAAGCGTACGGTCAAAGCGATGGCAAAATCGCAAATGAATAAAAAATACCTGCCAGGCTATAAGCTTGATGACCGCCTAAAATACAGTCATGAGCTGCAAGCCGCAGTCAAAGATACGGATATTATCTTCATTGCCGTACCGGGATTGGCGTTTCGCGAAACGCTTAAAAGTATCGCCCCTTTTATTAGTGGGCAGTCTATTGTTTCTTTGACCAAAGGGATGGAAAAAGACACTTTTTCCCTGATGAGTGACATCATCAAAGACGAGCTACCTGAAGTAAATTTTGGCGTGATGTCTGGTCCAAATCTTGCTATAGAAATCATGAAAAATATGCCATCTGCTACGGTAATCGCTAGTGAATCTGAACCATTACGTCATGCCGTACAAGCGGCATTACATAGTGCATTCTTTAGAGTATTTGCTAGTGATGATATCCGCGGTGTTGAGCTTGGCGGCGCGCTAAAAAATATTTATGCCATTGCTATGGGTATGGCAGCTGCTTACGAGGTTGGTGAAAATACCAAAGCCATGATATTGACCCGTGGCTTAGCGGAAATGAGTCGCTTTGGTGTACATGCCGGTGCCAATCCGCTGACCTTTTTAGGGCTATCAGGTGTCGGGGATTTGTATGCCACTTGTAGCTCGGAGTTAAGTCGTAATTATCGTATCGGTAATATGCTTGGTCGCGGGATGACGATTGATGCAGCGGTCAAAAAATTGGGACAAACTGCTGAAGGGGTGAATACCATTCAGCAAGTACATGAAAAAGCCACTAAAGAAGGCATTTATATGCCTATTACTCATGCGTTATATGCCGTCATTTATGAAGACAAAGCGGCGCTTGGTGTTGCCCTGCATTTGATGGAAGCAGGCTTTCGTAGTGATGTTGAATTTGTCATGGAGCACGACCACAGTAATGCTTCGCTGACCGCGCAAATGCAAACTGCAAACAGTCAATCAAAAGAGGATAAAAGTAAGCAGGGTAATAAATAGTAAGAAGTTGTTAGCGCAATAGCAATAGCGTGTCATTAAAAGAGAGTTACTTATAATTTGCACTGGCGATATAACAACAATAAAAAAGGCTGATAACTTATGAAAATTATTTTGATGCGCCATGGTCAAGCAGAAGACGAGACGCGTCCCGATAGCGCCCGCCAGCTGACGGATTTTGGTCAGCAGCAAGCAAAGCAGACCGCAAAATATATCACTACGCATTATCATCCCGATTATTTTTTGGTCAGTCCTTATGCGAGGGCACAGCAAACACTGGTAGAACTCCAGGCACAACTGCCTATTGTTCCATCGAGCATACAAGACAATCTCACGCCGTCTGACGATGCGCGTCAAGCGTTGAATGAGATTGCTGACATTGAAGCTAAGTGTCTGGTGGTGGTTTGTCATATGTCTATCGTTGCTTATATCGCAGGGTTGCTAACCAATGACTATCCTGAGTCTTTTTCTTTGGCAGAAGCACGTGTGTTTGAGATGGATTTTGTGATGGCAGGTATGGCACGCGAGATTGCCCGCTTTGTACCGGATCAGCCTTATTAATATAAGTTATTATTGATGGTTAATAATAGTGCTGCTGTTGATGGTCCTAGATCATCTGCATTTTAGCTAAACGATAGCTTTGATATATTATGGCTTTAATAATTGAGGACACATTTGGTGTTACATGTTTGGTTAAGAGCGCAGCACAGTCCACTAGCGGTCTGGCATGAAGACAATCAACACTGGCAGTTGGTCGAGGGTTGGCAGCAGCTACAGGATATCTATAGTCGCTATAAAGCAAATAGCCAAAAAGCCATTTGTCTTTATTTTCCATCTACCCATATGTTACAGGTCGATACGGAGCTAAACAGCACTCAGCTTAAGCAGTTAGGCAGTAGTGGCAAGCAGTACTTATTTGAAGAGACTTCTTTAACGCCTGTTGAGCAATTGGCTATTCGGCAAATGAGTCATAATAACACCCATCATCTATATGCGCTGGCACAAACTGATATCGAATTATGGCAACAGAGCGCAAAGCTTGCTGGCATGAATATCGTTGCTTTATTGCCTGATTTTCTATTATTGCCACTACCAGAAGAAGGGGCTGGGCAGCAAATCACCCTATATCAAGACAAAGAAACTGTGTTGCTTCGCCAATCTTTATATCAAGGTATGGCAGTCAGCTATTTACCGCTAATCTTTGAGCGTTTTCCGCATTTAAGCGAGGTCTTGATAGTACCTGCCATTGAGGACACTGTTTACGATACCGGCTACGTTTCTGACATTATTGCTACTGATATCATTACGACTGATAATGAGCTTGCTAATCGAACTGAGATTGAAAACTCTATAGCAGCAGGCAGCTTTACCGCGATTACAGCTGACATGATAGCTGAGCATCAACTGTTGTTAATCACACTAGTGACGACGCCAAAACCACTTGATAACGCAGAGCGTCATGCGCTGAACTTTTTTGTTAAGTCAACGGATTCGCAGTTGTCACCTTATCTTCGTGTGGCGCTGATGGTGGCGTTATCGGCACTGGTATTACAGATGGCGACCGATGCGGTGCAGTGGTATCAATATAATGAGGCAACAACTGCGACTAAGACTGAGATTGCGACACAATATCAGTCTTGGTTTCCAAATGAGCCACTCAGTACGCGTACCAAACTACAAGTTCAACTACAACCAAAATTGCGCAGCGATAGCCAAGCACCAGCGTCACACATGGCAGTGCTTTCGCGTATATCCCCTTTGATTAAACAGTCGTCATTAAAGGCGCAAGCATTGGTTATGCAGTCTTCGGCACTTAGCTTTACGTTGATTGCTCCTGATCGCGGCAGTCTTGATCAGTTTACTGCTACACTCGTCGCGCAAGGTCTAACGGCAAAACTAGAGCAAGTGAATGGCAATGAGCAAGGGCAGTTTAGCGGTCAAGTAACGGTCAATGTCGTAGACAACAACAGCAGTGTCGGCAATAAAGGGTAATGATGAAAATACTACAGCGCCGTACCAAACGTAGCACAACGATGCTGCAGACAAGTGCATTATCAGCGCGAATGACAAGCTATCAAAACCTGCTATTTGTACGCTGGCAAGCATTGTCTTCTCGTGACCAGTTGGCTTTGCTATTATTGTCTGCTTTTTTACTACTGTTTATTGGCGGTTATGGCGGTTATAGTATTCATCAGGCAGCCAATCATAGCAAAAGCGAGTACCAAGAGCAGGTTGCTGATTATTTTTGGTTGCGTGCTCAAGCAGGTAATATCGATAGTAATGCGTTAGCGGCTGCCAATACTGCTGATGGTGCAGAGCTGATACCTGCTGCTAGTAGTGTCAACGCGCTGCTAACTAACTCAGGTATTGTAGATGCGCAAGTGATTGCTAATGGTGATACGGTACAACTAAGCTTTAACAATCCGAGTCAAGCAGTGGTGAGTGCTGCCCTTGGTAAGCTTGAACAACAAGGCTGGCAATTCACTCAGTTGTCTATGCAGCAAGATTTACTCACTAAAGCGATTCAGGTTCAGGCTACCGTGACCTCATTATAAAGGGGCAAGGGGTAAGGGGCTAGGAGCATTGGGATAAAGTTTACTCAGAAGTAGCCAATAGCTTTTATGCTAACAAACCCATTTATACAGCAGACCTTATTGAAAAAGTACTTCTTAGACACTATAAAATAGCTATAACAAATGTTTCACTTTAAAATTCATGCCTCATTTATGTGTAGGGTTTTATAATCAGCACTATATGCTATGTATGCCATGACAGGTGATCATATAAATAATCCGATGAGTGATAATATGAACAATAAACAAAGCCGCTCTTTAGTAACGTATAACCACATTACGTATTTATTATATGTACTCAGTTATTTTACTGCCGGTTTGCTGTGGATTGTGCCTATCTTTATGAATTATGCCAAACGTCGTGATGCTGATGGCACATGGCTTGCCACGCACTTTGACTGGCAAATTAAAACATTTTGGTACAGTATTGTGTGGTTTATCGTTGGCATTGGCATCATTACTTTTGCTCTTGGTAGTTTTGGCGTTAGTATGATGGCGGATAGCGGTAATATCGCTGTCGGCTCGGTATTACTAGCAAGCATTGGTTTTATTATTATGGGTGTTGCCTTTATTTGGCATTTATACCGTATCGTGCGAGGCTGGATTGCTCTAGCGGATGGTCGACCTGTCCCTTAATAATTGAGCTACATCTTATTGTAGAGAGTAGCTATTTATAGTCGATTCCAAATAAAATAGATACGCTATATTGCAACGCGGGACTGGAATAAATTTTTCTGGCGTGCTGTGCCTACGCCGACAGAGGGTGCGTAAAATTTATTCCAGTCCCGCTGTACCGTTTTAATACTGAATTCACTATATATTCTTTATAGTAAAATTGGCTGATGAAACTTTGGTCTTATTTCGACTAAGCTGATATAATCGCTGCGCTTGAGCACATTGGTTTTCTTTATTCATTTTCACTTTCAAGCAGGGTCTGTCGTTACTATGTCTTATGCCTTACTTCGCCCTTTTTTGTTTAATATGGACCCTGAGCACGCGCATGAAATGACCTTATCTTTATTGGATAAAGCTCATAAAGCGCGTGTTTTAGGTTTGGTTTATGGTCAATCTATGCAGCCAACTGATTGCATGGGCTTGCAGTTCTCTAATCCTGTTGGTCTTGCAGCCGGACTGGATAAAAACGGCGATTATATTGACGCCTTAGCTGAGCTTGGTTTTGGCTTTATCGAAGTAGGTACAGTCACGCCAAAGCCGCAAGCCGGTAATGATAGACCGCGTTTATTTAGACTCAAACAAGCAGACGCCATTATTAACCGTATGGGTTTTAACAATGAAGGTGTCGACTACCTCATTGAAAATGTGCAGCGCTGTAAATACAAAGGCAATATCGGCATTAATATCGGTAAAAACGCTGCAACGCCAGTTGAAAAAGCGGCTGATGACTATGTTTACTGCTTAGAGCGTATTTACCCACATGCTTCCTACATCACTGTCAATATCTCTTCGCCAAATACCGCAAATTTACGTGACCTGCAAAGCGGAGAAGCATTAACTCATTTGTTAGATGCGATCAAAAACCGCCACAGTCAATTGGCAACAGAATACGGTTTTTATGTGCCATTGGTTCTTAAAGTCGCGCCTGATTTAGATCCAATTCAGGTAGATTATATCTCTCAGCAACTGCTGGATTTCGAGATTGATGGTTTGATTGCGACCAATACCACGTTGAGCCGCGTAGGCGTTGAAGATTTGCCCGATGGCGATCAAGCAGGCGGTTTATCAGGTCGTCCGGTCAGCCACATTAGTACGCAGATTTTACAACAATTCTCTGATCAGCTGGATGGTAAAGTGGCATTGATTGGGGTCGGCGGTATCGATAGTGGCGCTAAAGCCGTCAAGAAAATCGAAGCGGGCGCAGATATGGTTCAGCTTTATTCAGGGCTTATTTATAAAGGGCCTGGGCTTGTACAGTCTTGTATACAGTCTATCGGTGGTTATTACGACGCGATGGAAAATTAATTTAAGCTATATGGGTTACATTAAAAGTATGAAGGCTTGTTATCTAATACTTAATTCAACACCTGATACAAAAGATATAAAGTAACGAGGCGGTATACATGAGTGGTTTAGACATTGTGATTGCTGTTGTGGTGCTAATAGGCTTATGGCGCGGCTTTCAAGTGGGTCTGATTAAGACGGCAGTTGGTTTGGTCGGTTGGTTTATCGCTCTTATTGCAGCAAGTCGATTGGCCGCTTCCATAGCACCGCAGTTATCGAGTATCATCCAGAACCCTGTCTTACAGATGGCTGCTGCTTTTTTATTGGTAGTGATTGCGATATTGGCTATCATGCACTTGGTTGCCTTTGTCTTTTCAGGTGTCTTAAAAACTTTACGTTTGGGTGTACTTGATAAGATGGCAGGTGGCCTATTAGGTGCTGCTAAAAATGTGCTGATGGTGTTGGTGATTCTTAGCATTAGTGCGCCACTATTGGTACAAATGCCGCAGTGGCAGACATCCGTACTGGCACCTGAGCTATTACCTTATGCGCCTGTTGGTAAAGCGCTCGTCTCAGATATGTTTGGGATGGCTTGGGATCAGGTCAATCAATCATAAGGGTTGAATAAAAAGCTATTCAACCGCATCTAATATTCGTAAAATACCATCCATCAATTATCAATGCTTAATTATTAGCTTAATCAACAACCGTTTGTGTCATAGATCACTCTCTTCTTAAAAAGATTTTAATCTTAGCAAACATCATCAGCTTGGCGGCATATGATAGGTCACAAACTAAAGCGATTTTATCAGTAGTAATGCCGTTATTGTGTTTTTAATGTGTGGTTCAAATTCAAAATAGGATACAACTATGTGTGGAGTCGTTGGGGTCGCAGCTCATGAGCCGGTCAACCAAATTTTGTATGATGCCTTAACCATGTTGCAGCACCGTGGGCAAGATGCGGCAGGTATTGTGACTTTACAGGATGGACGTTTATATTTACGCAAAGAAAACGGCATGGTACGTGACGTTTTTATGAATCGCCATATGTTAAAGCTGGTCGGTAAGTTTGGTATCGGTCATGTGCGTTATCCAACTGCTGGCACGTCAAGCAGTGCTGAAGCGCAGCCTTTTTATGTCAACTCGCCTTACGGTATCACGCTGGCACATAATGGTAACTTGACCAATGCTGAGAGCTTGGCGAAGTCGCTTTATCAAGAAGATCGTCGTCATCTAAATACCGACTCAGATTCTGAGGTTTTGCTCAATGTGCTGGCACATGAAATGCAAAATCTAGGCAAAACCCATCCAACGCCTGCTGACATCTTTGAAGCAGTGACAGCGGTTTATGGCCGTGTTGAAGGCGCTTATGGCGTAGTCGCTTTGATTACTGGTCATGGTTTGCTAGCATTTCGTGATCCAAACGGTATTCGTCCGCTTATATTTGGTAAGCGCATGGCAGCTAATGGCGGCACAGAATATATGGTGGCATCAGAATCGGTTGCTCTGACCGGTTCAGGTTTTAGTATTGTTCGTGATGTTAAGCCAGGCGAAGCTATATTTATTGATCTGGATCATAAATTGCATACGCATCAGTGCGTTGAGCAAAAAGAATATACACCTTGTATCTTTGAATATGTGTATTTTGCCCGTCCAGATTCTATTATGGACAATATCTCCGTTTATAAATCACGCCTACGTATGGGTGAAAAACTGGCCGATAAAATCCTTGCTGAATGGGGTGAGGATCACGATATCGATGTGGTCATTCCTATCCCTGATACCTCGCGTACCTCAGCGATGGAGCTAGCGCTAAAGATGAATATCAAGTACCGTGAAGGGTTTATGAAAAACCGCTATATCGGTCGCACCTTTATCATGCCAGGTCAGCAGCAGCGCAAAAAGTCAGTGCGTCAAAAGCTTAGTGCGGTACCATTAGAGTTTAAAGGTAAAAACGTACTCTTGGTTGATGATTCTATTGTTCGCGGTACAACCTGCCATGAGATTATCCAAATGGCACGCGATGCAGGCGCGCGCAAGGTATTCTTTGCCAGTGCAGCGCCACCGGTTAAGTATCCAAATGTCTATGGTATTGATATGCCAGTGCGTAGCGAACTTATTGCGTCAGGACATAGCGTTGAAGAAGTACGCGAGATTATCGGTGCTGACCGCTTAATTTTCCAAGATTTGGACGATTTGATTGAAGCGGTCAAAGATACTAAGCATAGTAAAGTTGAAGGTTTTGATTGTGCCGTATTTAATGGCTGCTACATCACTGGTCAAATCAATGAAGCGTATCTTGAGCATCTGCAAGAGCAGCGTAACGACACTGCTAAAAAGGGTAAAAAAGGGGTACAAATAGTCGCTGATACGCCAGTAGATATGATGGGTGTAGAAGAACTTTAAGCCTCTTTATATCTTAAAATAAAGTAAGTAAAAAAAGGCTGGATTCTCAATGAATTCAGCCTTTTTGCTATTAAATTTATTGTCGAAATATATAGTTTTAAGAGTGATTCTTTAGATTAAAAAATCATTAAACAACCATAAAAAGCCATTAATCGCAGTGATACCGACCACCATGCTGACTAGTAATTGACGGCTAATATGATAGACAAACAATACCAATAATAAAGCGCCAATTTGTGCCATTAGTAAATGCATCTCCGCGCTATTGATACCAGTACTTTGTGACAAACCTTGATAAGACAAGCTGGTCAAAATAAGCAGTACCATGACCGATAACGGTAAACTTTCATTTAATCGATGCAGCCAAGGCGTATCCAGTAGCTTTTTGGGTATTAAAGCGGGTAGAGCGCGGGTAATAAAAGTCACTGCTGCCATCGCGAACGTTGCAAAAATCAGATAACTACTGCTCATTACTGCCTCCTTGCACACTGCGCTGCACCCAAACTCCACGGACTAAAATCATAAGCATACAAATCGTAATCGCTACCAATAATAACCAGTTACTGGTAAAAAAAGAGGCGATGACTAAAGCAATGACAGCAATAATAATAGGGAAATAGCGTTTGATACTTTGGAATTGCTCATAAGCTAAAATCGCAAACAGACACACCAAGGCAAAATCCAAATGCGGTACCAAATCACTGAGAGCGCTACCAATCATTACACCAATCGCACCTGCTAATACCCACCAGCTTTGATTGAATAAGCTTACGGGCACTATCAATGCTTGTCGTGATTCATTCGGCAAACTGGTCATCACCGAAAAAGTTTCGTCAGTTAGAGCAAACAAGCAATAGGTCTTGGCTATTTTATTCTTTGGCAGATATTGTAATAACGGCATGCCATAAAAAACATGACGCAAGTTAATAGCAGCAATATTGGTTGCGATATTGCCAATCGGTAATCCAGCACTTAACATTGGTAGGCAGGCATATTGAGCGGCACCCGCATACAACACTACGCTGAGCATAATCGTTGCCCATACTGGTATACCAGCAACTTGCGCAAGCACACCAAAGGCGATGCCCGCTGGCAAATAACCCATGGCGACTGGTAAGCTTTTTTTAAAGCCTTCTCCCCAGTCATAGCCCTGTACCTGAGTTTGATTGATCTCATTTGATTGAGTATTCACGTCACATCCTAGTTTTTACCATTTTTGTTTATTATTAAATTTTAAAGGGAGCTTAATAGTGTAATGCTGATCGGTCAATGGTCAATGGTCAATGGTCAATGGTCAATGGTCAATGGTCAATGGTCAATGGTCAATGGTCAAGTTGGAGTTTTTCATAGCTGCTAGTTTGATGAGCACGGTATAAAAATCCAGCAAGTATCAGCATTCTTAGCAACAATAAACACCATACGCTGAGCCAGATGCCCGTCATAGCCCACTGCTGATAAAGCAACCAACTCAATGGGAAAAAGATAGCCGCTAATATAAGGGCTGCATTGCGAATAATGCTACCTGCTGTTAAACCAAAAAATATCCCATCTAACCAGTAAGCCCCAACCCCGACAAGTGGTAACAGGACAGCATATAAATGATAGTCGTAAGCGAGCGTAAAGACCGGTTCGATATTGGTCATAAACTGTAAATATGTGGGCATGGCAAGCCACCATATCGTACTTAGCAGGATAGCAAGACCGTAGCTCACGATGCCAGTACGCTTCACAATAATGCGAAAGCGCGACCAATCTCGTCGACCTGCTGCTTGTCCACTTAACGTCTCAGCAGAGACTGCCGCCCCGTCAAGGGCAAAGGCTGAGATGCTCAATACTTGTAATAAAATGGCATTGGCAGCAAGTATGACATCGCCGCTTTGAGCAGAGAGTCGAGTAATCCAAGCAAAGCTTAACGTTAAAATAAGCGTACGAATAAAAATATCTTTATTTAGTGAAAATAGCCTAAGCATCTTATCTTTATTAAAATGCTGCGGATCAGCAGTAAATAACGCCTGCCAAGAGATTTTCAAATGTAGACGACTTAACCATAATGCCAATACTACGCCCAGCCAGAAGGCAATCGCTGTACCCAATGCAACACCGACCAAGCCCATATCCATTGCAAAAACAAAAAATAGTGTCAGAATGATATTGAGTATAGCGATAAAACCTTGTTGATATAGCATATAACGGGTCTTGCCTTGACCTGCAAACCAGCCAATAAAAGCAAAGTTCATTAGCTCAGCAATCACACCCCAAAAGCGCACATCTAAATAGGTCTTTGCTGCATCGCCGCTATCAGGATTGGCGGCAAGCGCTTGTAGACCAAAATCAATGAGCCAAGGTTTTACCAGTAGTAAAACGGCACCAATCATAAATGCTAAAACCAAAGCGCGTTGCAAGATGGATAACAGCGGTGATTGCTGACCACGGTTATCTTTTAACTCGCCGTTATGAGCAGTGCTTCTATTATCTAATTGTCCAAGAGCTTGAGCAGAAAGTCCAGATGACGCATATTGCAAAAAGTTAAAACTGACGAGCAATAGTGATAGCAGTTGTACTGCAAGTCCGATACCAGCAAGTTTTGCCGTATCATTCATATTGCCAATAATCGCCGTATCAATGACGCTTTGGAGTGGCATTGCAAGATTTGCCAATAATACTGGCAATGCAATAGCAATAATACGTGCATAGCGAGTATCAATAGGCGGCATAGGACGTGGCGGTAGGATAGATGACATAAGGCAATCGCTTAGATAGGCAGATTAAGAATGCTCATAGGTAGTGCTAAGGATAATAACTTATAGCAGCGCTAAAATTTTTAGGTATTGATTTGATTTTGACCATTATACATAAACAAAAGCACCTAGAGTCTAGGTGCTTTTTTCATGATCACGCTTATCTACTCACTTAATAGAGAATTTACCAAGTGAGCAGGGGTACCATTATCAATCTTGTTCAAACATCTTTGGATCATTGAAAGTCACGATTTCTTCTTCAAACTCAGGTTTTACTTTGACGATAAAGTCATCACGTGACAGACCCATCGCTAGAGGAATCGAGCTTGCAATATAGGTAGAGGAGTAAGTACCAGCAAGTAAACCAATAAACAGTGCCGCTGAGAACCAGAATAAGCCATCACCGCCCAAGAACAGCATTGCTAATACCACTAATAGTACGGTTGAAATGGTCATAATCGTACGGCGTAGTGTCTCTGTTAATGACAAATCAATCGTTTGACGCGGACTGATACCGCGGACACGGCGGAAATTTTCACGGATACGGTCATAGACAACGATGGTATCGTTCAATGAATAACCAATCAATGCCAAGATGGCTGCTAGTACTGTTAAATCGAATGGGAAGCCAAATAAGGCAAAGACACCGATGGTCACGATAGCATCATGGAACAAGGACAATACTGCGCCAAGTGCCAGTTTGAACTGGAAGCGCAGGGCAACATATCCCAGCATACACGCTAGTGCAAGCACAATTGACATGACTGAGCTTAAGTAAACCTCATTACCCACTTGACTACCGATAATATTCACGTTGCTGATTTCAACATCGTTATTAGGTAGCGCTAATGCTTCGCTCAAGCTGGTGTTAAGACCATCGATGTTATCAGATTGAGGCGGCAAACGTATTAGCAGCTCTTGCGAGGTGCCTAGGTACTGCACGACTGCATCATCAAAGCCATTATCTGCCAACGCAGTAACCACATCACCTTGCTCGACAGATTGCTCATAGCGTACATCTGCTGACACGCCACCGGTAAAATCAAGACCAAGGTTTAAGCCATTGACCGCAATTGCAATGATACTACCAATCACCAAAATGATTGATAAAATGCCCATTGGCTTTTCTATCTTCATAAAAGGGATGATACGCTGATCACCAACGGCTTTGATACCGCCTTCGGCATAGGCAGCTGCATCGTCAGCAGCGTCACCCAATGCTAAGTTAGGATCGATAGCAGCAGGCGAGAGTACTTGACTGTCTTTACTAGCGCTTTTGCCACTCCGCGGATTTTTATTAGCTGATTTTTTAGCAGTGGCGTTATTGGTTTGGGTATTGCTGCCTTTGCCATCACGGCGCGGCTTTTTACGGCGACGCGTAGTTGCTTCACTATTTGAGCCATTCGGTTCAGGATTGTTCTGTTTTTCTAGAGGATTGTTATTATCGATTGCCATAGTTTTCTCCTAACCGATGCTCAGACGTTTGATAGATTTACGCTTACCATAAGCAATTTGTATCAGTGCACGGGTTACCAAAATAGCCGTAAACAGCGAGCTGACAATACCAATGGCTAAAGTAATCGCAAAGCCTTTAATCGGACCTGTACCAATCGCAAATAAGATAAAGGCGACCAGTAAGGTTGTGATATTGGCATCGAAAATACTACTATAGGCGCGATCAAAACCTGCCACGATAGCCGATTTCGGTCTCACTCCATTAGCTATCTCCTCGCGAATACGCTCAAAAATCAGAACGTTAGCATCGACCGCCATACCAATGGTCAATACGATACCAGCGATACCCGGTAACGTCAGTGATGAGCCTAAGATGGACATAATAGAGATAATAATAATAACGTTAACTGCTAGAGCAATATTGGCAATCACACCAAACAGACGATAGAAGATAATCATAAACGCAAAGACTAATAAATAACCAACCTGCGTAGAGAATAAGCCTTTATCGATATTTTCCTGACCCAGTGATGGACCAATGGTGCGCTCTTCAACGAAATACATCGGTGCCGCTAACGCGCCTGAGCGTAGTAACAATGCAAGCTCAGCGGCTTCAGCACTACTATCCAGACCAGTAATACGGAAAGATGAGCCTAGTACTGCTTGGATATTTGCACGGTTAATGACTTTTGTTTCAGCATATGGCGTCCGAACTTCAATCGTTTCGCCAGTAACTGGGTCTTCTTCATAAGCGATGCGCTGTTTATTTTCAATAAACAATACTGCCATTTGTTTGCCAACCGCTGTACGGGTAGCATTCTGCATCAGCTTACCACCAGCACTGTCTAAGGTGATACTAACCTCAGGTGAACCACTTTCATCAATACCGGTTTGAGCATTGGTAACTTTATCACCAGTGACAATCGCTTGGCGCTCCAATAATACTGGCGGACCATTAAGGGTTTCAAATGGGAACGCTTCAGTACCGGCAGGTGGAATACCGCCTGTATAGTTTTCGGCACCTTCAGCGACCATACGGAATTCAAGATTGGCCGTACGACCAAGGACGCGTTTTGCCTCAGCAGTATCTTGCACACCTGGTAGCTCAACGACGATACGGCTAGCGCCTTGTGATTGTACCAAAGCTTCTGTTACCCCAAGTTCAGCAATACGATTGCGTAGGGTAGTCAAGTTTTGATTGACCGCGTAGCTGTTGATTTCATCAAGCGTTGCATCGTTATACGCTAAAATCAGGGCAGGGCCTTGCTCATCAATAGAAGATTGCAGGGCAAAGGTGTTACCCATTGAGCTTTGCAAAACGTTTTGGGCACGGTTACGAGTGTCTGTATCGGAAAAATGCAATACCACGCTACGCTTGTCGTTTTTGATACCTTTGACAGCAATGCGCTCAGCTCTTAGATCTCGTCGAATATCGCGACTGGCACTGGTCAGACGTTGTTCGAGCGCCTTGTCCATATCAACTTCTAAGACGAAACGAACGCCGCCACGCAAATCAAGACCAAGTTTCATGGGCTTGGCGCCGATATCACGCAACCACTGCGGCGTTGTCTGCGCTAAGTTCAGTGCGACTACATAGTTCTCACCCAAGTTTTTTCTCAATACTTCCTGAGCTTTGAGCTGATCGACTGGATTGTCAAGACGTACCAATGCGCTGTTACCTTTAAACGTACCATCATGGTAGTTCAAGCCAGCTTCTTTTAACAGGTCTTGTGACTGCGTTAAAATGCCATCAGACAACTGTGTGCCTGCTGCAGCACTGGTAATCTGTACGGCAGGTTCGTCAGGATATAAGTTAGGAGCAGCGTATAGACCGGCAATGATAAGTACGACGGTGATGAGTAGGTATTTCCAAGCGGGATATTGCATAATCACTTCTTTAGGTTGATAAACTACTGGCGACGCAGGCCACAAGTTAGCAGATGGGAAGTTAGCGATAACAATGGTGAGGTGCTTATTTAGCTGCCATAGAAGCCATGATAGTGCACCACTGTGATCATCCGCGATGATAATAAAGCATAAAACGGTAAAGCCAAAAATGACCGTAAATAATGTACGGTCATTTTATAATCATTACAACTGTTAATTGATACTGATACAATAATAGCCAGTCATTATCCTGCTGACTAATTTTAACGATCACATATATCAATTATCAAAGATGTCAATGACGTTTAAACGCTTTCGATAGTACCAGCTGGCAATACTGAAATAACAGAAGCACGTTGTACCTTGATATCTGTATTATTATTTAAGCTTACCACTGCATAATCGCCTTCCAAATGTTTGATACGACCCATCAAACCACCAGCAAATATGATTTCGCTGCCGACTGTCAAAGCACTTACCATAGCGCGATGTTCTTTAGTACGTTTTGATTGTGGACGAATCACCAAAAAGTAAAAAATAGCAAAAAAAGCAACTGGTAATAAGATTTGACCGAACAGTGATGCCGCACCGGCAGTTTCAGCAGCATGAGCGGCTTGGATAAATAACAACATAGTTTCTCTCGACAAGTTATAGATAACAATTAATTTAGACGCATAGTAGCAAAAAATACCAGACTTGGTAACTGTTAATCATAAGCTGGTTATGTTTTTCTTAAGCTAAAGGCATGTTGATAGCGCATTATTTTGCCTATCTGACTTTTTAAGCTGTCTACATTATATAGAAACCATTGACTTATAAAACAAGCCCAATAGTAAATAGTTAACATGCCATCAAGCGAAACCCGTATTTCTCTCATTCGCAAATGTGTCGTGATTATTGAAATATATAGCGATTTATTGTGAAATAAGCGCATCAATGCTACTATCGAAAGCAAATAGTCGCCAGTTTTTAAAGTAAGATTTAAGCCATTGTGCTGAGCGATATGTGCTCATTTATATATCAAAGATCCAGACCATATCAGATAATATTTTCTATCTGCTTGCCTCTGCTCATGATATATTGTGACTTCCTTTTACTTCTTTGTTTAGGTTACCTAACTTGTTCACCTCTTTTATGTCTGTACCTCGTTTACATCGTTCGCGTGCTTGTCGTAAAGACGCCTCTGCCAAACCTCCCCCGACGATGCTTGGCGATACTCGCTTGAGTATCAAATCATTGTTGGCGTTATCTGTCTGGATAACGCTGCTGCTACCGCAAACGGTCTGGGCAGCTGAAGGAGTAGCGGACCCAAGTACAAGCAGTATATTGCTGCTCATACTATATGTACTCGTTGCCATTGGTATCTCATTTATCTGTTCACTGGCAGAGTCAGCACTCCTGACGATGACGCCGTCTTATATCGCTGATGTTCAAGAGCGCAATCCAAAAAAAGCCCATATGTTAAGACGCTTAAAGATTGATAATATCGATCAGTCCTTGGCTGCTATTTTGACCTTGAATACAGTGGCACATACACTAGGCTCGATAGGCGCAGGTGCGCAAGCGACGATTGTATTTGGTAGTGCTTGGTTTGGTTTGTTTTCTGCCATCATGACCCTCGCTATTTTATTCTTATCTGAGATTATTCCAAAGACCTTAGGTACGATGTACTGGCGTCAACTCAGTGGCATGGTTGCCTACTTTGTACGTGGTATTATTCTACTGCTATATCCACTAATTTGGATCTCAGAAAAACTCACCAAGTTGCTGGTACGTGGTAAAGAGCCACAAACCTTTAGCCGTCGCGAATTTGCTGCGCTTGCCAGTATTGGTGAAGAAGCAGGACAAATCGATCCATTAGAGTCGCGTATTATCCGAAACTTACTGGCATTTGGTGCTATTAAGGTTGAAGATATTATGACGCCGCGTTCGGTGATGCTGGCTTTTGAAGAGAATAAAACAGTAGCAGAGTTGCTGGTTGATCGTCCAAAATTGACCTTCTCTAGACTACCGATTTATGATGGTGATTTGGATAATATTACAGGCTTTGTATTAAAAACAGACATGCTATTAGCAAAAGTGAATCATGCCGTACATAAGCCACTGACGCAGTTTAAACGTGACATTACTTTTGTTTTTTCAAAGATGAAATTGTTTGATTTGCTTGAGCTGATGCTGAAAAACCGTATCCATATTGCCATTACGGTCGGTGAATACGGGGAAGTCAAAGGTTTAGTTACTCTAGAAGATGTGTTCGAAACTCTCTTAGGTCTTGAGATTGTCGATGAGATAGATCGCGTTGAAGACATGCAAGCATTGGCACGGCAAATGATGGACAGACGTGTCGAGCGCTTGGGTATGAAGCTGAGTGATGATGAGCATTATGAAGACTATACAGCTGACAGTAAGCAGTAAAAACTTAATCAGTTTTTATTGCGTAAACTACTGATAATTTATCGTATGCTTTTTATAAGATAGCTCATTTATTCAAAAAGCATACTTTACTGAAGTAGTCGCAATAATTACACAGGGTGTCACATGGCTGTGAGAATTAAGTGATAGGCTAAAAGTATCCTAATAAGAGGCTGCTAGAAATCTAATATAAAAGCACTTGTTAGAAATGCCTATCAATAGAAATACTCGTTAATTACTACATCGATTGAAGATACTAGTTCGTCAGTAGTTAAAAGTTCAGGGTATAAGATTTATTGGATATAAATAGCACTCTATAATTAAATCGTAGCTATTTCATTGTCGTTCAATAGTAATGATTATAAAGCCACCATTAAGGAATATCATGAAACAACTATGGGGAAAAGGGCTATTGGCTCTATTGATAAAAGGTGCCAGCTTGGCGGCAATCGTTGCTGCTGTTAGTACCATAACTATCACTGCGCAAGCAGCAACCATGACTGAAGCCTTGGTACAAAACTACGCGACTGCTATGAAGTCTGCCGCTAATAATCGAGATATTAATCAGGTGGCGCGTTTAGTTTCTGATGAGGCATTGATTTCATTGTCAAGAAAAGGCAAGTCTACCAGTTTGGATAAAGAGGCTTATTTAAAACTGCTGCAAAATAGCTGGGGCAATACCTCAAACTATCGCTATGACATCAATGTTGATAACATTGTAATTTCAGGTGAACAAGCAAAAGCCAATGTAACGACCAATGAAAGCTGGGTCAAAGATGGTCAAAAGGTCTCCTTTGTTACTACTTCAAGAGTGACACTGGCTTTGTCTACTGGTGACGCCATACTTTTGCGTGCTGTCTCCCAAGTTACGATCAATTAGTCTTCGTTCAATAATAAAGTCAGCCAATGAGCAGAACCTTTAGCCATCAATGATAGGGCACATTAATTTTTGTGCATTATCTTTTATATTGAGCTGGTCTTTATTTGATATTGCGTACTATACTGTCGATCAACTTTATTTCATCACTTCTCGTTGTTAGGAAACTTCCATTATCATGTCTACTGTGTCATCAAACTATCGCTCATTTATAGCTTTACCATTGACGCTTGCGGTGTCAACTCTTCTTATCAGTGCGTGTAGTAATACATCAGCGGTGAAAAAGACGGGGGCGACTGGCAGCACAGCTGTGGTTAAGCGTCCTACCACGCAAGTTCAGCCAACGGGAAATGCAGATTATTCGACTGCATTTTTGGATGCTGAAAGCTTAGATGAGCTTGCTGATTTATTGGAAGCCACCGACATGACTATGGTTGAGGGCAACAAACTTGCTATTCAACAATATGGTGACTTGTGGAATCGCCTGCGTGCTGGGTATCGGATGAACGGTGGACAGCCGGTTTATAATCAGCGTATTGAAGCACAAAAAGGCTGGTTTACCAGTAGACAGGATTATTTAAACCGTTTAACAGCGCGTGCCAGTCGCTATATTTATCACACAGTAAGAGAGGCAGAGCGTCGCAATATCCCAACCGAGCTGGCTTTGCTACCTGTGATTGAGAGCTCCTACGATCCAAGTGGTACCAGTAGTGCGGCAGCGGCAGGTTTATGGCAGTTTATTCCAAGTACGGGACGTATTTATGGTCTAAATCAAAGCAGTACATATGATGGTCGCCGTGATGTGATTGAGTCAACACGTGCCGCTTATGATTTTCTGACGGCATTGCACAATCAGTTTGGTAGTTGGGAGCTGGCATTAGCCGCTTATAATGCCGGTCCTGGTCGTGTGCAAAAAGCCATTGATGCCAATAGAGCTCAAGGTTTACCTACCGATTATTGGTCACTCAGATTACCGACTGAAACCATGAACTATGTACCACGCTTTTTGGCAGTTGCCGAAATCGTTGCCAAACCTGAAAAATATGGTGTCTATTTACCGGCTATCGCTAACCGTCAGCATTTCCGTAGTGTGCCTGTCAACTATGGCGTAAGCTTAGCCGAAGTATCGCAAGTCACGGGTGTTAGCTACGATGAATTAGAAAGATTAAATACGGCGTTAACCTCAGCACGTATCGATTCATCAGGTCCGCAGCGTATTATTATTCCTAATGATGTCAGTCTGACCACTGATGTGAAGCTGAGCGCTTTGAGGGGTAATGGCAGTAGTAATATTCTCGCTTCTAGCAATGCTGTTACGACGACTACGCCAAGCTACTCTGGGTCAACAACGCCAAGCTATAATAATAAGCCATATACTACCAGCTCATCATTACCGGGTACTGGCAAGGGTCTGGCTGACTATGCTGCCAGTGCAAGCGTCCCGCAGCAAACCACCAGCTATATTCCGCCATCGTCATCAACGACCAGCAGCTCAGTTTATAGCAGCAGTGCGTCAGTGCGTACAGAGCCACCTTTAACCTCAGCAGAAACCAAAAAAATTAATGCTGAGCTGAAAAGTAGTAACAGCTTACCGACCACATCAGCGCAAATCACTCAAAACAATACCATCATTCAAGAGCCGCCGCTAAGTAAAGCGGAGCGTGATTTTATTGCCAATCAAATTCGTATTAATACGCCTGAAACC
Organism: Psychrobacter sp. LFX-11D; assembly: GCF_904846475.1. Taxonomy (NCBI): domain Bacteria; kingdom Pseudomonadati; phylum Pseudomonadota; class Gammaproteobacteria; order Moraxellales; family Moraxellaceae; genus Psychrobacter; species Psychrobacter sp. LFX-11D. The sequence goes on from NZ_CAJHAV010000005.1 coordinate 56,255, forward strand.
AATGTCATTAACGCCGATGGTAATATCAATTTATCTGCCGTCCAGACGCAGCAGTCCGTCTTAGAAGCCACGGGACAAGAGAAGAAACTGAGCTTTCCAAAAACCTCAGTTAGTAAGCCAAAACCACAAGGCACACGTACCACTTATACGGTCAAACGCGGTGATACTTTGGCTAACATTGCCAGTCGCTCTGGTGTGAGCTGGCGCGATATTGCCGAATGGAATCAGATGGATGCCAGTGCCAAGCTACTCTCTGGTAGTACTTTATATCTATATAATGCCAAAACTATCGAGCCATTGAGCACTACCAGCAGCACTGTCGCGAGCCAGCCTGAAAGTTATGTGGTACAAGGGGGCGATACGCTTATAGGTACTGCCAATCGCTTTGGTTTATCAGTGACGCAGTTAGCAAGTTATAATAATTTGAGCAGCCGTGCAGACTTATTAAGAGGTCAGAAACTATGGCTTATCCCAGGCAAAGTAACAGCGCCAGTCAGCACTCCTGCCGCGCCATCTACTAAACCGAAGAAGTCATCGACTGCGACCAAAAACTATAAAGTAAAAGCGGGTGATGGCTTGATTGCACTTGCACGTCAATTTAATATAACGACTGAGACATTGGCCAGTCTTAATGATATTGGTACGACAGATTCATTATACGTCGGTCAGACCTTAAAAGTACCTGCCAGTGTAGATTTTACTTCTAACAGTGCGCCTACTGCTACACAGAGCACTGCTAACAGCAATAACACCACAACCAAAGCCAGCAGTTCAAGCTCAGTGCCAACTAGCAATTATAAAGTCAAATCAGGGGATACCTTGATTGGCATTGCTAATAGTGTTGGGGTCAGTGCAGAAGATATTGCTGCCGTAAACAGTAACTTTGATGCTAAGGCGCGTTTGCAACGTGGACAAACGATTAAAGTTCCTGTATCAAAAGAATTGGTTGATCGTCAACTAAATGATGAGGCAGTCAGCTACAAGGTAAAATCAGGCGATACTTTGACGGGTGTTGCTCAGCGTTACAATATTGGCTTGGGTGATTTGGCAGCAGCTAACAATCTCAAGACCAATTCCAACTTGATCTTAGGTCGCACGATTACCATTCCTGCTAAAGGTAGCGTGAGTACTAGTGCGAATGCTGCGGCCAGTAGCAAGAGCAGTAGTTCGGTGAGCACAGAGACGACCAGTAAGGCTGATAGCGCGCCATCTACCAGTAATAGTGGTAAAAAACTCGGCAACACAGAAAGCTATAAGGTTCAGTCTGGCGATGGACTCATTGCTTTAGCACGCCGCTTCGGTGTTTCAGTTGAAGACTTAGCTGCTACCAATGACATTTCGACCAAAGCTCAATTACAACGTGGTCAGACCATCAAAGTGCCGAAAGTAACGGTCAGCTATACGGTTGGCTCAGGAGACAGCTTGATTGGTCTGGCACGTAAATACGACGTTTCAACCAAAGAGCTTGCAGATATGAATGACATTGCAGTCGATACCATGCTGCAACGCGGTCAACGCTTAACGGTGCCTAATCGCTAATCTGTGCATGTTTGAATAAATGTTGTTAATAAAAAAGCTGCTCTTATCAAAGAGCAGCTTTTTTTATGGCAGTATCAATTATCAATATCTGATTAAACCGTGGCGGTTTTTATTGTTTCAAGATAGCTTCTGATATTGCTCACATAATGCATGGCTTGACCATAGCGGCTATTTGACGCTTTATTATCAGACAGATAGGCATATATATTTGCCCAACTTTTATCATCGATACCTTTGGCACTCAATTTACGCTGAATACCTTTAACAGCATTTGGTCCCATATTATAAGCCGCAAGCGCAAACCAAATACGATCCGTTTTTGGCACATCGGCAAAATCAGTTTTCATCTGCTCCAAGTAACGAGCACCGCCGCCGATACTTTGGTAAGGGTCAACACGGTCTGAGACACCCATTGCCTTTGCCGTATTATTAGTCAGCATCATAATACCACGTACTCCGGTCGGAGAGACGGCATTGGCATCCAAGTGCGACTCTTGATAACCCATGGCAACCAAAAGCTCCCAATCATGATTGTAGTTGCGCGCTTGTTCTTCAAACGAAGACTGATAATCAGGCAGCTTTTCTGTCAGTGTGGTCTTGAAATGGTCTTGACTATAGGCATCTTTTAATAAGTCTTGATTATAAAAGGCGGCTAGCTTTTGAGTGTTATCAAGCTTGATGCTATCACATAAAAAATAGCTGGCTTTTTGTGACAATGGATCATTGGCAGAATTAAACGTCCAGCTTACTTTAGGATGCAAGCCATTTTTGGTCAAGCTAGCATCATAACCACAGCTGACATTAATAGAAGACAAATTCAGCTGGCTTTTTAATTGGGTGCTGGCCGTGGTCAATGCCATATCCGCATCGCCTGATTGTAATGCTCTTAGCGCAGCTTCCTCATCAGCATAAGCTTTGAGAGTGACTTTTACCCCAAGCTCATCAGCATAGTTACGCACTAAGTCGTAACCAAATCCATGTTGGAAGCCATCGGTCGCAAAATAAGTGCTATCGCCTGGAACAGCAGCGATGGTCAAGGTCTTCTCCAGCATCACATGGTCATAAGCTGGTACTTGGTTATTCATGGTCGTCAAACTCTCAGCAGGGAGTGAGAGCAGGGCGATGCTTGAGATTTGCGCCAATTTCTTGGTTTTGGCGAAACGAGTCACTTTGATAGATGCAATAGCTGGAACGATGTTACTTTCTGTGTTTAGCAAGCGTTTAGATGGACGCAATATATATGAGATACGGCGTTTAGCCCCTCGCGCAGATGCTTTCGCACGATAAGTAATTCGCTGCATGGATGTCTCCTAATTTTAGCCATCCTACTTACCATAAAAATACGTGCTCATTTATGCCAATATCAGCAGCATAAATAGAGGTGCATTTTAAATACTATAAAATTTACATACTTATTGAGCATATAAATCTCATAACATCTCGTTTAAATGTAGCCGTACAGTCTCAGCTGGCAACCTTATAGCAAGGGGTGTAAAAGCATAAAAAAGCACTTTAATACCAGATTGCTAAAAAAAAGGCTGCAAAACACCGCAAAGGCGCTAAATCAGATGATTCCTTCATCAATGATAGACTTGGCTGTGATTCGAACTATTTAAACGACATTATTTAAAAGACACTTTAAAACATCGGTAAGGTCATGAATAAATTATTGGAAAAACGTGGCGTGAGCAGGATATGCTCAGAGTTGTTACGCTGGTATGGTCAATTAAATACTCTGACTATGTTGAGAGTAAATGGTCACTCATACCGTTTATCCAGCAATAAAGACAAGCAAGTTAATCTGTCTGATAAATAAGACTGATCAATAAAAGCCAATGGTTAAAAAACCATCAGGTAGTTTGCTGTACCGCTATTGCGACACCAAAATAGAAAATATCACCTTACTCAAGAATATATAAGCCGAGGTGAGATTGTATTGATTGCTATCTACAGCCCTATTAAAAAAGTAAAAATAATAGGATTTTAGAGCTCAATCATCATTTTAGTGCCATAACCGGAAGCTGTAATAATGGGGAGTCTCATGACAAGACATTCTTTCTACAGATAGTAATATGCAGATATTCATCTGATTATTCAAGTGTGGTTAAGAAAATTGCGATAAAACTTAACAATAGCACTATAGACGGTAATAGTTTAGCCTGTTTTCTGTCGCATAATTTCGATTTAGTGAATATAAGTTCGTTCTGTAACTGGCAAAAATAGAAGAGACAGGTAAGCAAAAATCTGCTTACCTATCTTTTTTAGGAGAAAAATAAGTTTCTGCTGCTTAAGCAGGATTATCGATATCGATAAATGTCACTGGTAAGTCAAACTGCTGAGCAACAATCCTACCTAAAGCTTCAATGCCGCCGCGTTCTGTTGCATGATGTCCGCAAGCAAAATAATCAATGCCAAGCTCACGGGCAATATGAGTCGTACGTTCTGATATTTCACCAGAAATAAACGCATCACAGCCCATTAATGATGCTTGCTCAATCATATCTTGTGCGCCGCCCGTACAGATACCAATCCGTTCAATTAACCTATTACTGTTATGAGTATCGACGTTATACTCAGCGGCAATATGTAATGGCATGCGCCCCAATGCTTGAGTAATTTGAGCGATAAGGCTTTGAGCACTCTGTGCGGTGCAAATGGCAATATTACCAACCGGATGAGTCTCAGCAGGATACAGTGCCTCGATGATGGTCATGTCTAACGCTGCCGCCAATGTGGCATTGTTACCAATGATGGGGTGGGCATCGAGTGGTAGGTGATAGCCGATCAAGGAGATACCATGTTGCATAAGCTTGCGAATACGCTGACCTTTCATACCAGTCAATGGGGCAGGTTCACCTTTCCAAAAATAGCCATGATGTACCATGATTGCATCAGCATTATCTGCAATGGCGGCATCAATCAATGCTTCACAGGCAGTCACACCAGTAACAATACGCTTAATAGGCCGACCGCCATCTACTTGTAGACCATTCGGTGCATAATCTTTGAACGCAGTCGCTGATAAGTAATCATCGCAAAATTCAGTTAAGGATTGTGCAGTAATAATTGTATTTGATGATGTGATTAAGACATCGTGCGTGCTCATAGTATTCCCTTATCAATGTTTCAATTAATAATTGCAGTAGTTCAAGTATTTATAAATAATGAATTATTTCTCGTGATCACTATTTTAACATGATGCGGCAAAAGAATAGACAAGCCCAATAACTGAAACGGTACACGATGCGCTACCATTGTATTATGAGGACAGCTATAATTTACACATGTGAAAGTGCCTTATATCAAGGCGTACGCCTGATATGGCTTAATACCGATTGTCCATGTGAAATTATAGAGGTTTTTATATGTCGTCATCCCCGAATGCCAAGAACAAGGCTGGTCTCTTAAGGTGGTTACCTTGGATTTTACTGCTATTGGTCACAGCCGCCTTTATTTGGTTATTTGCGAGTATGAAGACAGCATCGGAGGCAAAATGGGAGCCGCCAAAGACCACACCTGCTGAGCAGCAAGCTTCCGAGCCGGTATCGGACTCACCAACGCCTATCGCCTCTTATCATAATGGTGTGGCTCGAGCCTCCCAGTCTGTGGTCAATATCTATACCACGCAGACGATGGCAGAACATCCTTATATGAACGATCCGGTGTTGCGCCGGTTTTTTGAATATCATGGCGCACCGTCAGAAGAGCAAGGCAATACCAACCTAGGTTCAGGCGTTATCGTGTCGGATGATGGTTATATCGTCACCAATGCCCATGTGATCGAAAAAGCCGATGAAATCACCGTTGCTTTTAATGATGGTCGCAAAAGCCGTGCGAAATTAATTGGCACAGACCCAGACAGTGATTTGGCAGTGATTAAAGTCGATATGACTGGGCTTACACCGTTGGGCTTTCGTGAAAAACCGACGCTGGTAGGCGATGTAGCACTAGCGATCGGTAATCCCTTTGGCGTCGGTCAAACCGTTACCCAAGGTATTATTTCAGCGACTGGACGTACAGGTCTTGGGGTCAATAAGTTTGAAGACTTTATTCAAACTGATGCGGCTATCAATCCCGGTAACTCGGGCGGTGCATTGGTTGATGCACGTGGTGAGCTGATTGGTATTAATACTGCCATCTACTCACGCTCTGGTGGCTCTATGGGTATTGGATTTGCTATTCCTACCGCTATCGTTGAGCAAGTGATGAATGCTCTGATCAAAGATGGCAAGGTTAGTCGTGGTTGGCTGGGTATTGAGATACAATCACAGCTGAGAGATCCCACACAGCTCGAATCGTCAACAGGCGTAGAAGTGCTTAACGTGGTTCCTAAGAGCCCAGCTGCTAAGAGCGGTCTAAAAGTTGGCGATATTGTTTTGACCATTGATGGGGTTGAGATGACTGATGCCAATACCTTGATTCAGTATGTCGCTCGTAAAGCACCTAATACCACGCTGCATGCTCAAATCTTACGTCAAGGTAAAAATGCGCAAGTGAAGATATTGCTAGAGGAGCGTCCAGTTGAAGAGCCAGTCACCGTTCCTGTTGTGATTCAAGATGAAACGCTTGGGGGTAATCAGCCACCAAGCTTACAAGCTCCAGAACAAGATACCCCAATGATGTCAGAAGCCGAGCGTGACCGTATGCGTGAAGAGCTTTTATTGCTGTTCGAAAGAGATGGTGCACCTTTGTAAAGAGGGTGTTTACCGATTCTCTGATCTCTAAGAGCAATAAAAAAAAGCGCGCTATCTATAAGATAGCGCGCTTTTTTAATAAGTTTTGATTGATCGAATAGTTAGTAATTTATTGATTTAGCAGCTACTTTTCTATCAGCTCATGATTGACATAAATCACGCCTTGTACTCTACAGCAGCAGGGTAGGATTTCATCTTTTTCAATCATGGCTAAGGGCTCAAAAGGATAATCGATAACATGTGAGCTGGCGATGCGCTTGATGCGGCAGCTGCCACAATAACCTTCTTTACATTGATAATTGATATCATGTCCGGTGCGTAGCAATCCATCAAGCAAGCTTTCGTCATCGTGCAAGTAAAATTGCTTCTTACTCGTCATTACCCAAGTCATAGTTTTATCCTATCTTTTTATAATATGGTCAATCCTAAATAAAATAAGTACAATTATTATAACGTGCTACTGGGATAAATTTTACTTGCTTGCTGTGCCTACGCAGACAGAGGCTGCGCAAAACTTATCCCAGTAGCACTACACTTATTCTATGATGAATCGACTATATTAAAAGCTCAATCTTGAAAAACTATCTTCTATAACTCAAAATCATCAAAATCGCTATCTGATAAATCTGAGTCAATCTGACCAACCAAGTATGAGCTGATTTCTGTTTCTTGTGGGGCAACTTGTACGTTATCAGACGACAACCACGTGTTAATCCACGGAATCGGATTTGATTTAGAGTTCGGGAATGCCACTGGCAAGCCAACCGCCTCCATACGTAAATTGGTGATGTATTCGATATATTGGCACAGAATGTCTTTATTCAGCCCAATCATTGAACCGTCTTTGAACAGATATCCTGCCCATTCTTTTTCTTGCTCAGCCGCTTTGCGGAAGATCTCGATGCTTTCCTCGAAACATTCTTTGGCAATATCGACCATCTCTGGATCATCACGACCGATACGCATGAGGTTAAGGATATGCTGAGTACCCGTTAAATGTAGCGCCTCATCACGAGCGATTAATTTAATAATCTTGGCATTACCTTCCATTAGCTTACGCTCAGCAAAGGCAAATGAGCAAGCAAACGACACATAGAAGCGAATGGCTTCTAGGACATTGACTGCCATCAAGCACAAATAAAGCTGCTTTTTCAGTGATTTTAAATCGATGGTAATTTGCTTACCATTGATCGTATGCGTGCCTGCACCGTATAGGTTATATAGCGATGAGCTGTAATACAAATCATCATAGTACTTGGCGATGTCCGCCGCGCGCCCTAGGATATGCTCGTTCTGCATGATGTCATCAAAGACGATAGCAGGGTCATTGATAATATTACGAATGATATGGGTATAGCTGCGTGAGTGAATGGTCTCAGAAAACGTCCACGTCTCAATCCACGTCTCAAGCTCAGGAATCGATACCAATGGCAGTAGCACGACGTTTGGGCTACGACCTTGGATAGAGTCGAGTAGCGTTTGATACTTTAGGTTACTGATAAAGATATGCTGCTCGTGTGAGGATAGATTGCCATAATCCATACGATCACGTGATACATCGACTTCTTCTGGACGCCAAAAGAACGACAGCTGCTTTTCAATCAATTGCTCAAAGATAGGGTGCTTTTGTTGGTCGTAACGCGCCACGTTGACCGGATTACCAAAAAACATCGGCTCTGTTAGCGCATTGTTTGGCGTTTGGGAAAAAATCGAATAAGTCATGGGACTGCCTTTATCATTGATATGGTTATTAAGTTATAGGGTTTTGACTAGATTTGGTTTGATTGGATTATATTACAAGTGCTCTAAAGATATCTGTTCTGGCGTCTGTCCGTCATTCATATACGCTTTAAACATCTCACTCAGCTCGCTATCGTCCAAACCTTCCAATTCATCGATCGCACTCTTACGCAGCGCACTCAAGCCATCATCATCTGATAGTTGCTGCATTTCTTTCTGTACGTCTTTTTTAGTCCCTCTCTTTATTGGTTTTTTCAATACTTTTGTAGCGACTTTCTTTAATGCTTCTGGTTTTGCTGCTGTGCCTTCGCCTAATTGCTCACGGACGTCTGCGATGTCGACTTCTACTTGTACGATATGCGAGCCACCATCGTTTAGGTCTGAAAATACGTTTGGGATAAACAAACCACCGTCTTTGATGATTGCGGTATATTGCACGTCTATGACCTCCGTCATTTTTATTCTTTGTGTGTTTCGATTATGGTTGGCGTGTCGCCAGACTGTCATATACTTTGTTATTTTCTCTTTTGCCTACTGCTAGCACATAAACCACGACTACATCATCTTTTACGATATACACCAGACGATAACCTATCGTGCGTAGTTTAATTTTATAGGCATCCGTATGTCCCGAAAGTTGTGAAGCAGGAACACGAGGGTTTGACAATCGCTGCTGTAATTTTTTCTTAAACTGCTGCTGAATACTGGGCGCTAACTTTTTCCATTCTTTTAACGCTAAAGGATGAAACTCAAGATTATAAGTCATCCAATGTTACCTTGATAGGTATTTGACCATCATTCATCCGTGCGCTAACGGTTTGGCTTAATCCCATATCGTCCATCGCTTCCATCATGCGTTCAAACATATCTGTTGAAACTAAGTAAGCCACGGGTTTATTGTGGTTTAAAATAGCAATAGACTCACCGTCCGACTGTTTAATCAGTGCCGAAGGGTTATTTTTCAACTCTGAGATACTGGCTGTCTGTTTTGCAAATATCGGTTGCATGATTCATTCTCCGCTAATATTATGCTCTAAATATAGGGCTAATTTTAGCACGAAAATCAGGTCTTATTTGTTACTGTATTCACTTTAAATATTTTGGGTAGCCCATCCCGCCTTCCGCTTGTATCTGCCTAGCCGCTGGCGTGCAGTCTATCGTGTCTGTCCGCATTCCTGTTGTCTCGATACTACGTTCAGCCACGGACTGCATCGCCATCGTCGTTAGCAGGATACCGCTATAGTCGAGGCTAAGAAGCCTTGTTTAGGCGTCGCTTACGCCTCTTAACAACATAAAAGGTTATGGCTGATCTGTAGGGTGCGCCCAGCGCACCATCATCTTTCCTATCTTCGGTGCGCGGGGCGCACCCTACAACTCTTATTAATATCCTATTTGGACGTAGGGTGGGTTAGTTTTATCAAATTCTCGTAGAGCATGAAGATAAGACGTAACCCACCGTTTATGTCACTTTTAAGTATTCGTGGTGGGTTACGCTTTGGCTAACCCACCCTACGGCTCAAACTCATATTGAAAGTAGGTTGGTGTCGAGGAACGAGACCCAACACATTATTTATTCAAATCGTTGGATGTCGCAAGCTTCACCCAACCTACGTGCTGTACAAAAGATTATGCAATTTTTTCCGCAAAATCCCCAAAGTATGGCTTCAAAGCTTGCTTGACTTCTTCCTTATATTCACTATTTACAAGCCTTAATACCATTTTAGCAAGTTCATCTTTCTGCAAACCGAAAATACTACTTATTTGACTGGCTAATGATTTTCTATTATATATTTTCAATAACTTTAGATAGTCACTAGACTCAATTGCCTCAGTAAATAGTGCTTCTTTTTCATTATAAATTTTAGCGACTTCAATGTTATTCGTCAGTGACGATAAAGCCGACTCAAGGTTGTCTTTACCAGTGGCTTTGTCGTTAAAACAGTTCAATTGGAACTTAATTTCACTTGCTACATGTAAGGACACTTGTTTTTCAAGTTCTGACTTTAATTTCTTAATAACAAAGCTTTCAACTGAATTTGAATCCTCATCAGGATCTCTTCCAAGTTTAACACTCACTATTTTTGTCAATTCTGGCACACAAAAAAGATTCTCGATCTCTGCAACCTCTAAAGTATAAACACTATTATTTTTTAAAGATTCTATCTCATTTTCGACTCTTCTATCTCTATCTATAATCCCGTAAACATTAAGATGATGAAGCTGTCCACTTGATTTTAAAGCTTTGACAGTTGAGATAACTTCTGCACATGAACCGCTTGGAATAACTAAAAAATCATCAAGTATCGCTTGGTATAATTTTGAGTCAAAACTACCTTTGACACCTTCAACAAGTACAATAGGTTTTCTGCTACCGAGTATCTCTATTAATAAATTTTCAGGTAATCCATCTACATCTTGAACTAATTCCCAATCCCAGTTTGTTCCATCATAAGATTTAAGCCATATTTTTTGAGAATCAGGTAGAGATACTGCAAAGTCAACATCATGGGTCATATAAACAAAAAGGCAATCTGGTCTTAATTTCTGTATTTCGATCCATAGAGGTGCTTGAATAGACTTATGGAGGTGTATCTCTGGTTCATCAATTATTATTACTCCATTCTCAGGTGCTGCCAAACATTGACCTATAAGATAAAAAACAACTCTTTCACCATCGCTCATCTTTGAAGCAGAATAAGTACTTTTTTCATTACCTACTGCACAGGTTTGAACATTCAATCCATTCAGAATTAATTGTCTATGGGGTAAAACCTCTTCCCAAACTTGTTTCACTAAATCTAGTTTAGTTATAGGAGCCACTACTTTATTTGAAGTACGCTTAGATTCGTTTAGATATTTTGCACTTTCATCTGTAAACTCTGAAAACAAATAAACCATTAGTTTATCGAAATCATTAAGAAGGAACGTAGCTGGTAAATTTCCCCAACGATAACCTTTTTTGTAAGCATTATAGTTTGATATATTGGAATCTTGGTGTCCATGTAATAGTTCATTTTCAGCCAGTTCAATTGATTTGGGCATAACATTGTCTGGCATTGTTAATGACTTTTGCGCAGATATACGATGCACTTTTCCTTTCTGTGAAGAATCCATCTCAATCCATGTACCGAGTCTTGTCTTACCTGAACCGTTTGCACCGATTAGGACTAAGCTTTGAGGACATTCAATTGCTTCAATTTCATCATTTTTTCTAGGTAGATTTAAAACAAATGGTTCTGTCATAGGTTTTTGCCTCTATATTTTTAAAGATAGCATATAGAATTTTCTTCATATACTATCTTGTCGAATCATAATCAATCAGCCATTTTAATTGTTTAAGGTGGATAAGACATTTGATGTTTCAATACACCCTACGACTAACTTCGGACAGAGAAAACACCATTTGTTTAAAAACCTAAATCTTACAAGCCCCGCCAGCACAATCATCTTCCATATCCGCTTGGGCATCGTTCGCACCATCACGTGTGTTGTGGTAATACAACGTCTTCACACCAAGCTTATACGCGTTTAGCAAGTCTTTAAGCAATATCTTCATTGGTACACGACCACCTTCATAACGAACGGGATCGTAGTTGGTGTTGGCAGAGATACTTTGATCGACGAACTTTTGCATGATAGCGACCAGCTTGATATAGCCGTCATTGTTCGGCATTTGCCATAGTAGCTCGTACTGATCTTTTAGGGTAGCAATCTCAGGTACGACTTGCTTTAAGATGCCATCTTTTGACGCTTTGATAGAGACCAGACCGCGTGGTGGCTCTATACCGTTGGTCGCGTTGGCGATCTGACTAGAGGTCTCAGATGGCATCAAGGCGGTTAGGGTAGAGTTACGCAGACCGTGAGTGGTGATTTCAGTGCGTAGCGTTTCCCAATCGAGATGTAGCGGCTCTTGGCAGATTTGATCCAAGTCTTTTTTGTACGTATCAATCGGCAAGATACCTTGTGAGTACGTCGTCTCATTGAACGCAGGGCAAGCGCCTTGCTCTTTTGCCAATTTGTTTGACGCTTTCAAGAGATAAAATTGCAATGCTTCAAACGTTTGATGCGTCAGACCAAGCGCGCTGTCGTCTGAATAGCGTACGCCATTCTTAGCCAAGTAATAAGCATAGTTAATCACGCCCACACCTAGAGTACGACGACGCATGCTGCCGTTTTGAGCGGCTTTTACTGGGTAGTCTTGATAGTCGAGCAGAGCATCAAGCGCACGGACGATGAGTTCTGCTGGCTCTTCGATATCGCTGACGTTTTCAACTTTACCCAAGTTGACCGCTGATAGTGTACAAAGGGCGATTTCGCCTTCTTCGTCATTGATGTTATCAAGTGGTTTGGTCGGTAGGGCGATTTCCATACATAGGTTTGACTGGCGAATTGGCGCAACAGTCGGGTCAAATGGGCTATGGGTGTTGCAATGATCGACGTTTTGGATGTAGATACGACCCGTGCTGGCACGCTCTTGCATCATTAAGCTGAACAAATCTGCTGCTGGGATTTGACGGCTACGAATAGTAGGGTCATTTTCGTACTTGGTATATAGCTCTTCAAACTTGTCTTGATCTTCAAAGAACGCATCATACAAGCCCGGCGTGTCGCCTGGTGAGAATAGCGAGATGTCTTGACCTTTAATCAAACGGGTATACATGGTTTTGTTTAGCTGGACGCCGTAGTCCATGTGACGGACACGGTTGTCTTCGACGCCGCGGTTGTTTTTCAATACTAAGAGCGACTCAACTTCTAAATGCCATAATGGGTAAAATAACGTCGCTGCACCGCCACGGACGCCGCCTTGTGAGCAGCATTTAACAGCAGTTTGGAACAATTTATAGAATGGGATACAACCAGTGTGCTGTGCTTCGCCGCCACGGATAGGGCTACCAAGGGCACGGATACGACCCGCGTTGATGCCGATACCAGCACGCTGTGACACATAGCGTACGATGGCGCTGGTGGTGGCGTTGATTGAGTCTAGGCTATCACCACATTCGATCAATACACACGAGCTAAACTGGCGCGATGGCGTACGCACACCAGACATGATAGGGGTTGGTAGTGAGATTTTGAATTCTGAAGTCGCATCATAGAAACGCTTCACATAGTTCATACGCTCTGACTTTTCGTAACGGCTAAACAAGCACATCCCAACCAACATGTACAAAAACTGTGGGCTTTCATACACGGTTTTGCTAACGCGATCTTGGACGAGGTATTTACCTGCCATTTGCTCAACAGCTGCATAAGCCAGATTCATATCGCGCCAGTGATCTAGATACTCTTCTAATTCATCAAATTCCGCACGGCTATAATCGGCTAGGATATGCTGATCATATTTACCAGCATCAGTAAGCTTTTTGACATGATCATAAAGGTGCGGCGGGGTGAATTTATTATAAGCAATTTTACGTAAATGGAAGATGGCCAAGCGCGCGGCTAAATACTGATAGTCAGGCGTATCTTCAGAGATAAGATCTGCTGCTGACTTGATAATGGTTTCATGAATATCGCGAGTTTTGATGCCTTCATAAAACTGAATGTGTGATTTTAGCTCCACTTGTGACACCGACACATTATCTAAACCGTGAGCTGCCCACTCGATAACCTTGTGAATTTTATCTAACTCGATAGGCTCTAAACGTCCATCACGTTTGGTTACTTGGATTTTATCGATATGTGTCATGCTGACCTCGTAAGTTGATTGCTTAATAGTTATTTACTGAATGACTTATTAGTGATGCTGCGCGGTGTAAGGACGCCAAGCATGCTTTATAACGCGATATATATGCTCATGATAGAGTGTTTTTTTGAGGCAAAAGCTAGCCACGGCTCATGGTGATGCTTAAAATCACTGAGCACTACATATAGCGTGTTTGTTAATAGGTGGACACAATATAGCGGGAAAATTTTGAAAATGCTATATTGATTTTAGCGGCAAACTATGTTGCTGAGGGCTTATGCGTTGTCCGAATTTGGGCAAAGGACGATGGCATAAGGGTTAGACGCAAATGAGCTTAATAATAAATTTTTTGTAAAAATATAATCACTCTTTGCTTTTTATTTTCTCGTAAATTGTTGACTAATAAAAGCAGTCACGGCAATAATAATGCGGGCGCAGATTGTACATCAAACCACAAAAAATCGCCACCCAAATGAGTGACGATTGTCATTATCTTCAGTGAATTTACGCCCATGATAGTAGGATTTGATAGAGGGCAGCAAGAGACTGTCAACCCTATCATAAGTTACATCACAATGCGTACCGTCTTAGCCGCATCAAGAGACGCATATAGGGTATTGACTTGCTCAGCAGTCGTTAAGTATAAGTTCACCCGTATAGAATGAAAGCGTCCTGTTTTTGAAGGTTTGACTTGCATAGACGCTAAGTCAAAATCAGGAAACTGGCTGCCTAAAATGAGTTTGACTTCGTTCAACAAAGTCTCATGTTCACCTTCATTACCGATAATACTCATCGGGTAATTCATCGGAAAATCCCACAACTCAGGATTTTGAATGTCGGTTTTTTTGCCTTTAATTTTGTCATTGCCTAACGATATTTGAGAGACGTTGACATCTTTTTTAGGATTTTGTTGATTATCGCTCATGGGTGAGTCCTTAGTACTATTTTATAATGGGGCTTGAGTCTTAAAATTGGCTAGTATTTTAACAAACGACTATCGATTAACCACAAAAAAGCTGAGACGCGCTCAGCTTTTGGGCTATATATATCTACGATATATAAAGAGAGTATGCTAAAAAGCTACTGTCTTTATAAGGGGCTTATCAATCATTTTCAAGGAAAGAGCGCAGATGCTCAGAGCGTGATGGATGACGTAATTTACGCAATGCTTTTGCTTCAATCTGACGAATACGCTCACGCGTCACATCAAACTGCTTACCAACTTCTTCTAAAGTATGGTCGGTCGGCATATCGATACCAAAACGCATTTTGAGCACGCGTGCTTCACGCTCAGTCAAGTTGCCTAATACATCACGCGTCGCTTCACGTAAACCAGCAGCCGTCGCATCGTCAACAGGGCTTGAGATCGTACCATCTTCGATAAAATCACCTAGGTGCGAGTCTTCATCATCACCGATTGGCGTCTCCATTGAGATAGGCTCTTTGGCGATTTTTAGTACTTTACGAACTTTGGCTTCGTCCATCTCTAAGCGTTCGCCTAATTCCTCAGGCGTTGGCTCGCGTCCCATTTCTTGTAGCAATTGACGAGAGACACGATTGATCTTATTAATCGTCTCAATCATATGCACAGGGATACGGATGGTACGTGCTTGGTCAGCGATAGAGCGGGTGATTGCCTGACGAATCCACCAAGTCGCATAGGTCGAGAACTTATAACCACGGCGATATTCAAATTTATCGACGGCTTTCATCAAGCCGATGTTACCTTCTTGGATCAGATCCAAGAACTGTAGACCACGGTTGGTATATTTTTTGGCAATAGAAATAACCAGACGTAGGTTAGCCTCGACCATCTCTTTTTTGGCACGGCGGGCTTTGGCTTCACCAATAGCCATACGGCGCGCCACATCTTTCATATCGTGGATTTCCATCTCGAGCTTATGCTCGTAATCACGGATAGCACGTTGTAACAAGATAACATCGTCGGCGACTTTCTCTAACGTGGCAGCAAAAGCAGGCTTACCTTTAATACGCTCAATCAACCAATCAACGTTGGTTTCATTACTTGGAAAAGTCTTACGGAACTCTTCGCGCGGCATACGACCACGGCGAATCACCAAGCGCATGATTTGACGCTCATGCTTACGCACGTCGTCATAGACGTCATGCATGATGGCCATGACTTGATCAGATAGACGGTTATTCAGCTTTAGCATCATAAAGCGGCTAGCCAGTTGCTCATAAGCTTCATTGGCTTGGGTGCTACCACGACCATAATCAAGTAAGGCTTGCTTGGCTTTAATAAATAGATGCTCGATCTCTTCTAGACGCAGGCGTACTTCTTCTGGATCGATACCGCTGGTTTCTTCTTCAGCGTCCTCTTCCACTTCCTCGTCGTCGTCCTCGTCATCATCAAGCCCAGATTTTACTTTGGCTTTTTCTTTGATGATCGGCGGGTTTTCTTTTTCTTCTTTGATGCGCTCGCGTTCTTCCTTCGCTGCTTCTTTGGCTTCTTGAGCAGCGATTTTGTCTTCTTCGGTTTCAGGGTCTAAGAAACCAGTGATAACGTCAGAAAGTTTTTTCTCGCCATCTTGGACTTTTTGATACTCGTCAAGGACGAACTGTACCGTACCCGGCCAGTAAGACATGGCATGCTGTACGTCACGAATACCTTCTTCGATACGCTTGGCAATGGCAATCTCGCCTTCGCGCGTTAATAGATCAACCGTACCCATTTCACGCATATACATACGCACAGGGTCAGTGGTGCGACCAGGTTCGGTTTCAACAGAAGCTAGTACCGCTGCTGCCTCATCCGCTGCCATGTCATCATCACTTGAATCATCGTTCATCAAGATGTCATCGGCATCAGGCGCAGATTCAAAGATTTTGATGCCAACGTCGGTTAGCATTTGTACAATATCTTCGATCTGATCGCTTTCGGTAATAGAGTCGGGCAGTTGGTCATTCACCTCAGCATAGGTTAAATACCCTTGCTCTTTACCCATTTGGATTAAGGTGGCCAGTTGAGATGTGGACTTAGAAACTGACTTATCGTTCATAAATACTCGCTTACTTGCATCGGACATTTTTATATTGTGACTGGCTATCGCTCGCTGGGTGCGTTGATCTTATCAATCGATTGATCAAAATATGGCGTAAAGGTAGTCAATAATATCAAAAATGAGTGGATATGAATAAAGGCTCAAAATACTACAATTACAATGTTATAAAACCGCTAACGCTCAAAAATTTTCAAAAGGCTAATACCTAAAAATAAATATTTTAAAATACGCTTTAACGATAACATTTAAAAATTTATACCTAAAACTGTGCTCAATCATACGGGCGTATCATCATTTTGTCGTTATTCATTAAGCCATGCTATAAATAGTTAGCGACATAGTTTAACACAGACCAGTGTAATCAAGCACGAGGTAGTGATATCTACCGACTGTTTTTTACTGATTATTTACCAGCTATTCCATGTTAAACATAGTTTTAATAACAGGCAGTTTTAATAAGCTAAGACAACAGTGCATAATCATTAATAGTGGGGACAATGTCGACCCTTTTAAAGGGCAGCTGTTTTATAAATAAAATCTAATAATCATATTAAGATTTAACCGTCGCCATTTGGGCCGATTGTTCTGCTTGCTGCGCACGTAACCAGTCATTTAATAACTGGGATTGTTTGCGGACAATCGCCAGTTTTATGTTGTCAGGGTTTTTAATCAAATCTTGTGTTTTCTTCTTCATATGGCGTTCAATCAGTTGGCTGACCAACTCTTCGACCAAACCATCGAGGCTCAAGATATTACGACTGGTCAGGGCTTTATAGAAGCTGCTCCAATCACGACTAAGCGTCTCTTGCGTCAAGGGTTTGACGTTAGAGAGAATAAAGTGCGCCGCCGCATTGGCATCTTTTGGCAAATATTTCAGGCAGCGCTTAATAGTGCTGACGACATCAAGTAATGCCGTGTCCTGCATATCTTCCCAAGCCAGCGGGCGTAAAACATCAGCCGAGGCTTTTTGCTTAAGATGAGCGGGCAGGTGTAGGTCATTAATACCGGCTTGTTGCCAAATGGCTTCGATAGGATCATCAATCAAGGCACGCGGCTGGAATACAAAGCACAGTTGAAGCTGCTGACTGATGGTCATCTCACCATCAAAATCTAGTAGGGCATCTTTGGCTTCGATGTTTTGGCTACGTTTGCCGCCAAGCTTTTGATAAATGTCATTATTGAGCAGGTAGCGGAAACTACTGCCTTTTGGTAAGGCAGTAGTCAAGGCGCGTACTTGTGACATGAGCTTGGCTTTGCCTTCAACCAAACTCAAATCATGACGCTCACTGAGATAGGCAAAGATATACTGTGATAGCGGCATGGCGTTGGTGATCTGCTCACGCATGGCATCCGCGCCCTGACTTTTTATAAAGGTATCAGGGTCGTGATTGTTGGGCAGCGTCAAAAAACGCAGCTCTTTTTCATCACTGAGCACCGGTAGCGCCACTTCAAGCGTACGCCAAGCGGCTTTTTGTCCGGCGCTATCACCATCAAAACTTAAGGTTAATGTTGGATTTAGCGTTAATAGACGTGAGATTTGACTCTCATTAATTGCCGTGCCCATCGATGCAATAGCACCATAAATACCGACTTGATATAGGGCAATGACATCCATATAGCCTTCGACTACTAGCCAGTCATTTGCACGTTTTTGGCGTGATTCATAATAACCATAGAGTACATGCTGCTTATGAAAGACGGGCGAGTCAGAGGAGTTGATATATTTGGGCTTTACCTCATCATCAAGCGCACGACCACCAAAACCAATCGTACGCCCTTGATTGTCTCGAATAGGGAAAATAACCCGATCACGAAGTAGGTCATAATCGCGTCCAGATTCTGAGCGCCGTACTAAGCCAAGCGCTTTGAGACCTTCGATATCTTGTGGAAATTGATGCTCAAGATGTTGCCAACCAAAAGGCGCGTAGCCCAAGCCAAAAGTTTCGAAGATTTCATCGCTAATACCGCGCGATAAGAAGTAATGCTTAGCATGAGGGTGAATACTGAGATTATGTTGATAAAACTGCTGTATCTGCTCTAGCAGCTCATATAAGTTGCCATCTTTATCAGAGATACTATTATCATTGTAGAGAGCAGTATTATCATCACCGGTTAACCATGCAGGCGGATAGCCATTGTCATCTTGATAATGAGCATCATAGCCATCCATTACATAAGGGACGGCATCGTAAGTATCTAACGGTGGGTAATTGTCATAACTATGGTGGTCATCATAAATTGGCGGCTGGGTATCATCAGCTGGCATGATTATGGATGACTGATTATTGGTTACTGGCTGACTATCATTTTTTTGCAGATGCGTTGCCGATGTTGCTGGCTTAATAGCAGATTTTGGCATGGATTTTAGTTTAACTGGGGCACGCTGATAGCTGACGTTTTGCTGTTCTTCTTTTGGCACCTCGATGCCAGTCTGCTTGGACAGCTCATTGACCGCTTCGATAAAAGTGAGGTTTTCATAATCACGTAAAAAACTGATGGCATTGCCACCGACGCTACAGCCAAAGCAGTGATAGATGTTTTTTTGTGGATTGACATAAAAAGACGGCGACTTTTCACCATGAAAAGGACAGCAGCCTTTAAACTCACTACCAGCACGTTTAAGCGTAGTATGACGCCCAATGATACTGACTAAATCAGCTTGGCTATTTAATTGTTCAAGAATGTGATTTGGGATACTCATGCGAAAAACAGTTTACCATAGGTGCAATATTGTTGATGCTCAAAATAATGCAAAAAATAAAACAGAAAAAATAAGGCCAACCGTATCGTTGACCTTATTTTTAGTTGACGTCTGACGCCATGACAGCGTTATTGATTAAAGCGCATAAACGCTCTTAATCAATCATACCAAAATACGATTAATTGCTATCGGTCATATCGATGCTGTCATTTTCAACCGCCCCTAAGCGTACACGGCGATTGTCATCAGTCAGACGCAGCGGAGAAGTGCTGCTTGGCGCTGCTGTATTTGCCGCATTGTCGCTTGGCAATCTCAGTTGAGTGGCATTGCGAATGACTTGAGTTTTGGTCGCACCGCTATAATTGCCAGTCGAAACTGTGGTGTCTTTATCAAAACGACTCAGCTGTCCAAAAGTTAGTTTGTTCACTAGAGAACGCTCACGTTTGGTATTGAGCTTGACACGTCCATCAGCGCTTAGCATGTTCGGATAGTTAATTTGCAATAAAGTTTTATACTCGTTTGCTAAATCAGTTAGACCTAATTTTTCATGGCTATAAGCAAGGACGGCAATCGCATCTGGCACAGATTCGCTGAGTGGATAATATTGAAAGACCCATTTGGCACGATTGACAGCAGCCACATAAGCTTCACGCTCAATATACCAATTAGCAGCGCTCATCTCACTTTCGGCAAACTGATTATAAATAAAAGTCATGCGCTGAGCGGCATCAGGTGCGTAAGGACTGTTTGGGTATTTGTTCAACAGCTCTTGGAAATTGGCGAAAGCAATACGGTAGTAAGCAGTATCGCGCTCTGCTTGATTGAGCTTAAACAGTTTCAAACCTTCAGACGAGCCTTGCATATTGGCAACGCCGCGCACATAGTAAGCGTAGCTCACTTGCGGGTTAGACGGGTACAGACGAATGAACTGCTCAGCACTGGCAGCCGCAGTTTCATATTTACCACTGGCATATTGTGCATACATCATATCGAGCAAAGATTGCTCGGCATATTGTCCAGTCGGATAAAAAGTACGCAAGTTGGTTAAATCTTCGATCGCTTGGGTATAGCGACCTTTATCAATCTGAGCAATCGCGTCATTATAGTACGCTTGCTCTGACTTCTCAGCAGTGACTACTGCATCCACGTCTTTACCGCCGGTGAGGTTTTTAAAGGTTTGACAACCCACTAAGTTGACACTTAGGGCAAGTAAAGTGATTGAGGACAGTTTGATAAACGTATTGCCAACAGCTTGCATACTTCTTCTCCGACACAAGACGCATAATAGCAGTGACGCTATTATACTATTTAGTAGATTGATGATAAAAAACGATGCTTGGTGCATCAATAATGGTCTATCATTTTACATGCCAATCACTAAGCATGCGTATTATCGTTATAAAAACATGCTCATTAAAAAACATAGTTATTAATTTATTAAAAATTTACTCTGTAACTATGTTACGCAATAAGGCGTGCATCATATGTAAAGCTTTTATAAAAGAGCTGCAATAACGACACAGTGCCATAGCATACAGCAAAACATGGCTTACTTTATAGAATAACATTTGCTGCGTCTATTTTTTCATGAGCTATTTTGTAGTTAAGCGCACCGCTGGCTTATTCTATAATGCATTTTTATTCAGCGATACCTTAAGTATATTCCAATAATATAGTACAACGTCTGAATCGCCACGCTTATCATGATTGCGCTCGCTAGTTTAGCATGAGCAGTTGCAACGGGCGATATTCAATAGTGCTGACAGTGACAAATATACAGTAAATTACAGCCATGTTATATCTTAGAGAGCTAATGAGTGCTATAAATTGCCAGATAACATGCAGCTTCTATAGGGCTTAAACGCTCAGCATGTTACACTAGAGCGATATTATTGCCATTTTTGACCACGATTATTATTTATGGTCTATAAGTGCCAATCTGTTTTCTTATGAAGTGCTCTGACTGAACATTGTCAGAGGCTTTACCATATATAAATCTGCTATGAATACATGATGCTATGACTATCAATTTACCCGCGAACCAATCCACTGAAGATTCATCAATGACAGACTTATCAACGCAAGGTTCACCTGTGCCAGAATCCACGATACCCAATGAATTATTAACCATTAATGAGCAATTTGACGAGCATATGGACGATGATAACGTGTCAGATGATGAGCTGCTTAATGACGAAGACGAGCATGGCGATGATGAAGTCTCGGTCGCAGGGCAATCTGTGCCTGTTGTGGTTGACGTGAAGCATACGGTTATAGAAGACGAAGCAGGTTTGCGTATTGATAAACTGGCATCAAAAATATTTACCGATTTTTCACGTGTTCAGTTACAAGGCTGGGTAAGTGATGGCAGCTTGCTTTATAACGGTAGCATACAAAAACCTAAGATCCGTGTTAAAGCTGGTGATATCTTGCATCTAGCGACGACTTTAGAGCAGCATAGTGAGGATCAGCCAGAAGATATCGCAATCGACGTGGTTTATGAAGATGATGACGTATTGGTCATCAATAAGCCAGTCGGCATGGTGGTACATCCAGGTGCCGGTAATCAAACAGGCACTTTGGTAAACGCGCTATTGTATCACTATCCGCAGCAGCACCATTTGCCGCGTGCAGGTTTGGTACACCGTATTGATAAAGATACTTCAGGGCTATTGTTGATTGGTAAAACCAAACCCGCACAGCTGGCACTGATGGAGCAGCTAAAGGACAAATCAGTGTATCGTCATTACCAATGTGTGGTCGCAGGGGATGCAGCGAGTCTATCTCGTCATCGCCGTATTGACGCGCCCATTGGACGCCATCGTAATCAGCGTACCAAAATGACGGTAATGACGGCAGGACGCGAAGCTGTGACTCACCTGTTGAATGTAACCGCGCTTAATGGTAACTATTGTTTGTTGGATATAGGGCTTGAGACAGGGCGTACGCATCAGATTCGTGTGCACCTGAGTCATATTACTTATCCTATTGTTGGTGATAGAGTCTATGGCGGTCGTCGTCAGCTACGTGCTGGTCTAACAGAAGCGCAGCGTCAAGCGATTAATAACTTCCCGCGTCAAGCACTCCATGCTTATACGTTGGGTTTCGTTCATCCAACGACTGGTGAAGACGTTGAGGTCACTACACCAATGCCTGAAGATATGCAGCAGCTAATGGCGGTCTTAAGTGACGGTTATGACGAAGAGTAAGCGCTGCAAAAACGCTTTATTAAAACGGTAAATATGCCATGAAAAATACGCTTCCCATGACATTGTTAGCACAGCTTGATGATGTGGCTGTGTTTCAAACGGCTGCTTTTTCTGATATAGACTATGCAAGTATTGATATATCTCGGTCTAAAATCAATCAGCAGCCACATCAACGACAGCAAGCAAGTTATGGCGAGCTGAACTTGGGGCTGCATGTCAATGATGATGCAAGCGTAGTATTAAGTAATCGGATGCGTGTGCTTGCTACGATTAATGAGCAGATGATCGCGCAGCAAAACCTACCTGTTCATAGCGTGCCTGTCAAAGCGCTACATTGGGTTAATCAAGTCCATGGTAATGATATACATGATACCGATGCTACGGTACTGAGTATGGCGCCTATGGCAGCTGATGCTATGGTTAGCAAACAAGATGGTACTGGGCTTGCCATAATGACGGCTGATTGTGTACCGATCGTTCTTTATCAGCCAGAAACTGGGCAGATAGCGGCGATTCATGCTGGCTGGCAAGGGCTGGCATGCGGCGTAATCAAAGCAACGGCTGAACGCTTTAGCGGCAGCGGCGAGATTATGGCATGGATAGGCGTTTGTATCAGTCAAGATAGCTATGAAGTGGGTAGCCAAGTCCGAGATAAGTTATTGGCAGGTTGCATCGCGAATAACGCTTTGACGACAGATGCAATAAGTAATTTTGATGAGCGCTACGTGATGGCGTCAGGTACTAGCGAGTTAGACGCAGCGAGTACAGCGGACAAGTTATCAGACAATACGCCAGTCTATGCAGAAAAAATTAAGATAGATTTGCCAAAAATTGCCGCGGATCAGTTGCAGGCAGCAGGGATTGTCGTATGCAATGAGTCCTCTATCCCTTGTAGTTATGCTGACGGGCATTACTATTCTTATCGACGTCAGACCCATTTGCAGCAACCTGCAACGGGACGCATGGCCTTGATTATTACGCGAAGTGCTTCTATATATAGCTAATCCACTTTTAAAAGGGTACAGAACTACTGGGGTTAATTATTCGCAGCCTCTGTCTGCGTAGACACAGCAAGCAAGAAAAAGTAACCCCAGTAGTACCTTATAACATTTGGATTTTTTTATTTAGGACCGACTATAGTAACTAAAGCATGATCATTTAAAAGAGTAACTGTCACATAATAATTGTGTCTTCTTATCATTAACAATCATAAGCCTAATTTACCTTTTTATTTTTTATTTCATTACTTATAGCCATTATTAGAGTTTATATGAATACATCTGTTACACCGTCTATTGTACTACCTCCTGACGAGACTTCTTCTAGCGTATCTAATATATCGATGGCCGTTATTTACCATAGTAACTACGGTCATACTCAACGTGTCGCAGAAGCAATCGTGACGGGCGCTCGTCAGCAACTACCTGAAGCGCAAGCCAAGGCTGTCGATGTCAATGACGTCGATTGGGAGTTTTTAGATCAAGCGGATCTGTTGGTTTTTGGTAGTGCGGTATATATGGGCAGTGTGACAGCAGGCTTTAAGACTTTTATGGATGCGACATCGAAGCGTTGGTATCATGGCAAATGGCAAGGCAAGTGGGCAGCAGGTTTTGCCAACTCAGGTGGGCTTAGCGGCGATAAGCTTGCTGTACTACAACAGATTTGTCTTTATAGCATGCAGCATGGGATGAACTGGATAGGATTGCCACTCAGACCGACCGGACATGAGCCCCATGATCTAAACCGTTTATCGAGTAATTTGGGTTTGATGACCCAGTCGCTTGATGGTCCACCTGAAGAAACACCAGGCGCGGGTGATATAGATACGGCGATTTGGTTTGGTGATCATCTGGCAAAAACCATCATAAAACATCAGCCCGCCTCATAAAAATTCAAAAGCTATTTATTAAGTAGTAAATACCAAAAAGCAGATATCAAACCGATATCTGCTTTTTTTATTGTCAGCTTTTTATATCTATCTTAGTGCTCGTTATTTTCAACGGCAATATCTGCAACTGGGACAGTTTTAACCAACAGATTTTTGCTCGGGGCGTTTTTGACAGGAATCGGGCTTTCGACAAATTGAAACGACTGACAACCTGTCATAAATAAGGCAGCTGTGAATATATAGGTCAAGGTTAATGACTTCATAATGATATCTCAAAAGGCAATCGGCGACGGTAAAATAGCGCTCATCATAACCAATGCACGGGATTGTGCAAGATATTATCTCATTATAAACGGAAGTAGTACGCTCTGTAAGAAGCGTTTAGGATGGACGTTATGTATCCATTATGTACAGCCAAAATAGGATAAGAAGAAATGTTGGCTTCATTATCTAGCCATAATTTACCAGTAATTTATGTTTATAAATATATAGAAACAAGCTTTTATAACTTTACTAATTGTTTTATAAAGAATTAATTATTTTACCTAAATTTATAATATAAAAAGGTATAACCGTCTATTAAACAATATATCCAATTATTTATCTTTTTAAGTTTTGTAAAAAAATGATAGCAATACGTTACTATAGTCGTTACTAAATAAAATAAATACACTATATTATAATGCGCGACTGGTATTAATTTTCCTTGCGTGCTGTGCCTACGCCGACAGAGGCTGCGAAAAATCAATGCCAGCCGCGCTGTAACGCTCTTAAACCAAACTAACTATATACAAGTAATAGAAGTGAAATAGTCTTACAGTAGTGAGGTGAACAGACATTTTTTAGCAATGATCTATAAATGGGTATTTTATTACAGTTTTATCTTGTACTGATAATAGTAAAAAATAATGATAAGAATTCAGCTTAACAGTGGAAGTTATGCGCAACAATCATAAAAATACATGAGATGTTAGCGAAATGAGGGAATTATGAAGCGATTTTCTATGATGTTATCGATGCTTGCCATTGGTATGGCCTCCAGCGCTGCGATGGCTGAGGATACGAGCCTTACTAATACAAGCTTACCTAATGCGACCTTACCTAATATCAGTCCTGCCAATAGCGTGCTCGTCAATCGAGGTGCCTATATTGCTCGTGCAGCGGACTGTATGGCGTGTCATGGCGAAGACTATACTGGCGGTACAGCAATAGAGACCCCTATGGGCGAGATTTATTCTACGAATATCACCCCCTCCAAACGCTATGGTATCGGCAATTATACTGAAAAAGATCTAAAAAATGCGCTACAAAAAGGTCGTGCGTCAAGTCATATGCTATATCCGGCTATGCCATATCCTTCTTATAGTGGTATGAAAGAAGAGGATATCAGCGCGCTATTTGCCTATCTGTAAACCGTAGAAGTGATAGATGAAGCGCCAAAGCATAAAACTGACCTACCATTTCCGTTTAATATTCGTGCGCTCATGTTCGGTTGGAATTTTTTAAATGTTCCTTCTACTGAGGGACGTGATGGCCTCAATGAGACGCAGAAGCGCGGTGAATATCTGGTCAATAATCTAGAACACTGTGGTACTTGCCATACTCCACGCAACAGCACCATGGGCTTCGATAAAAAAATGTATTTATCTGGAGTGCAGTTAGGGCATTGGTACGCACCTAATATTACTCCTGACGAGTCAAGTGGTATTGGCAGCTGGAGTGAGCAAGATATCATTACTTATCTACGCACCGGCGAGCTTGATCAGCGCGCTTATGCTGGTGGTCCAATGGGTGAGGCAGTCGCGCATAGTACTCAGTATCTAAAGCAAGAAGACTTAAGCGCGATTGCCTCTTATCTAAAAACAGTACCTGCCATTCAAACCGATGATAAGGTATCTGCCATCGATGTCTCACGTTTGCCTACGTGGGTGAACGAATCTATTACCCATGATTTACTTGCGCAAAAAGATTATTTGGCTCAAGCAAAAACTGCTGTGAGCAAGGGCAGTAATTCACCAGAAGCCTTGTATTTGGCAACATGCGGTAGCTGTCATGGCGTAGACGGTTATGGGCAACCTGATGCACAGTATTCACCCATCGTAGGGCTAAGCAGTCTTCGCCGCGATAAGCCTGATGTGCTCGTCAATATGATTTTGCATGGGGTCGTTGGCAGCACCAATACGTCACCGATTATGCCGGCCTTCTCTGATGAGCTGAGCAGCGAGCAAATTGCCAGTATCGCCAATTATGTACGCATCAGCTTTGGCGGTCTTGCCAGCAGTGATGTGAGTGCAGCCGATATCGAGCGCATCGCTGCCACTAGCGCCGAAAAGCCATTTTTAATTACATACGCAGGCTTGCTGGCGATATTGGGTATTATCGTCGCTATTGCCGTCATTATATTTATTATTCGAGCCATCATACGCTCTAAGTACCGTCACTGATTTGGGTTTCATTTCACCTTTCATTAAACAGCGTAGTAATAAATACTATAAAGCTATGTTAGATACTGATTATAAGACAAGGATTATGGCAATTAGATAGAGCGTTATCGTTTGGCAATTATAGACAACAACACGCCAAGTACATTGATAAAGATGCGTCTACTATCCTGCACCATTGTCTACTTTAAGGATATTATTATGAAAGACATGCTTCAATCACCCACGCGCCGTCAATTGCTTTCAATGATTGGTAAAACAGCGGGCGCGACCGCCATGTATCAAGCAATGACGACCTTGGGGTTTGCTTCAGAGTCCAGTTTTAAAGAAGCAATGGATCTTAAAGGCGCACCTGCTGGCGCGAGCATTGTCATTCTTGGTGCTGGTCTTGGTGGTCTTACTGCCGCCTATGAGCTGCGAAAAGCGGGCTACGATTTCAAAGTGCTTGAGTTTCAAAATCGTGGTGGCGGTCGTAGTTGGACACTGAACAGCGGTGATAAATATACTGAGCTTGGCGGCGAAGAGGTCACTTGTGATTTTGAAGAAGGCAATTATTTCAATGGTGGACCATGGCGTTTGCCAAGCCACCACTATGCCGTCTTTCATTATTGCAAACAGTTCGGTGTTGAGATGCAACCCTTTATCCAAACCAATGACCGCGCTTATTTGCACCGTACTAATCATTTCAATGGCGTACCGCAGCGTTTGGGTGACATCAAAAATGACATTCAAGGTCATGTGGCGGAGCTGCTATCGAAGTCAGTAAACGTGGGTGGTCTGGATCGCTCAGTCAATACTGAGGACAAAGAGAAGCTGCTAGAAGGGCTAAAAGGGTGGGGCGTGCTCGATAAAGACTATCGCTACCGCCCCAGTAATGAGACTACTAAACATCGTGGCTTTAGTGTGTTCCCAGGTGGCGGTTTGATGCCAAATGAAAAGCCGTCAAAGCCATTACCAATCAGTGAGATACTAGATTCAGGCATGTGGGGAGATATTTATAGCAATCACATGACCTATGGACATCAGCCGACCATGTTTCAGCCAGTTGGTGGTATGGGTAAAATCGGTGATGCTTTCACCCGCGAATGTCGCGATATGATTGAGTTTAATGCCAAAGTCACTAAGATTCATCAAGATGATACCGGTGTTACAGTCGACTATGTGGACAGTAATAGTCCCGATGGCGCAACCAAAACCATTCGGGCAGACTGGTGTGTCTGCAACATACCTTTAACCGTATTAACCCAGCTCGATATCAATGTCTCAAAACCAATGAAACAGGCGATGGCAGCGGTTCCTTATGACACTTCCTATAAAGTAGGTTTGGAATTTAATCGCCGCTTCTGGGAAGAAGAAGAGTGGATTTATGGCGGTTTAACCTATACTAATATGCCTATTACCCAAATTGCTTATCCGTCAGAAAATATGTTTAAAGATGGCTCAGGTGTATTGCTTGGTGCCTATGGCTTTGGCGCGACTTCTTATAAGTTTAATACTCTAACACCGCAAGAGCGTATCAATGTGGCGCTTGCCTACGGTAAGTATATCCATCCGCAGTACCCAAAGGAATTCCGCGCCGGAACATCTGTCGTCTGGCACCGTATTCCTTGGACACTCGGCTGCTACGGTATTTGGAGTGAGTCTAGTCGTGAGCAGCATTACGATAACCTATGCAGTATAGACAACCGTATTGTGCTGACAGGCGAGCATTGCTCTCATATTCCTGCATGGCAGGAAGGGGCTATATTATCTGGCATAGATGCCGCTAAACGCTTGCATAAAAAGGCAAAAATGCTGGGTTAATTGCGCCGAAAATAGAGACAATTATTATAAATTCAGAGGCTATCATGAACACTATTATCATGAAAACAACTATCATGAAAAGCATGACACCTAAGATGCTGATGTTTATGCTGTTAAGCAGCAGCGCATTATTAGGCTGTAGTCAAAAAGCAGGCGATGTAGAGACGATAGCCAGTAAACACGATGCTGAGCAAACGGTTGACTATCAAGCAAGTCGCAATACTGGCAGCTGGGGCGCTGTCTATATGAGCCGTGACGAGCTAAAAGCGCAGCCTATCAATGTCGTTGATGATAGCTCATTACCCAATATGGAAAATGATCCTATTATTAGCGAGTGGGAAGCAAAGTTTGAAGGGTCGAATGCCTTTATTACGACCGATGGCAAAAAGCTCTATCATGACTCCTGTGCTGGCTGTCATATGCATAAAGGCGAGGGCGCTTATGGTGCAGGCTATTATCCGCCACTGGCTAACAATAGCAAAATGCAGTCAAAATATTACATCATTAATATTCTGATCAATGGTTTCCGCGGGATGCCATCGTTTCATATGATGATGAATGATGCGCAAATGGCGGCAGTGACTCAATACGTCGTCAGTGACTTAAATGGTTACACGGATACAGTGACCGCTGAAGACGTGGCCAAGCTGAGACATGCCAATCCGCCCGGTTATGATCCAAGTGAATAGTGTTGCTGTGAACAATGTTTCCTTAGAATAAAAGCTAATCGATTTACTCTCATATAAAAAAGCGCCCAATCGATGATTGTGCGCTTTTCTTGGTTAAGACATTACGAATTTCTAGCTCTATCTGGGACTGGCTGACCAGACAGGTGAGCGAATCGTACCTTGCCCAGATTTACCAAAGGCTTCGCCGCCGTTTAGTGATTTGATAGTCAATACGCCCTTACCACCTTGCTTTGATGCATAAACAACACGCTTACCATTTGGTGAAAAGCTCGGTGCTTCATCGATACCAGTATTGCCCAAATTAGCAGTGACCGCGCCGCCGCTGTTCATAACAGCCGCTGAGCGCCCATTTAAAAAGGCAATTTGCGTGCCATCGCTACTAAATTGTGGGCTGGTCGCATAACCACTATTAGACACTTTGGTTGTGCGCCCTGAACCAAATTCATAACGATAAATCTGCGGCTTATTAAATCCAGTCTTATCAGATACAAAGACAAAAGATCTGCCATCAGGGGCGTAGCTTGGCTGTACTTCACTGCTTGGCCAATTGGTCAGTCGTCTTGGTTGACCGCCGCTGGCACTCATCTCATAAATATCAGCACTGCCTTCAAAACTACTCGAAAACAGTATTTTGCTGCCATCTGGCGAGAACGAAGGACTTAAGTTGCTACCAGGGAAAGGCGTCAATGGAGTTGCACCGCCGCCGCTCACGCTTTGCACATAAATAACAGGATAAGATTTATCACGTTGTACTGAATAAGCAATACGATTGCCATCGGGCGACCATGCTGGAGAGAAGATAGAACCTGAAACCTCAGTAATGGTTTTGGCATTTTCGCCATCAGCATCCATGACTTTTAAGCGTGAGACTTTTGCTTTTCCGGCACCAATTTCTTCAATATAGGCAATACGCCCTGAGAAGTCCCCTGGAATGCCGGTAATGAGCTCGTACACTTTATCTGCGATGACGTGACCGGCATAGCGCATGCTGTCTTTATTGTTATCAGCGGTTAAAGTTTGCTTGCCTTCGATCACGCGTCCTGTTTTAACCTCAATCACTTCATAATCGGTCACTACTTTACCGCGGCTACTGCGCGTGCTACCTACGACAAGATAGGGAATCCCTATACTTTGCCAAACCGGTAATGTCCCTGCCAGCTCGCTGCTACTGCGTGGCTGCTGCGGTAGATTCTGACTGGTAACTTTGAGCTCAGTTTTGCTCAAGTCATTGACAATAATAGGTGACAATACGCTATCACCAGCAAAAGGTACAAAAGCCACTTGGTTCTGTTGCACAGGAATCTCGTAATCCAATTCTAAAACGACAGGCGCTGCCAGCACACTTGGCGCGATAAGTAAGCTTGAGGCGCTAGCAAGTAATGATATGAGTAGTTTTTTATGAGTGTGCATGAGTAAGTTAAGCTCCTGAAACAGTATGAGTATCATTTTTATAGGTTATTAGTCCGCCATAAAGATAAGGCAGTCCCTTCTACAGTACAAGCTGTTTAAGGTAACGTTATCAATAATATAAGACATGAGCAACTGATTAATTGCTACCTTTAAACTGTAGAGTAAAGGTCGGGTATTTGGGATCGTCAGCATCGATTGGTAAGCTACCGGTATTTAGTACGGCTTGTTTGGCGGCTTCATTGACAGCTTCATCCGGTCCTGACGCAGTAACATTGGTGATATTACCGCTGGCATTGACCGTAATTGTGAGGGTCGCACGCTGGGTTGAGCCCTTTGCCGCAGTCGGTGGGTTATAGTTACGTCTGATGAGGTTAATGATTTCACTATTACTGGCGCCGCGACTGCCACCTGACGCTGAGCGGCTGTTGCCTTTTGCAGGGCTTGAGGTTGTGCTATCACCGGATAAAGTCGACTGCCCATCGTTTGATAGACTAAGAGTTTGACCTGAACTACTAGAGCCGCCCGTATTGATTTCTATATTTCGGTCGGTAGCAGTTGGGCGCTTAATCTTGGGAGGATTGTTTTGTTTATTGCGGAAATCCCCAAGCCTTTTTTGCTCTTCAATCAGCTGCTGTCGTCTTTCTTTTTCAATTTGGTCATGTTCTTCTAAGACGGATTCGTCTAAGCGCGCGGCCCATTCAGCCATACTACGCTCATACTCTTGGTTTTGCTCAAGCAGGCGTTGATGCTGCTCTTCACTCATTAGCATCGGGCTAGTAGCAGATTCATCCGAGCGTGTGAAGACAGGCACTTGCTGAGAGTTTGGTTGAACAGGGTTTGGAGTGCTGACGCTACCATCAAAGGCTTCTGTTGGCGTAGCTGAACTACTTGAGCCGCTTTCCGCTTGCATGGCACTGGCTGCGGCGGCGCGATTGGCAAGGATTTGACCTTGCATCTCGGCTAACTGTTCAGGAGATACCATGGTCGTTTCAATACTACCTGCGGTCTCAACGTCCATATTTTGGTAGGTATAGATAAGTATACCAATGACAAGACCATGTGCCAGCAAACTGAGCAGCGTGGGTAAGGTTAGCCCATTGCCTTCGGGTTCAGTTGGTACATAAACGGTTGGAGCCTTGTGCATGGTAGTGATACTCAAAAACGTGATACTAAAAGATAAGCTACATCAGATTATCTGCTTTATTATAACCGGCTACACCAAAACGGCTGTTTTTTAATATTATAAAATGATTAAACCGCTGGTGTGGGCAATGGAGCGCCAGTTAATAGTCCAACCTTCTGAATACCAGCTTGTTGCAACGTTGCCATCAAAGTCATGATAGCGCCATATTGATTGTTTTGGTCGGCATTAATCATCACTTGTACTGGTTGCGCACCGGCATCACTGCTTTGACTTTGCAAAGTCGAGAGGGTATCAATCAGCTCAGGCTCACTAACAGGTAAGTCAACATTGCTCTCATAACTGATAAAAATCTCACCGTTACCGGTCAGAGATACAATGACTGGTAGCTGGCTTTGACTCATGGTGTTGGTTTGCTCTTTTGGCAAATCAACATCGACGCCAGTAATCAGCATCGGCGCGGTCACCATAAATATCACGAGCAGCACGAGCATTACGTCGATATAAGGAACAACGTTCATCTCCGCATTCAGTGCTTTTTTTTCACGGCGATAGGGACTTTGTTTCATAGACCAGCCACCTGAGTGCCCTGGTTGGCTTGGCTTACTTGAGTGCTAGGCTGCGGGCTTTCATTACTGGTTTCGCGCTGCAGCATACCCGTCATCTCATCACAGAATAAGGCACGTGAATCATATAATCGACTAGATTTGGCGGTAAAATGGTTATAAGCCAATACCGCAGGAATAGCGGCAAACAAACCCATAGCGGTGGCAATCAATGCTTCTGCAATACCTGGTGCTACAGCGGCTAGGGTAGCCTGTTCATTTTGTGACAAGCCCAAAAAGGCATTCATGATACCCCAAACGGTGCCGAACAGACCAACATAAGGTGCAACGGAGCCGATACTGGCAAGCGTTGTAAGTCCTGATTCCAAAAGTAGCTGCTGACGACCAAGACCCACCCTAAGCTTACGCTCAACGCCATCGATAATGTCATCTTTTGGTTGACGTTTTTTGTGCATTCTTAAGTATTCAGAGAAGCCAACATAGAAAATCTGCTCAAGACCTTGGCGCTCAGGTGAGCCCTGAATACCTTGATACAATTTCGCCAAATCTTCACCCGACCAAAACCAAGCCTCGAACTGTTGGTCAAAGTTTCTGGCAGTGCCAAGCCGCGCACTCATACGAAAAATAATCACCCAACTGAGTAACGATGCTAATAACAATAGAGCCATCACGATCTGAACCAGCAGGCTCGCTTGAGTAATAAGGTCGATAATATTTAAGGATTCAGGCATGTAAAGGACTCATGGATAATTAATAATAGTCATTAAAAATAGGGTGCTCATATTAACCCCCTAGTGTACTGCTAATCTTGGTAAATATCATTAATAATGTGTTAATTACATAATGAGTAGTTTTTTCCTAAAATTTATGGTGACAGCACTATCATTTTATAATATTGTCCATATGGTCAACTATTTTTTGCTCTTTTACTGACAAGTTCATGGCATTCATTGAAATTATTTATTTATTTCCATAGAATGTTATGATTTGTTGCTGTAATTTTTCACAGCGGTTTTATTTTTAGCAAATCTTGTGTGGCTAAAGGATTAAAAACATCATCTCCAACCGTAGTTTATAGCGTCATTTACAGTCGCAATTTGGAAGCGTCATTTATCGTCGCAATTTAGGTGTATTTTTTATGTTTGAGTTAAAAGCGGCATTTATCGTCGCAATTTGGAAGCGACATTTATCAATACCATTTGATAATGATAATTTACTCACTGCAATTTGGAAGCGACTCCTATGAACGCAATTGAACGATATTTTGGAATCAATGGTCAGAACACCACGATCAAAACAGAAATTTTAGCGGGTGTAACCACGTTTTTAACGATGGCTTATATCATATTTGTCAACCCTAATGTACTTGCTGATGCCGGTATGGATAAAGGCGCAGTATTCGTAGCCACCTGTCTTGCCGCGGCCATTGGTTGTTTTATTATGGGTATTTATGCCCGCCTGCCAGTGGCCCTAGCGCCTGGAATGGGACTCAACGCCTTCTTTACTTATGGCGTGGTTTTAGGAATGGGCTATGCTTGGCAAACGGCGCTTGGCGCAGTATTTTTGTCAGGTTGTATCTTTATCCTATTAAGTTTGTTTAAAATCCGTGAAATCATTATTAATTCTATTCCGACCAGTATCAAACAAGGGGTTGTCGCTGGTATTGGTGCATTTTTGGCCTTTATTGCGCTCCAAACCGCAGGCGTTATCGTGAATAATGATGCGACGCTGGTGGGACTTGGTGATATGACCTCGTTTTCACCTGCGATGGCAGCCCTTGGTTTTATTGTCATCGTAGGTTTGTCACATAAAAAAGTACCAGGTGCGGTCACTATTGGTATTTTACTAGTCGCGCTTATCAGTCTGCTCACAGGAAATACGCAGTTTTCAGGTATTATCTCAGCGCCGCCGCCTATTGCACCAACCCTGATGCAGCTTGATATCGCTGGTGCGTTCGATGTAGCCATGATTAGTGTTATCTTTGCTTTCTTATTCGTTGATTTATTCGATACAGCAGGCACGCTGATTGCCACTACCACTCAAGCAGGTTTGATTGGTAAAGATGGTAAAATCCCAAATATGGGCAAAGCATTGCTAGCAGATTCGACGGCGACTGTGGCAGGTACAGTACTTGGTACCTCATCAACAACCAGTTTTGTTGAAAGTGTCTCAGGTATTGCTGCAGGTGGTCGTACTGGTTTGATGGCTGTGACAGTTGGTGTGTTATTTTTACTCAGCTTATTCTTTTCACCACTTGCCGGTATGATTCCAGGATATGCGACTGCGGGCGCTATCTTTTATGTAGCAGTACTCATGATGGAAACATTAAAAGACGTCAAATGGAATGATTTGACAGAAGCCGCTCCGGTTGTGGTAGTGCTATTGTTTACGCCTTTGACCTATTCTGTCGCTGACGGTATTGCACTTGGCTTTATCACCTTTACTGCCATCAAGGTAGTCGCTGGTAAATTCTCTGACATCAGTATTCCGGTTTGGATATTGACAGTAGTATTACTGGCCAAGATCGTCTTTATCTAGATTTTTACATTGACTAATGCTCAATGTTAAGCAAGGTTGATATTGCTGTAGAAATATAGTTTAAGCCCTTCTTATTATTAAATGATAAGAAGGGTTTTTTATGCTTAATTTTCCTATTGTTTCAAGATAGTCGTGCCAACTGTTTGATTCCTAAAACAATTAATCATAAATAGTAAATCAGAAATTATAACCAAAGCGTCACGTTTGTGAATGCGTTAATAACTGTTTGTTTTTTAACACTATTATAATTGGCTAAAATGCATAATATTGTTAGTTTGAAAATTTATTTCATGGTAATATGCGGATATTAAGCGCATCACCTCAATCAACGCCGTAGAGGTTTTTCTTATCAGTGAATCAGCATTGCATATTGCCACTTTATATTGCAAACACTCTCCTTTCACTACGAACAAGAAGAAGGCACTAATGCCGCTTAGTTTTATGTTGTTGCCTTTGTATTGTTGACGTAGTCCGTTGCACAGTCAAACGATCTACTTGACCTTTTCCAGCTTATGCTGGATTTTCTCGTTTTTTAATATTGTCGTGTGTTCTGTTCATTGTTATGTATGTTATCGACGCCGAATCACTCACACTGCTTACTAGCTGATTGTGATTGATTACTGTTTTCGATAGGGTAGATGATAAACCGTTTCAATACTTTAGCGTTACGACGTTGTTTTAGCGCCACAATATTTAAAAGTTTCAATATTTAAAAGTTTCAATATTTAAAAGTTTCAATATCAAAAATTTTCAATGTTAAAAAGCCTCAGCGCATCACTTATGATGGATTTTCAAGTTATGGAGTTGTTATGAACCCAGTAGAGCAATTTACCCCGCAAGAGCCGATTTTATTTAATCCTATTGATTTGTTATCACCAGAATATATTGCTCAGTCATCAACAGAGCTACATACGCGTATATCGCCTTTGTATAGCGTGGATGAAGAGCGCTGGTTGACGCAGTTATTGCCACTTGCCAAACCGACAGATGCCGAGCGTGACAGTGCAGCTACGCAGACGCGTCAGCTGGTTGAGCATGTGCGCAATGATGGTAAAGCGGTAAAAATGGTCGACTCATTATTGCTTGAGTACAGCTTGGATACCCAAGAAGGTGTTTTGCTCATGAGCTTGGCGGAAGCCTTGATTCGTGTGCCGGACAATTATACGGCTGATGCGTTGATTCATGACAAGATGAGCGTCGCTGACTGGAAAAAACATCTAAAAAATGACAATGGTTTTATGGTCAATGCCTCAACGTGGGGCATGATGATGACAGGTCGTGTGGTGAGCATCGATAGTGAGACCACGGCATCTGGATTTTTGGATCGTATGACCAAAAAGATGGGTGAGCCTGTTATTCGTAGTGCTATGCAAAAAGCCATGCGTATCATGGGGCACCAGTTTGTACTTGGCGAAACAATTGAAGGCG
The DNA here is from genome assembly GCF_904846475.1 of Psychrobacter sp. LFX-11D. NCBI lineage: Bacteria > Pseudomonadati > Pseudomonadota > Gammaproteobacteria > Moraxellales > Moraxellaceae > Psychrobacter > Psychrobacter sp. LFX-11D. The sequence goes on from NZ_CAJHAV010000005.1 coordinate 92,757, forward strand.
CTAATAAAAATAGCCAACCGTATCGCAATAAAGGTTATACCTACTCATTTGATATGTTGGGTGAAGCGGCAATTACTCATAAAGATGCTGAAAAATACTTTAATGATTATTTGCATGCTATCAAAGCCACTGCAAGTGTGAAAGTTAAAGAGGGCATGCCGAAGCCATCAGTTTCGATCAAGCTGTCTGCATTGCATCCGCGTTATGAAGCCACGCAAGAAGCGCAAGTCATGGGGCTGTTGCGTCAACGCTGCTTACTGTTAATTGAAGCTGCGCGTGAGGTGAATGTTGATATCAGTATTGATGCCGAAGAAGCCGATCGTCTTGAGATATCGCTAAAACTATTTGAGTCTTTATATCGCGACAATCTAACAGCGGATTGGGATGGTCTTGGCTTAGTTGTACAAGGTTACTCAAAGCGTGCAATTGCTATTTTGGCTTGGCTGGCACGCTTGGCAACTGAGGTTGGCGACCGTATTCCTGTACGTCTAGTAAAAGGCGCTTATTGGGATACAGAAATCAAGTTGGCGCAGCAAAAAGGTCTCTCAGGCTATCCGGTCTGGACGCGTAAAGAAGGCACGGATACCGCTTATCTTGCCTGCGCGCGTTTCTTATTATCAGAGCATTTGCGTGGTCTTATTTGGCCACAGTTTGCAACGCACAATGCGCACACGCTTGCTTCAATCATGACCATGAGCTCGCACAGAGACTTTGAGTTCCAGCGTCTGCATGGTATGGGTGATGCGCTTTATGACCATATCTTACAAGCTTATCAAATTCCTGTGCGTATCTATGCACCGGTTGGCGCTCATAAAGATCTGCTGCCGTATTTGGTACGTCGATTGCTCGAAAACGGTGCCAATAGCTCGTTTGTCCATCAGTTATTAGACAAGTCTTATCCAATTGATAAGCTAACTGTACATCCGTATGACAAGCTATTAACCAATGCAACGCTACATAATCCAGATATTCCATTACCGTTAGCTATCTATGGCGCACGCCGTGCCAGCTTTGGTCCCAATATCTTTGTAGAATCGCAGTGGATACCGTTTAAAGCAGCTATCGATACGCATATACACAAAACATGGTCTGCGACTTCTGTTATTAATGGCAACGCAGTCAATGACAATACGGTAGATGGCGACACTCATCAGCTTGACAAGCAAGCTATATGTGCGCCTTGGAACCATGAAGTCATTGCCGGTGAAGTCGTCTATGCCAATGCTACTATCGCACAGCAAGCAATTGCGGCGGCAGTCGCTGGACAAGGCGAATGGCAAGCGGTTGCTGCTACTAAACGTGCGGCTATATTGCGTAAAATAGCGGACTTATATGAAGAAAACTATGCAGAGCTGATGGCATTATGCCAAGTTGAGGCAGGTAAAACCTTACAAGACAGCATTGATGAAATCAAAGAAGCGGTTGATTTTTGCCGTTTTTATGCTGATGAAGCTGAGCGTTTAGATGATGTTATTTATGAGTTTACCGATTTGGCAGGCAAGCCGTCGCGTCAAGTTTATAAAGCACGTGGCACCTTTATTTGTATCAGCCCATGGAATTTTCCATTGGCTATTTATACCGGTCAAGTAGTTGCAGCACTGGCTGCAGGTAATACCGTAGTGGCAAAACCTGCCGAACAGACGAGCTTAATCGCTCATTTCGGTGCGCAGCTTATGTATCAAGCTGGCGTGCCAGTAGAAGCATTGCAACTCGTGATTGGCGCGGGCGACGTTGGTGCTGCATTGACTGCTGCGGACAATATCGCAGGTGTTATCTTTACAGGTTCGACCCAAACGGCACAGCGCATCAACCAAAGCCTAAATGCCCATGCTCAAGTCAGCGGTGAGCTGCCTGTCTTTATCGCCGAGACTGGTGGACAAAATGCCATGATTATGGACTCAACGGCATTGCCTGAGCAAGTGGTTAGAGATGCGGTATTATCTGCCTTTGGTTCAGCAGGTCAGCGCTGTTCAGCATGTCGTATCTTATGTGTACAAGAAGAGATGGCAGATGATTTGATTGAGCTATTGCAAGGCAATATGGCTGAATTAATCGTTGGCAACCCGCTATATGCGACTACAGATGTAGGTCCTGTGATTGATATCGATGCCAAGCGCGGACTTGAAGCGCATATCGAACGCATGCGTACTGAGCCAACGGCTACTATTTTGGCGCAGACACCGATGAGTGACAGCTCAGAAGTCAGTCAAGATCAAGCAACGTTTGTATTGCCAACGGCGATAGAAGTAAAAAGTATCGATGTGATCGGCGGAGAGCATTTTGGTCCTATTTTGCATGTACTGCGTTATGAAGCACGTGATCTAAATAAGCTGATTGATGCGATCAATGCGACGGGTTTTGGTTTGACCTTGGGCATCCATAGCCGTATTGAAAACACAGTAGAGCATATCGAGCGCCGTGCCTTTGTCGGCAATACTTATATCAACCGTAACCAAATCGGCGCGGTTGTCAACGTACAGCCGTTCGGTGGCTGCGGTCTATCGGGCACAGGTCCCAAAGCAGGTGGTCCACATTATGTCGCCCGTCTGATGAGCTTAACGACAGAACAGTTGGCTAATGAGCAAGTGGCTCTGATAGACAATACCGCTGCAACCAGTACTCAAACAATAATCGCATAAGGAGTAGCACTATGGCGACTGAATTCAAAAAAAATCATGGCCAAGTTTGTGAAACTTGGCGTTTGCTTGGCGCAGTGAATCGTGCCACTTATCTGCAAGAAGCCGCACCAAGACTGGCATTATTGACCGGTGATGCCAATAAGGCAAAGCGTCTGTTCAATCATTTATTGAGCGCCGCACCCATGCTTGACGAAGAGCACCGTATGACTGGTGCGACGGGCGAGTCAAATGACTTGTACGTGACAGGTCGCGGTAAGACGATGGTTGTTGGCGGCGAGTCTGCTCGCGCGATGGCGGTACTTGGGCAATTGCTAGCAGCATTATTAACGGGTAATGAGGTGATATTGCATTGCCCAAGCCAAGATGAGATGTGCATTGAAGCGGCAAAAATCCTCTATGAGAGTGGCATCAGTGATGATGTGCTGAGTGTCGCCAATGACTCGCAAACCGTCACGCTTTTATACATCGATCGCCTTGCGCAAGTGGCTGTTTCTGGTAATCGGCAAGAGGTGCAAGCGGTCAGTCAAGAGCTTGCCAAAACTGATGGTATGTTGACGCAAGTTATTAGCGTCACTGATATGGACGGCTTATCAGAGATGCTAACGCCTGATTATCTATACCGCTTCGTCACTGAGCGTGTAAAGACCATTAATACCACTGCCATTGGCGGAAATGCAAGCTTGTTAGAGCTTGGCACATAGAAGTAACAGCAACAATTTAGTACAGGCAACCAATAATCTCATAAGAAGTTAAAAGATTAGCTTATTGCCAATAAAGAAATAGCTCGAATAGTAAAAATGACGATCAGTCATTATTCCCAAATACTTGGTGAGTAATTGCTGGTCGTTTTTTTATGCTTAAATTTAGAGGTAGGATAGGTAGGTATTTTAGTAAATACTCACTTTAGTAATGAAGTTTCTTGGCTTTTCAACCAAAATAAGGTATTTTTTGAGTTGTAAGTTAAACAAAGATGGTGATAATATAAGTTAACCGTTTAGTCAGCAATTATTCACTAAATGGTTAATAAATCCCTTTAACACGGAACGTTGACGTAAGCTAAGCCTCGAAAGCATGTTTTAACGGTGCTTATATTCCTCGATTTTCCAATAGAGTAGTCGTCATTAAGACGATACCCAAACCCTTGATAATGCTTTTGTATTTACTAAAGATGCTCATACATTATAGGTAAATTAAAAAGTTCAAACCGCAAACAGATTAAGCCTGAGCAAGTCAGTAGTCAGATAGGCAGTCAGCTTATTCAATACAGTTATAACTCTCAGTATTGATGTAGGTATGATGATCATCATCGTATAAATTTTATTAACATGGTAATTAAGTACTCACTTAAGGGCAGCGCATTTGCATGCAGTTATCCTTTAAGATACTGATTGTTAAGATTTTATGATTCGATTAAAGATAAAGCAGTTTTTTATCTTCCTTTTATTCTGACAGCTGAGCATTGCTATGATTCATTTTTATTTGAACGGTCAATATAAGCAATTAACTGACCTCAATCCGAATACCACGGTGCTTGAGTATTTGCGCTTGCACGAACGCCAGACTGATACCAAAGAAGGCTGCGGCAGTGGCGACTGCGGAGCCTGTACGGTAATGGCGCAGCGCTTACCTAGCAGTGGTGAAGATTTTTCTGAATTGCCTTTTTATACCCTTAACGCCTGTATCACGCTACTGTCATTGATGGATGGTCATCATATAATGACGTCAGCTTATATCGCGGACAATCCTGAACATCATCCAGAACGTGCTTTATTGCACCCAGCGCAGCAAGCAATGGTCGAATGCCATGGCTCGCAGTGCGGGTTTTGTACGCCTGGATTTGTGATGACGCTGGCCAGCACCTACGAGAATCATCGTCTGCAAGTCGCAAAGGGAACCATTAAAGATGATTTAAGCTACGATGATATCGTGGCTTCAATTGGTGGGAATCTTTGCCGTTGTACAGGCTATCGTCCGATTATCGAGGCTGGTTTGGCAATGAGTGAGATTGGTAGACAACGCGATGCTGATCAGACGATCGCCAAAGACTTGACCATCAGTTTAGCGACAGATGCGATGGCAAATAGCAGACAAACCGTTTCAAGCGAAATGGGCACTATTGAGCCTGCACTTACTCAAGGGTCACGTAAGTTATTCATTCCACAGTCTGTTGCTGAGCTCAATCAAGTGCTCGCTGCCCATCCAAAAGCGACCATTTGGGCAGGTGGTACGGACTTAGGTTTGAGTGTGACGCAACACTTGGTTGATCACGATATTATCGTACAACTGTCAGCGATTGACGAGCTAAAATCTTGGTCACTACAAGCGTTAAGCTTAAATACCGATGAGCAGTCTAAAGGCGATAGCGAAGTAGAGTCTTTAGTATTGGGTGCTGGCATGAGCTATAAGAGCATGCTGCCTGCGCTTGAACAGCATTTCCCTGCGTTTGCCAATTTGTTTGAACGTATTGCTTCTCCGCAAATCCGTAATATGGGCACTATCGGCGGTAACGTTGCTAACGCTTCACCGATTGGCGATTTGCCTCCCATTCTATTGGCATTAGATGCTCATATTCATCTGCGTCATTGTGCTGCTAGTAACAGCGCTACTGACAATATCAATGTTAATAATGTCCATTCAAATCAAGTATCTAGTATTGATGAAATCATTCCTTTATCTAAATTCTTTTTAGATTATAAAAAGACCAAACTACGTGCTGGTAGTTACGTGGTTGCCCTTCATATTCCGCTAATGCAAGATCATCAGTATCTCTATATTCATAAGATTAGTAAGCGTTACGAAGATGATATCTCAGCGTGCTTGCTTGCTGCGCGACTTGATTTGTCAGCGGATGGCATGACTATCCAAAATGCAAAATTTGGACTTGGCGGCATGGCGGCGATACCTTTATTGGCAGCAGAATGTCAGCAGGCACTAATTGGACAAGCAGTAAATGTTGCCAGTTTCGAGCAGGCAGCACAAAGGCTACCTAATGATGTCTCGCCGATGACCGATGTGAGAGCCAGCCGTGAGTATCGTATGCATGTGATGCAGCGGTTAATCATTAAGTGTGGCAAGCAATTGGTTGCTGATGTGCAAACGGTAGATGCGTAAGTAAACATATAGCAAGTAAGCTCGGCAAGAGCTAAATAGACGGCCCTAGCGTTTGAACTTGCTTGATTATGCTAACTCACCTAACTTTCGCATCGCTAAAAGATACAGTCAAAACGCTATTGTTAGAGAGATAGGTTTTGCTAAAAATATAAGAGAGAGAGCCATTATGAGCCACCATTCTTCATTATTTGATAGCTACAGTACCCGCAGACAGCGTCCACCAAAAGACAAGATTGGCACCCAAGCAAAGCATGACAGTGCTATTAGTCACGTTATGGGCACTGCCACTTATGTGGACGATATGCTAAAACCACAAAACACCCTGCATTTAGCAATTGGTAAAAGTGCTCACGCGCATGCTCGTGTATTGAATATGGATTTGAGCGCCGTACGAACAGCAGACGGGGTCATCGATGTCATCACCTTTAAAGATTTACCAGCCAAGACTGATATCGGAGCAGTGTTTGATGGCGACCCACTCATGGTCGATCAGATCACAGAATATGTCGGTCAAACGCTATTTACGGTGGTTGCCACCAGTCACCGTGCAGCAAAAAAAGCCGTGCTCAAAGCCATTGTGGAATATGAACCGCTGTCCGCAATCCTCACTATTGATGAGGCGCTAAAGCAAGAGCAGTTTGTACGTCCAAGTCACTTTATGACGCGCGGTGATGCTCAGGCTGAGCTTGAAAATGCACCTACTCGTATTGCAGGGCATATTCGTATGCTAGGGCAAGAGCATTTTTATTTGGAAGGGCAGGTGTCATACGTCATTCCTTGCGATGATGGTGGGCTTGAAGTCTATACTTCCTCACAGCATCCGAGTGAAGTGCAGCAGCTGGTCGCCGAAGTGGTCGATTTACCTTTTCATGCCGTGACGACAGTTGTGCGCCGAATGGGCGGCGGCTTTGGTGGTAAAGAAACGCAAGCCGCGGCATGGGCGTGTCTGTGCGGTATCGTTGCCAAACGCCATAATGTGCCAGTGAGTATGCGCTTAGACCGTCAAGATGACATGGTCGTAACTGGTAAACGTCATGAATTTGCCAATCGCTACGATGTCGGTGTCAATGATGCTGGTCAAGTGCTTGGCGTTGATATGCAGCTATCAGGATTGTGTGGCTATTCACCAGATTTGTCCGATGCCATTGTCGATCGGGCGATGTTCCATTGTGACAACGCTTATTATTATCCAGCGGCTCAGATCGCTGGTCATCGCTGCAAGACACATACGGTATCTAATACCGCTTATCGAGGTTTTGGTGGCCCACAAGGTTTGCTGACCGCTGAATATATGATGGATGATATCGCCTACAGTTTGGGCAAAGATCCTCTGCAGGTACGTTTGGCAAATCTATATCAAAATGGTCAAAGCACCCATTATGGGCAGCCAATTGAGCATTTTGATTTGGCGACTATTATGCAGACGTTAGCTGATGATAACGATTATGCTAAGCGCCGTGAGCAAATCACAGCAGCTAATCAAAAAGCTGAAGCTGAGGGCAGTGACAAACGTTTTGGTCTGGCTTTAACGCCGGTCAAATTTGGTATCTCATTTACGGTACAGACGCTAAACCAAGCGGGTGCTTTGGTTCATATCTATACCGACGGTACCATTCAAATCAATCACGGCGGTACTGAAATGGGGCAAGGGCTATATATTAAGATTGCCCAAATCGTTGCCAATGAATTCGATGTAGATTTAGATACCGTAAAAGTAACCGCAACTCGTACCGATAAAGTGCCAAATACTTCGCCAACAGCGGCGTCGTCAGGTACTGATATGAATGGTAAAGCAGCACAAAATGCCTGTATTACTATTAGAGATCGCTTGGTTGAATTTGCTACTGAACATTTTGACGTAAGTGCAGAGGATGTCAAATTTGAGCGCAATCATGTCCATATCGGTGATAAAGAAACACTAACCTTTGCTGAAATGGTGTTACTCGCATATCAGCACCGCGTTAGCTTATCGTCTACTGGCTACTATAAAACACCAAAGATATTTTATGATCGCTCAAAAGCATGGGGTCGCCCATTCTTTTACTTTGCCTTGGGTGCCTCTTGTTCTGAGGTTGAGATTGATATTTTAACGGGTGAATATAAAGTATTGCGCTGCGATATCTTACACGATGTTGGGCAGTCGATTAATCCTGCAATTGATATCGGTCAGATTGAAGGCGGTTTTGTTCAAGGTATGGGCTGGCTTACTGCTGAAGAGTTGGTTTGGGATAAAAAAGGAAACCTTGCGTCAAACAGTGCCGCCAATTATAAAATTCCAACGGCGCATGACTTACCAAAACAATGGAGCGTCAAACTGTTCGAGCGTAAAAACGAAGAGCAGACTATTTATAACTCCAAAGCCGTTGGCGAACCGCCATTTATGCTTGCCGCTAGCGTTTGGTGCGCGATTAATAACGCGATTGCAAGCTTAGGTAATTATCAGAGAAACCCTGAGCTGACCATGCCGGCAACGCCAGAAGCGGTATTAAAATCGGTCATGCGCATGCAGGGTCAAGCGTGGGAAATCACCTCTAAAGCGGATACAGACACGATTACTAGCCTAACAGTAACCGATGATAATTGCGGTATTGATGATGATAAAGTCAAGCTGCAGCAAGTCGCACACGGTAAAGATATTAATCCAACAGAAGTCGAAGGTAAGCTAACGGATGATCAGCCTGAAGCGATACAAAACCCAAATGTATCAACGGCTCGCGGACCGGCACATAGTGAATAAGTCACTAATCACACCGATGCCACCAACAAAGTGGTATAACGGACTGGCGCAATATCAGCAGCAAGGTATTGCGCACGTTTTGGCGACGGTCGTTGCGGTGAATGGCTCAGCACCTCGTGAGCTTCAATCCAAAATGATCGTGACGCTTGATGCATGTTGTGACACCTTAGGCGGCGGTAGCCTTGAACATGACGTGACGATAACCGCTAGGCAATTGCTAAATGGTGAAATTAATGCCACTGACGCTAGAAGCATGCAACCGTTAAAAGAAGGTAAGTCTGCAAAGGCGCAGGCAGTACGCCGCGATGCCGTTTATACCAAGCATTATCCATTGGGCGCTACATTGGCTCAATGCTGCGGCGGTAGCGTCACGGTCATGTTTGAATGCTTTAATGTAACGCCGCCCATGTCGTTACTGGTGTTTGGTGCAGGGCACGTAGCAGCTGCGCTAATGACCATTCTTGCTGAGCTACCTTGTCAAGTCGACTGGGTAGACAGCCGAGCTGAAATGTTTGAGCGTTATCTAACCCATAATCCGGATACTGTAGAGGGGCAAGTGACTTATCAGTTGCCTACTCACATTCGCCCGCATATTGATGAAGATCCAGTCGATTTTATCCAACCGTTTGTCGCTAAAAGCATTCAAAGCACTTTGAATGCATCAACAAAAAAGGGCACTCAGTATTTTATTTTGGTCATGACTCATGATCACAGTCTTGATTTTGATTTGGTACGTGCCGCGCTTGATACTTATGGGAAAACTGGCATAGATAGCAGCTTAGTGCCTTATCTTGGCTGTATAAGCTCAGCGACCAAAGCCAAGCGTTTTAGAGATCGCTTACTACAGCGTGACTACAATGAGCAAATAGTCGATAAATTGACCATGCCAATCGGTCTTAATACTGGCGGAAAAGAGCCAATGGCGGTCGCTATCTCTATCGCGGCGCAAATGATGCAGCTTTATCATGATTTATAACTAACATTTATCTCAATTAAAAAATTTTTAATTCTCTATTTATCTGTCTGCCTTAAATGCATTAAGACATCGTTCTTAGCTTCGTCAGCCGTCATACGAGATAGGCTGCGCTCAGTAACTTTGTGCTTGTATTTCTTTGATTGCATTAGGGTAAACACATAATATGGATGAATTTTTAACCAAAATACTTATCTATTATTGTGAGATTTTTTTATGACCATACATATTTATCAAGCACAATTATTGCATTATTTAACGGAAGAGAATCTGGCGGCAAGAGCCAAGCATACCCATGTAGAGACGGCTGACTTAACTAATGATAGTTTAACCAATGCTGAGCGTCCTAGCATTACGGTGGTCGATAAAAACGTTACTTTGCTGCCAGTGGTGGCAGGCGTCAAGGTTTATCCTGAATATATCGCTAATGGTGCCTTGGTGGTCGATGATGCGACTGGTCGCGTCGTAGATTATGGCAGCTGTGCGTCAATGATGTCGCAGTACGGCAACGCCAGTCGCCAAGAGGGTCAAGCGCCAGTACAGATTCATGATTGCCAAGATCAGCTTATCATGCCAGGCTTTATTGACACCCATGTGCATTATCCGCAAATAGATATGATTGCTGCGTTTGGCGAGCAATTACTTGATTGGTTGAACAATTATACCTTTGTGACCGAAGCCAATTTTGGTGATACAAAGATTGCTGATGATACCGCAAAATTCTTTTTAAACCAGCTGCTTGCTAATGGCACAACAAGCGCCTTGGTATTTTCAACCAGTCATCCGCAGTCAGTAGAATCATTCTTTAACGAAAGCTGCCGTCTGAATACTCGTATGATTACGGGTAACGTATTGATGGATCAAAACGCGCCTGAGCATCTGTGTGTGCCAACAGAGCAGGGCATCCGTGATACCCAAAATATCATCGATAAATGGCATGAGCGCGGACGTCAGCATGTGGCGATTACGCCAAGATTTGCCATTACGTCAACGCCAAAACAATTACAAATGACCGGTGAGCTGTATCGTAGTTATGATAGTGTTTATCTGCAAACACATCTGGCTGAAAACCTTGATGAAATCGCTTTTGTACGTGAGCTTTATCCCAATCATAAAGGTTATTTGGACGTTTATCATGATATGGGCTTACTTGGCAGATATACGACGTTGGCGCATGGCATCCATCTCTCGACATCAGAATATGAAGTGCTACGTGATACTGGCACCCAAATAGCCCATTGCCCGACGTCCAATTTATTTTTAGGCAGTGGACTGTTTGATTTGTCCAAAACTCTAAGCTATACCGGCGTTAGTATCGCAACCGACGTGGGCGCAGGTACTAGCTTATCGATGCTGACCACTTTAGCAGAAGCCTATAAAGTTCAGCAATTACAGAGTAATCCGTTATCAGCGCATCAAGGGTTATATCAAATCACGTTAGGCAACGCGCAGTCATTGTTGTTAGACGATAAAATCGGTAACTTTATGCCCAATAAAGAAGCAGATTTTGTGGTGATAGATATGGGTGGCACTGATTTAATGGAGCGCCGTATGACACAGACCAAGTCACTTGATGAGCAGTTATTTGTGCTGATGATGTTAGGTGATGATAGGGTGATTGAAGAAACAATTATCGCTGGCGTGAGTCGTTATAAAAAAGCGGTTGCTGCATAAAGGGAAGTATTAAAGGTATTTTTTTGCTTAAGTTAGAATGTTTACATAAAAATCAGCGCCTATTTATTAAGACATTTAAATCTTAGTAAATAGGCGCTGATGGTTTTTAAATAATGCTTAATAGCCAATGTGCTATAAAAACTGGCTAATAACTATGGCATTACTCTGGATGATTCATCCATATCCAACCATTCTCTAACCATTCCATCACTTCATCAGGGTCAATCCCTTCCATATCGTCAAGGCTTAAATGCTCGCCATTAGATAAGCGTACCAGTAGTGCTATCGATGTTTCATGCAAATCATCTAGGCGTTGCCCATTGGCATATAAAACGATGTCATTATCCGCCTGGGTGTATAACAAACGATTGCTATAATCTGCTTGCAACGTCGCGCCAGTTGCCAATGCTGCTATCATCTCATCAGTCGTCAGCGACTCTTCAGGGACAAGCACATCATATTGACGCTTGCTGACCACTTCAGACACGGCTTGGCGAATAATCGTATCACCGCGCTCAGATTGGAGGAGTTGTAATAATTGAGTTTTAATCGCCTCAATGCTGTCAGTCTTTAACTCCCCTGACGCTTGCATAGCTTGTGGTAATAACATCGGTATAAATAAAGCGCTGTCATTGGTCGCGACATCGGCAAGGCTGTCAATGATTTGCATCAAGTTTGGACGACGGCAGCCAAAGGAAAAGGTTAGGCAATCATCTTGCGCTACGCCAAAATGTGCTAATTTTGGTGGCACGTATAGCACATCACCGGCTTCTAAGATTTCATCAAAGATAATCTCGCCCATATCATCAAATAGACGTATCGGCTCATCGGCAACAAATTGGGTCTGCTCATCACAAAACTTACCTAACTGCCAACGTCTAGAGCCAAACCCTTGCGCTAGAAATACATCGTAATCATCATAATGCTTGCCAACCGAGCCGCCTTTTGGCGCATAAGACACCATAATATCATCGCGCTGCCACTGCGGTATAAAATCAAGCGCCTGCCATAATGCGCCAAGTTCCGGCGACCATTGCTCAAGATTTTGTACCAGTACTGACCATTGCTCAGGTAAGTTATCAAAGTCGGCTTCAGTTAGTGGGTTCTTTTTAAGTTGCCATTGCGGCTGACCTTCTTGTTTGCTCGCAGCTTGAGTCAGTAGCCTTGCAGTAGCGTCTTCATCTATGGCTAAGCCTAAGATATCTTCCGGCTCAAACATACCAATTAATTGCGGTAAGCCTTGCTTAATCAAGAGGGGTTTTTTTTGCCAATAATCGTTTAAGAATTGCTCAGGAGTAATGGTATTCGGTAAACAAAGGGGGATAGAAGTCATGGATAAATCCGTATGGTTAACTGGTTATAAGATTAATAGAAATGATGGCTTTATAGGCAGGATTTATTAGTTTATGATTATTGCTTATCTGATGACTGTCATCAGAGCCTATAATTATTCTTAGGACATTTATGAAAAAATTGCATTTTATCGTTATTATTGCCAGTATGTTTTTGCTGCAAGCTTGTGTACATAAAATTGTTACTGTACCTGCTAAAATCGCTTATAAAACCACTAAAGGTGTGGTTAAAGGTACGGTCGCTGTGGGTAAAGCTATCATACCGGGCGATAGCAGTGATAAAGACGATAAAGAATAAAAACCTCACCCATCAACTATGTATTTTAAAAAATAATAGTGTTTAGAGTAAGGTTTTTATTAAGATATAAATGAGTGCTCATTTATATCTTTTTTACATTTGATAGAAATGATTTGATTGCCAGTTAAATTTTAGCAATCCATTCTTTAATCGTGCGTGCTTGTTCAGCCGCATTACCAATATAAGTAGCAGGCGTCATTTCACGCAAACTGTTTTTATCGCTTTCACTGACTGCCGATAATTCATCGCCATCAACAAAAGTAAGCATCGCTTCACGAGTCATGGCATTACCACGAGTTAATGCTTTTAGCTTCTCGTATGGGTTTTCAACACGGTAGCGACGCATAACCGTCTGAATTGGTTCAGCCAATACTTCTTGCGCATTATCCAAATCGTCATTTAAACGTTGGGCATTTAATTCAAGTTTGCTGACGCCTTTGAGGCACGCATCATAAGCAATCATGCTTTGTGCTAGACCAACACCGATATTACGCAACACGGTAGAGTCAGACAAATCGCGCTGCATACGTGAAATCGGTAGCTTTTCACCCAAATGAGCAAGCATGGCATTAGCTACACCCAAATTACCTTCAGAGTTTTCAAAGTCAATCGGGTTGACTTTATGCGGCATGGTAGAAGAACCCACTTCACCATCTTTTAGGCGCTGTTTAAAATAGCCTAAGCTAATATACTGCCAAATATCACGGTTAAAGTCGATTAGAATGGTATTAAAGCGTTTTACTACATCAAACAATTCAGCGATATAATCATGCGGCTCAATTTGCGTGGTATAAGGATTAAAGGTCAATTCTAAACGTTCATTAATGAATTTTTCAGCATGATTCTGCCAATCAACGTCAGGATATGAGGCGTAGTGAGCATTATAGTTACCGACCGCACCATTGATTTTACCGAGTAACTCTACCTGACCGACTTGCTTGATTTGACGCGCTAGACGATAAGCAACGTTTGCCATCTCTTTACCTAGAGTCGTCGGGCTTGCCGTTTGACCATGAGTACGTGAAAGCATCGGTTGATCAGCATGGATAATTGCTAGATTAACGATGCTATCCGTTACTTCTTGCATTTTAGCAACGACGATTTCGCGGCTGTCTTTGAGCATGAGTGCGTAAGATAGGTTATTAATATCTTCACTGGTGCAAGCAAAATGAATAAATTCTAATGAATCTTCAAGTGCTGCCTGACCACGGAATTTATCTTTAATAAAGTATTCGACCGCTTTTACATCATGGTTGGTCGTTGCTTCGATGTCTTTGATCGCTTGCGCGTCAGCTTCGCTAAAGTTATCTACGATAGCATTTAAAAACGCATTGGTATTGGTATCAAATTCTGCCAACTCACCAATCGCGCTATTATCAGCCAATGACTGTAACCAGCGAATCTCAACGGTCACGCGCGCTTTAATCAGACCAAATTCTGATAAATAAGGGCGCAAGCTATCGGCTTTGGATGCATAGCGACCATCGATTGGGGAGAGTGCGGTAAGTAGATTCATATCATTGCCTCAAAAGTTATTGAAATTACAGCTGGTTAAAAAAATGTAAAAAATGATTTAATCTGAAAAATCATCATGTATTAATTAGATTGCGTTGTACCGTACTTAGTATTGAAGTAAAAGTCGTAAGATGATTTTGCAGCTAGAGTAAATATTTTGGTTTTAATTAAACCATTGTTACCGATAGCCACACTATCAGAAGCATAGTCATTTGGCTTATATAGTGGCGCAATCAGTTTTGAGTCGACCGTGGCCCCTTTTTCTCCCTTCTTTTGAAGCATATCTTGCATTATGAAGTTATCAATAGAAAGGTTGGCGCGATTGGTTGCCGTAATTTTATAGGCAATACAGTTTCCAGGCTCAATATTATCAATAGGTTTAGTACTAAAACCACTATTAGGGTTGTCAGCAGCGGTATTGCTAATAGTGGGGTAATCAATAGTCGCCGGACAGCTATTTACATATTGGTATTTTATAAGTACTAGAGCAGCATTTTCAGCAGCGACTCTACCAAAATTATTGGTATCATAAAAATATTTGTTCGTCACTAAATCCACTTGTTTTTTACTATTAGTAGTGCGAATAGGGTGTGTATTCGTACTGTTTTCTTCTATCAAACAGACAGTGTTTTTGCCGCTCAGATTGGCAATGGGCGTTCTAAGTTGATATTGCCCAACACCAGTCATAGGTAAATTTTCACTAGCGTAAACTATATCTGAGTTGTTGCAATCGACTAGTTTAATAGTACTGTTAGAAATTCCGCTTTCGGAGACGGTATCAAAAATACCGTTAAAGTAGCCAGAGTTATTTACTTGTGGATTGGTATTACCACCATTATCGTTAAATACTGTTCCTGAAAAAACATAATAGAGAGGTTCGCTTTCTACCCCGAAGCTGATCCATTCATTATAGGTTTCTCCAACCACATCCGCTTCAATAGCACTATTACCTCTCATGATGCCTTCGTAAGTTAAGGTGACAGTCTTGGCATTTTTAACCGCAAGAACATAGTTGCTGTCTGCATTAGCGATACCATAGCTGACGTAGCTGCTATTATTAGCTATGATGTCGTTTACGTTCAATGCCCGATAAGTCGTCTGATTATTGGGACTGGTAGAGGTTTCTTTTAGAATATTGGTAAAGGTGGGCATAGGGGGCAAGGTGCCTCTTTTTTGACCAGATGCAAAAGATACTTGTCCACTACTATTGGTAGTAGGCGTAAACGAGCTACTATTACCACTACCGTTAAGCGCAGTGATTCCGTAATAATATAAGCCGCTATCTCCACCAATTGAGCTATCGAAGCGTAGCTGTGGCAAGGTAACCATATTGTTAGAGCTAAAGCTATTTCCAGCCAGTTTTTTACCCATAAAATAATCACCCATGGCATTATAAAAATAGGAGACGTTTGGGTTATTTCTGATGGTAGCTTGCGCAGGTGTACTAATTTGACTATTTTGGGTAAAGCTTAATGTTTGACGTGCAATCTCTGAGTTACCACCTATTGAATAGCTAGCTTGACCAACTTTTATGGTATGTATAGAAGCATTGTCATCAGGAGTAATAGTAAAGGTGTACTTGAACTTATCTCTATCAATACTAGTATTAGAATCATTCCTGATTTCAATACCATTGGTGCGCGTACCACTAGCTGGTGTTATCTCAGCGCTATTGTTATAACCAATATTTTCATTGCGCACCAAAGTAAAACGACCGGTAGCACCAGAACCTGCTGCGATATAGGTGCCAGAAGCACTACCAGTCGAAGCATTAGAGCTGGTCACCGTAATACTACCCATCTCTGCTGGTGCTGACTGTGCACTAAATGACGCAGCAATGAAAGTAAGCGTAAGACCTCTCTTTACCCATATCGAACAAGAAAATGAGATATTCAGCAAGGCGAAAAGGCGAGCGGTCATTCAGTATCCTAAAAAAAGACAAATCATTGTATTAATTAATGTTAACTGAGATGTCAAATTCCGCAAGGCGCATCAATAGAGGCAATGACGCCACCGCCCAAACAAACCTCATCGACATAAAACACCGCTGACTGACCTGGCGTCACTGCACGTTGCGGCGCATCAAACATCACTCGTACTTCTAAACCTTTATCATCAACAGCAAACACTCGGCACGCTTGGTCAGGCTGACGATAGCGCGATTTTGCCATACAACGTAAACCTTCATCGGTAAAGATATCTGCAGGCGGTAAACCATTGACCCAATCGAGCTTATAAGCTTGTAGCTCATTACTCAGCATCATGGCATGCTCGTGACCTTGTCCAACGATCAAACGGTTGTTATCCAAGTCTTTTGCGAGTACAAACCATGGTTCTTCGGGACGATCTTTCACTCCGCCAATACCAATACCACCGCGCTGCCCTAATGTATAGTACATAAGACCATCATGCGTACCGATAGTAATACCATCGTCAGTGACGATATCGCCTTTTTGGGCAGGCAGGTACTGTTGTAAAAAGTCTTTAAAACGGCGCTCGCCAATAAAACAAATACCAGTTGAATCCTTTTTATTGGCGGTAATAAGGTCATGATCTTCAGCGATTTGACGAACGACTGGTTTTTCGAGCTCACCAACTGGGAACAGGGTTTTGGCAAGCTTGTCACCACCAACCGCATGTAAGAAGTAGCTTTGGTCTTTATTATTATCGAGCCCACGTAGCAATTGAGCCACTTCAATACCGTCATTATTCTTATGGTTCACACTGCGGCGGGTATAGTGACCAGTGGCGATATAATCAGCACCAAGCGTTAAGGCATAGTCTAAGAATGCTTTAAACTTGATTTCTTTATTACATAAAATATCGGGATTTGGCGTGCGACCCGCTTTGTATTCCGCTAAAAAATGCTCAAAGACGCGATCCCAGTATTCCATGGCAAAGTTGGCGGTATGCAATTTTATGCCAATTTTGTCGCACACCGCTTGCGCATCTGCTAAGTCATCCATCGCCGTACAATATTCGGTACCGTCATCTTCTTCCCAGTTCTTCATGAACAGACCTTCGACCACAAAGCCTGCCTGCTGAAGCAATACGGCAGACACAGAAGAGTCGACTCCGCCTGACATGCCAACAATCACATGCTTAGTGCTAGGATCATTGATATCGGCAAGCGTTAGAGGGCGATGGGCGTCAAAAGAAGCAGAAGCTGATGTGTTAGAAGCGTTTGGTATGGCTGACATAAAGCGGCTCAACTATTTATACGTTCTCCAAAATACATATTGACGCCAAAATTATGCAATGACTACCATGCGTAGTCTCAGCAGAACGACGTCGGCTTATCTTTTGGATTGGGTATTATGATAAAATAAGCGTCATATTATACCAGTTAATTGAAACTGGTGGCGAGCTATGGCATCTTACTGGCGGTAAAATCGCTTTAAAAATTTAGATAATGGTTTTCAATTATCCTAATCACCATTAATTTACTTGGAATGATAATGATAAAAATTGGTCAAGGTATTGATGTTCATGCGTTTCATAATAATGGTCAACAGCAGCAATATGTGGTGCTGGCAGGTGTGCCTATTGATCATACGCACAGCTTACTTGCGCATTCTGATGGTGATGTAGTACTGCATGCACTTGCTGACGCTTTGCTTGGCGCCTTGGCACTCGGCGATATCGGGCAACATTTTCCAGATACCGATGCGGCAAATGCGGGTTTAGATTCACGCGTACTACTTCGTTATGTATATGGCAAAGTTTTGGCCGCAGGTTATATGTTGGGGAATGCTGATATTACCGTAATGTGTGAACGCCCAAAACTGGCACCACATAATTTAGCCATGCGCGCTAATATCGCTAGTGATTTGCAGACCGATGTGGGCAATATCAGTGTTAAGGCAACCACTACTGAAAAATTGGGCTTTACCGGTCGGCAAGAGGGTATTATGGCCAATGCCGTGGTATTATTGGTGCCGAATGCGCTTGGCGTTTAATTCTCAATAGTATATCAGTGCGTATGATTATGGCTGTCAGCTTTCCAAACTGCTTGCAATGTGGTTAAGATTGCCCCATGTAGCAGCCACATGATAAATTTAATGTTACCTGTCTTTTTTATAAATAGT
The DNA here is from genome assembly GCF_904846475.1 of Psychrobacter sp. LFX-11D. Lineage (NCBI taxonomy): Bacteria > Pseudomonadati > Pseudomonadota > Gammaproteobacteria > Moraxellales > Moraxellaceae > Psychrobacter > Psychrobacter sp. LFX-11D. The sequence goes on from NZ_CAJHAV010000005.1 coordinate 111,144, forward strand.
TTTAATTAATAGGAGTTTTTATGAGTGAGCAAACCCCAAATACTGCTGCCAACGATATTGAACAACTGATTCGTAACCAAATCAAAGACAACAAAGTCATTCTATATATGAAAGGCTCACCGCAGTTCCCACAGTGTGGTTTCTCTGCCAAAGCGATTGAAGTCTTGACACAAATTGGTCGCCCATTTGCTTTCGTCAATATCTTAGAAAATCCAGAAATCCGCGCAACGTTACCACAAATTGCTAATTGGCCAACTTTTCCGCAGCTATGGATTGATGGTGAATTGATGGGCGGATCAGACATTATTTTACAAATGTACCAATCAGGCGAGCTTAAGCCTTTGGTTGAAGCAAATAGCCCAGCTGCTTAATATCGAGAGCACTTTATATCGACGTTTAACGCTTAAATATTTAAGTGGCATTAAAATGTTGATATAATTGATATTCGAGCCTAAGTACCCAAATCCGAGTTGCCTTATTAAAGGTTGCTCGGATTTTTTATTTTTTAATATTGACAGTCAGCAAGTTCAATTGTTTTTGCCAGCTTTATCCCCATATAACTCTCAATATCGATATTCAATACCTCGAAACATTAAGAAACATTGAATCAATAATAAGAGAGTTCTATGACTAACGAATTAAATAGCCAAGCCACTCAAATACAAGATGCCGAGCAAGCTGCGATTGAAAAACGTCGCGAGCACTTAAAAAATGAATCCACGCGCATTATTGAAATCGCTGGCAATGAGCCACATTCAGCGCTTAAATGTATTCATCAGCTTAGCGTGGCAGGCGGCGCAACAGAAGCCACTTATATTGCGATTGAACAGCGTATCGTCGCGGATCAAGATGCTGCGGGCGCTTATCATTTGGCGTTATTGGCACAGAATACGCCAGATTTACCCATTGATGCGCGTCAACTTATTGAACTGGTCGTTAATAAAGGCGACAACCAGCAGCGTTTGGCATTACTAAAAAACTTGCCACTACCACCCGTTGAGACAATAAAACAGCATATATTGGCGAGTGATGATGGCGATGCGATCGGGCAGATGAACGCCTATTTGCAGATTAATCCAGAAGGCTATGGTAGCCAACATATGCTGGCGAGTGGGCAGGCGGACCGTATTGTGCCGCTTAGTCCTGGCAAATAAGCCCTAACACATAAAGGTTGAGAATGAGCATTGGTAAATGCTGTCAACGTTAATCAAAACTTCTTGATCGTTAATCTCAATAGTTTTTCGTATAACGTTTTTTAAATGATAAAAAATTGTTATAATTAATGGTTATCTATTCAGCTAATAGCGGCTTGTTCTATATTCTAGTCGCTATTTCTTTTTTAAATTCGACTGACACTTATCTACCCAGTTCCTGTTATTGAATAATAGCCTGTCGCTAAGCATAGCGTGATCAGTCAAGTGAGGCATTACATGCAATACCCAAAAAATTACGACGTGGTGGTGATCGGTGGCGGTCATGCTGGCACAGAAGCTGCTTTGGCGGCCGCACGTATGGGCGCGCAAACCTTGCTGTTGACGCATAATATTGAAACGCTGGGGCAGATGAGCTGTAACCCTGCGATTGGTGGTATTGGTAAATCGCATTTGGTGCGTGAGATTGATGCACTTGGCGGCGCAATGGCACTGGCAACAGACAAATCTGGCATCCAGTTTCGAGTACTTAACAGTCGTAAGGGTGCCGCTGTACGAGCCACTCGAGCGCAAGCAGATCGTATTCTTTATAAAGCCGCCATTCGTCATACGTTAGAGAATCAGCCAAACCTTGATATCTTCCAACAAGCAGCCGATGACATTCTAGTTGAAAACGGTCGTGCCACAGCGGTTGTGACTGCTACTGGTATTATTTTTAATACGCAAACGGTAGTGTTAACCTCAGGTACGTTTTTAGGCGGGGTGATTCATATTGGTCTTGAGAGCTCAAAAGGTGGTCGCGCAGGCGATCAACCTTCTATCAAGCTTGCTGATCGTTTACGTGAGCTGAAACTCCCTGTTGGTCGCCTAAAGACAGGTACGCCCGCCCGTATTGATGCGCGTAGTGTTGACTTTAGTGTGATGACGGTACAGCCGGGTGATACTCCGCTACCGGTAATGAGTTATATGGGCGATGTGTCCATGCATCCTGAACAGGTCAATTGCTATATCACTCATACCAATGCCCGTACCCATGATATCATCCGTGAAAATCTAGACCGCTCACCGATGTTCTCTGGCAAAATCGAAGGTGTTGGTCCACGTTATTGTCCATCGATTGAAGACAAAATCCATCGCTTTGCGGATAAAGACAGCCATCAGATATTTATCGAGCCAGAAGGCTTGACTACGCATGAGCTATATCCGAATGGTATCTCAACCAGCTTACCGTTTGATGTACAGTTAGAATTTATTCATAGTATGAAAGGCTTAGAGAACGCTCATATTACCCGTCCAGGCTATGCGATTGAATACGATTATTTTGATCCGCAAAACCTAAAACCAACGCTCGAAACCAAATCGATTGACCGCTTGTACTTTGCCGGTCAAATCAATGGTACAACTGGCTACGAAGAAGCAGGCGTACAGGGTTTATTAGCTGGTACCAATGCCGCTCTAGTCACTTGTGAAAACAATGAGTTTGATGTCTGGACACCACGCCGTGATGAAGCCTATCTTGGCGTGCTCGTTGATGATTTGATTACGCATGGCACGACCGAACCATACCGCATGTTTACCAGTCGTGCAGAGTATCGCTTATTGCTACGTGAAGACAATGCTGACCAACGTTTGACTGAAACTGGTCGTAAGCTTGGCTTAGTAGATGATGTGCGCTGGCAAGCGTATGAAGAAAAAATGGAAGCCATTGCTTCAGAAACCGCACGCCTCAAAGATATGTGGGCAACCCCTGCCAATGCATTGGGCAAAAAAATCACAGAGCAAACGGGCGAGGTGCTATCCAAAGAGGCAACAGCTTTTGATTTGCTCAAGCGTCCGCAGATTCATTTTGCTGATATCGCTGCCATCACTGATTCGAAAGTCGATGCCCAAGTGGGAGAGCAGATTGAAATTTCTGTCAAATATGCAGGCTATATTGATCGTCAGCAAGAAGATATTGATCAGATGAAGAGATTGGAGAATACAGCGCTACCAATAGATTTTGATTATAGTGTAGTATCTGGGTTGTCCAATGAGATTGTCCAAAAACTTGCGCAAGTCCGTCCGTCAACATTGGCTCAAGCGGGACGTATCAGTGGTGTCACACCGGCTGCTATCCAGCTACTAGCAATGACGGTCAAGAAACAGAAAAAAGTAAAAGCAGCATTAAACGCGTCATAATAATGTATCAATGACTTAAAAAATAGAAAAGCAAAAAGCCCATACCGAGAAGTCGTTATGGGCTTTTTTATTGCCAAAATACTACCGTTGTTAAAAGAAAGAGGTGTACTCACTTGTCTTGGTTGCTGCTTTCTCTTTATACTGGCTCTACGAATTACCAACTCTATTATTATTACTTATATCTTTTTTATTAATTTACCTCGCTATTGTCCACATTATGATGGGCTTGTCACTAAACTGAGCCTATTTATGATTGATGCCATTATTTTTGCTATGACCATCGTCTTGCCCAACCTTGTCTTAATGTGGTTAGGTTTTTTTATGAAAAGACGCGGTGAGGCGGATCAGGTGTTTATCGATCAGGCCTCCAGTTTCGTTTTTAATTATTGTCTGCCATGTCTGCTGTTTTTTAGTGTGGTCGATAGTGACGTTGATTATGCGAAGCAAGTGGTACTGATAGGCGCTGGTATTGTGGTGACCTTTATATTGTTTATCGGCTCTGAGCTCTATGCTAAGCGCTTTATCAGCGACCCTGCCAATCAAGGGGTTTTTGTACAAGGTATCTTTCGCAGCAATATGGCAATTATTGGACTGGCAACCGTTGCCAACGCCTATGGGACGACTGGCTTAAGTATTGGCGCGGTATATATGGGTGTGGTGACAATACTGTTTAATATTTTAGCGGTGATTACGCTCAGCCGAGTGTCTAAGAGTATAGAGGATACTTGGCTCAGTCGTAGTACCATGATTGTCAAAAAGCTATTTACCAATCCGCTCATCATTGCACTCGTTGCAGCCTTTACTTATAAAGCATTGCCACTACCACCGATAGCGGGTGTGATTCATATCACCGGTGGGCTATTAGCAGCAGTTGCTTTACCGCTTGCCCTGATTTGTGCCGGTGCCAGTATTAATTTGAAGTCGATGTTGCATCCTTCTGGACTTTCTATGCAGGCAAGTATTGGACGCATTGTTATTGCACCGTTGGTTGCTATAGCGGTTGGTTTTGCTTTTGGCTTAACGGGCGTACATATGGGCGTACTGTTTTTGATGGTTGCATCACCAACAGCAGCAGCAAGCTATGTGATGGCAAAAGCGATGGGCGGTAATGATATTTTAGCGGCCAATATTTTGGCATTTACAACAGTAGTTGGTATGTTTGGCATGGCGATTGGCGCGGCAATATTACGCGCTATGGGGCTAATTTAACCACTGTTTGATAAATGACTACATACTTATAAAACAGTGGTTAAATCAAAAGACAGTTATTAAGAATTTATCAACCCCTGATTAAAAAACCTTCCCTTCTATAAAGAAGGGAAGGTTTTTTAATATTATGCAAGTATTGCTGTTGGTTTTAAATCAAATAAATTAAGCTCAGAGACAAGCTCAAGCGAACGCAAACGTGCTGCTTGGTCATAGATGTTTGCTGTCACAATCAGCTCATCGGGCTGATAGGTAGCAAGAAACGCCGTAAGCTTTGGCTTAACCGTTTCAACAGAGCCGATGAACGATACCGACAACGCACTATCCACCATCATTTTCTCAGCAGCGCTCCAGATACTATCCATATCATGAGTAGGCTTTGGCATTTGACCTGTTTCACCACGGCGCAAGCGCACAAAGCTCTGCTGTGCTGAGGTAAAGTGATAATGGGCGGTCGCATCATCGTCCGCAAGCAATAAATTTGCCGCTAGCATGACATAAGGCTTGTCTAAGTAAGCTGATGGTCTAAATTGCTCGCGATAAGCATTGATGGCTTGCCCAAGCATTTGCGGCGCAAAGTGTGAAGCAAACACATATGGCAATCCTAAGTGCGCTGCTAAGGTCGCACCAAAAAGGGAAGAACCTAGTATCCAAATGGGAATATTGGATTTTGCACCCGGAAATGCTTGTACGGGACTATCATCTGTGCCATTCCCCAAAAAGTACATCAACTCTTGCACATCTTGCGGAAAGCGATCAGCATCTTGCATCTGGCGACGTAATGCCTGAAAAGTTGCACCGTCTGTACCGGGCGCACGACCCAAACCCAAATCTACGCGATCGCCATATAATGCTTGCAGAGTACCAAACTGCTCAGCAATGACGAGCGGGGCATGATTGGGCAACATCACACCACCTGCGCCAATACGTATACGCTTAGTCTGAGCACCAATATGCGACAATAGCACTGACGTCGCTGCACTAGCAATACCGGGCATATTATGATGTTCTGCCATCCAATAGCGATTTAAGCCAGATTTTTCAGCTTGCTGCGCTGTCTCGACGGTTTGGGCAATGCCTTCAGCGATGCTTTTACCCTCAGGAACGGGGGCTAAATCTAAGAAGGATAAGGGAATAGAGTTACTCATAAATCACCTGTTTTTAGATGCCATATGATTAATGGCAGTATTATTTATTATAAATTTATAAGAGCCTCAGCTTGCGTAGTTATTATTCAACTAGTGATATAAGTATCATTATGCAAGTCCTGAACGCTTTACCTCCTATATAATGGGGCGGTTAAATAAGATATAAAGGTCAGTATTCATGCTGATAACAAATCTTAATCATATGAGATATAGAGGATAAGGACAGTTGGTTTAGTCAGACATTGACTAGAAAAGAATAGTTCACAATAAAAAGCATCACTATCTAAAGATAATGATGCTTTTATGAGTATTTTTAATTACGAGTACTTTGATCTTCTATTTATATAACTGACTTAATAATCAAATACTATAGTCACTCCTAAATAAAATAAGTACAAATATCATAACGCGCTACTGGTATAAATTTCTCTTGCTTGCTGTGCCTGCGCAGACAGAGGCGGCGCAAAACTTATCCCAGTAGCACTGTGTTTGATTTATAGTGGATTGACTATAGCTACACGTATTAGTGAAAACAGCAGTCATTACTGACTAAACTGTTTTTGACACAGCTCCATAAACGCCCGTCCATACTGACGAATCTCTGCGTCATCACGTACTGCCATCCAACTGGTAAAACGTCCAAAATGGTCGACTGGAATGGCGGTTAGATTTTGATAATGACTTGGCTCAAATGCCATTTCTGCAATAATACCAATCCCTAAGCCAAGTCCAACATAGGTGCTAATCACATCAGCATCAAGTGCTGCCAATACGATATCTGGCTCAAGACCGGCATCGCTAAAAGTCTTGTCAATGGCGCCGCGCCCCGTAAAACCACCGTGATAAGTTACGATTGGATAGCTGGCGAGAGTTGGTAAATCGATAGATTCTAGTCCTGCCAATTCATGATCGCTTGGCACAATGACACGATGCGTCCAGTCGTAATAACGATAGCAGCGCAGATAGTTGTTATGTAGCAAGGACTCGGTTGCAATACCAATATCGGCCTGCCCACGTATCACCATCTGTGCGATGGTTTCAGGATCTGCCTGTTGTAGAATGAGATTAACCTTAGGAAAACGCTCTTTAAATTCTTTCACGACTTCTGGTAAGACATAACGTGCCTGAGTATGAGTCGTGGCAATTGTCAATGTACCCACATTTGGATTGTTAAAGTCGAGGCTGAGGTTTTCAATCGTACGGATTTCGGTAAAGATAGACTCAATATGCGGCATGAGCGCCGTACCCATTGTCGTAAGCCCCGTCAAACGTTTGCCTTGGCGCACGAACACTTCAGTTTTGAGCTGATTCTCAAGTGCTGCGATATGCTTTGAAAGACTTGATTGGCTGGTATGCAGTACCGTCGCCGCCTGACTTAAATTATAGCCATTGATTACGGTATGCCACACTGTCTCCAACTGTTTGAGTTGAATTTGCAGATGCCGCTGATTGACCACTACGTCGATTGCCATAAGTTAATCCCATTATATAAAGAGTCAGTCGTCTTTATAAAAGTTAAAACGCCCAAACAACATAACAAGCGTGTAGTGTAAATCAAAGCTATTATTCTTGTATATAATAAATAGGTATCTATTTATACATATATGGAATATAGGAAAATCGCTTGAATAGTAGGCTAGATAGAAATCTAATAGGAGTAAACCAAAAAATTATATCTTAATTTATATTTAAGAAAGGTTAAGATACATGTACTTACTAAGGAAAGCTATAGAGTATATCCGATATGCTCAATCAAGTAGTTAGTGGAAAAACATCTAGTCAATTTAAGCATTCTCAAGTACCATTATTCAATTTTGCAGCAAATGTCATTTTCTTTGTACAGAGCTAGGCAATTTTTTGTCCTTTTTTATCCTGATAGTCTCGATGTCACACTGCCAGTAGATAAAATTTTTGGATAAAAAGTAGCGCACTGTCGTATTTTTTGTCTAAATTTTTGGTGAGTCGTTATGTCTGCTGTCCAACCTATTCCGCCCAATTCTCCTATTGCCAAGAAGTCACTTAGCGAATCTTTGCAAGCTTATCTTGATCGGCGTTCACTTATCATGCTGTTCTTGGGCTTTGTCGCTGGCATTCCGATCTTACTAATTTTCTCTAGCTTATCATTATGGCTGCGTGAAGCAGGGATTGATCGTAGCGTAGTAACGATGTTTAGCTGGGCAGCGCTTGGTTATGCCTTTAAGTTTATCTGGGCACCACTGATTGATGCGGTGCCATTGCCAATATTAACCAAGCTCTTAGGTCGCAGGCGCAGCTGGATTTTGGTCTCGCAGATTATGATTATTGCCGCTATCTGTATTATGGCGAGTGTCAATCCAGCGAATGAGGGCAGTCTAGTCCTGATGGCAGTAGGTGCAGTACTACTTGGCTTTTCATCAGCGACACAAGACATCGTTATTGATGCCTATCGCATCGAATTGGCACCACCAAGCCTACAGGCGGTCTTGTCTGCCATGTATGTGACCGGTTACCGTATCGGGATGATTGTCGCTGGTGCTGGAGCATTATATTTAGCCGATTACTTTGGTTCTACCGAGAGCTTCTATAGCTATGAGGCGTGGCGCAATACCTACTGGATTATGGCAGCGGTGATGGGCATTGGGGTTATTACCACCTTGGTGATTCATGAGCCGATTAGACAACAAGTGGTTGTTGAACGTAAAACGTCAGAATATACCCGTCTAGTATTAGTATTCGCTATATCAGTCATAGGTTTTGTACTGGTATTTGCTAATGCGGGCTTGGTCTTACCTGAGACAGAAAGTGTGTTCGCAGGCTTCTTAATCGAAGTAGTGCGTATGGTATCGAGTTTGGCAGCGGCTTTGATTATCGGTTACGGCTTAGTAAAAGCCAATCTTGTGGAGCAAGAGTTTGCTAAGACCACATGGATTGAGCCTATTGCTGACTTTTTCCGCCGTTACGGTAAAAAGGCGTTATTGTTATTGGCGCTGATTGGTCTTTATCGTATCTCCGATATCGTTGCCGGGGTTATCTCTAACGTCTTCTATCAAGACATGGCATTCACTAAAGTTGATATTGCCAACGCCGTTAAATTGGTTGGTGTTGTCATGGCGATTGCTGGTGGTTTCTTAGGTGGTTTATTAGCACAAAAGATGCGTATCATGCGTGCAATGATGGTTGGAGCAGTCCTTGCCTGCGTGACCAACTTGTTATTTATTCTGTTGACGTACCATCCTGGGAGCTTGCCGTATATGTATTTGGCAGTAATCCTTGATAACCTTGCAGCTGGTCTTGCTAGTGCTGTATTTATTGCCTTCTTATCTGCATTAACATCTATTCGATTTACTGCCGTCCAGTATTCAATATTTTCATCACTAATGACATTATTACCAAAAGTGGTGGGTGGTTATTCAGGCACTATCGTTGATAGCACCAGTTATCCCTTCTTCTTTATGTTTACTTTTCTAATTGGTATTCCTATTTTAGCGCTGATTTATTATGTTGATAAATATATCGTCATTGGTGACAATGATGATATTTATGGTGATGGCGGTGACGATAGTAATAGTGGCAGTAATAAAGGTGTTGAGTTAACCAAAGCCAATCCTAATTTAACCAATACCAATGAGCCACCGCGCGCGTCAGAGTAGGTTAGAGGTTATAAAAATAAAGCAGATATAATTATTAAGAGTCATTTATGACAGCGCAAAAAGCAGCAGACGTAACAGTATGGCAAATCAAGCAGCAAGCGATTCAAATGGCGGAAGAATTATCTGTTCCGCCATTTTGGATAACGGATTGGCTGCTATATATCATTGATAAACCCGCGCTATTTTTAATAACGGATGATAGCTATCAGCTAAGTGATGTTGAGGTTGAGCGATTTAATGTTGGTGTGACCAAAATGCAGCAAGGTACACCATTGGCTTATTTAACGGGTATACAGGCATTTTGGTCGCTTGATTTTGCCGTTAATGAACATACCTTAATTCCCAGATCCGATACGGAAGTTTTGGTTGAGCAAGTACTACATTGGATAAATACTGCCAATAAAGAGTTTGTACCTAATGCTGCTAGCAATAAGCGTCTGCTTGATCTGGGCACGGGTTCTGGTTGCATTGCCATTAGTCTTGCTCACGAGTTAAAGCTGGCTCGCAAATTGGAACCAGTAAGCTGGCAAGTTGTTGCCGTTGATTTCTCGCTAGAGGCGCTAAAAATTGCTCAGCATAATGCGGTCAGTAATGCTGTAGATATCGAGTTTGTCCATAGTAGCTGGTATGATGCACTCTCTACTCAGGACGAACATTTATTCGATGTGATTGTCTCAAATCCGCCCTATATTGATGAGGCGGATAAGCATTTAGCAGGTTTATTAGCAGAGCCAATTAGTGCTTTGAGCGCCCCTAATCATGGTTTGGCTGATATCGAACATATTGTCCATCATGCGCCGCAGTACCTAAAAGTAGGCGGGCTACTAGCGATTGAGCATGGCTTTGATCAAGGGCATGCTGCACGCCAGTTATTTGCGGACAATCATTTCGATAATATACAAACGATTAAAGATTTTGGTGGGAACGATAGAGTGACGCTTGGGCAGTTTTATAAAAATAAGCGGCAATATTGAGTACTGGTAATCCATATGAGTAATGTAGAAACAGAGATATTGTTAGATGATGAGCTGCTGCGTTATGCGCGTCAAATATTGCTTGATGGCTGGGATATTGATGCTCAGCTACGATTAAAATCATCACGTGTCGTCATGATAGGCGCAGGTGGGCTAGGTTGCCCAGCTTCTGAAACCTTAGTGCGTGCAGGACTTGGGCATATTCACCTAATTGATGAAGATGACATTGAAGCCAGTAATTTACAGCGTCAAACATTGTTTTTACCGGAGGATATTGGTAAACCTAAAGCTCTAACTGCTGCGCAAATGTTGATGCGTATCAATCCTTTAATCACAGCTCGCGGTACGATAGCGCGTTTGAGTGAAGACAATGCTTATGAGTTACTTGATATGGCGTGCGGTACGCCAGACCTATTGTTAGACTGTACAGATAATTTTGCTACCCGTGACATCATCAATCGTATTAGTGTGCGCTATCAGATTCCATTATTATCGGCATCTGCTATTGCAATGCAGGGGCAACTGGCACTGTTTGAGCCACATCTAAATACTGGCTGCTATCACTGTGTGTTTGGTTCGGTAGTACTAGATGCCGAGGCGGATGAACGTACGTGTGCCAATTCAGGAGTGCTTGCCAGCACCACAGCTATCATGGGGAATCTACAAGCCAATGCAGCTTTGCAATATCTAGGATTAACCAAAAATCCACTGACAAACAAACTGCTGATATGGGATGGTAGTCGGATGCAGCAACGCTTGATGGGATATCGAAAAGAGTCAGAATGTCCTGTCTGTAATAGCTTTTCCTAATTTCAATTAATGATTTTTTACCAATTATAATCGCCGATTCTCAAATATCCTTCTTATGACCACAGTTGTCTTTTATGAAAATTCATCGTCCGCATTTATTAAAACATACCTTTAATGTCGTTAATCGTGTTCGTCAAACAGCAAGTGTCGCTGGTTTATCAGCGCTTAGAGTGGCGAAGGGCGAAAAGCCTGATGCCATGCTGTTAAAAGAAACTTTTGAACAACTGGGTACGACTTATATCAAAATTGGGCAGTTTATTGCCAGTACGCCGTCATTATTTCCGCGCGAATATGTGCAAGCCTTTCAAAGCTGTTTGGATCAAACCACGCCATTGTCTTATGCTTATATCGAGCAAGTATTAACAGAAGAGCTAGCTGTTAATGGACTCACACTTGAAGAGACGTTTGCCTATATTGATTCAAAACCACTGGCTTCTGCTTCTATCGCCCAAGTCCACGCAGCGCGTTTGCATAATGGTGATGAAGTTGTCTTAAAGGTGCAAAAACCTGGCGTCGAAACCATTATGCAGACGGATTTGGGTGTATTGCATGGCGTGACAAAGCTGGTTGAATTGTTGATGCCTTCAATGAGATTTGCCAGCATTGCGCCGATTATTGATGAGATTCGTTTGCGTATGCTTGCGGAGACAGACTTTATCGCTGAGGCACAAAATATTCGCGACTTTCAGCAGTTTTTGGCAGTATCAGGCAATACACGTGTGGTGGCACCAAAAGTCTATGAGGCGTACACTACCAAGCGTGTGTTGACCATGAGCCGCTTATACGGTGTCTCTATGGTAGATGAAACTTTGATGCGTCAATATTGTACTGATCCTGCCCAAGTGATGGCAGATACGCTCAATACTTGGTTTGCAAGTCTGATGCTGTGTAATAGTTTCCATGCGGATTTGCATGCGGGTAATTTAATGCTATTAACTGATGGACGTATCGGATTTTTAGATTTTGGTATTGTCGGTAAATTGAAGGCTGAAAGCTGGCGCGCTTGCATGGGAATGATGCAAGCCATGCAGGATAATGATTATTATGCGATGGCACGCCATATGATAGATATGGAGATGACACATGGTGGTAGTCAGGTTGATGTGGTGGCATTGGGTGATGATTTGCAGCGTATGATGAAGACCATTATGGCAGAGGACAAAGCCTTTACCAGTGGTGTGCCTTTTAATACGAAAGAGCAGGCGGATGAGCTGAATACAATGATGCTGGAGATAGTTGAGGTCGGTAAGCGTCATGGTATTCATTTTCCGCGTGATTTTGCTTTATTGACCAAGCAGATGCTCTATTTTGACCGCTTTATGCGTACGCTTGCACCTGATATGGATATGTTTAGTGATCAGCGCGTGCAGATGTTGGGACAAGCAGAGAAAAATGAGCAAGAAAATCGTCCAACACTCAATGTTTCGTAGGATTAAATACTATATTTAATGCTGTTCTAATACTCGTTCATAATTGTTGTTTACTACTTTAACACAAAGGATTGTGTGCTTTTTGCCACAAAATGGCCTTGTCATGATGACTGCTCTCAAAAGCCGTGCTGTTATTACTATCACCAATGAAACAGCTGTTGCGTTGATTGGTATGTACTGTATGGCAGTGGTGATGGGGTTTGGACGCTTTTTATTTACAGCCACTTTACCTGATATTATGCTGCAATTGTCGCTATCCACGACCATTGCGGGTTGGCTCGCTTCAATCAACTATATTGGCTACTTTATTGGCGCGCTTATCGCGATGTTTGTGCCGCAGCGTTTAACATGGCACATGCTAATATTATGGACAATAGTTAGTGTCATTACTACCATGCTGTTGGTCGTGCCAAATATGTCATTAAATCTATGGTATGGCATTCGGCTGATATCAGGTATCGCAAGTGGTGTGGCGATGATTTTAAGCTCATCTTTGGTCATTCAAAGCTTCAGTCTTGAGCGCCGTTCGGTGCTATCGGCAGTACACTATGCAGGTATCGGCGTCGGTATCAGTGCCTCCGCAATATTGACGTGGTGGTTACTGACGCTTGGCTACCATTTCGACGTGATTTGGCTGATCGCTGGAATGATTAGCTTACCTGTTTTATGGTTGCTGTATGGCATACGTCCGTCTGCTATGGTTACTTTATCTGGTTCAACATCATCAAATCCAACATCAGTAAGCTCAGAAACACCCCAGAGTAATCATTATTCCTCGCTATATCAAACCTATATTAATTTTAAGCGTTCTTTATACGAGGCGCTAGCAGGTCATAGCAAGCCCATTGCATTATTGTTGACCAGTTATGTGCTGGCAGGCTTTGGTTATATTACATCGGCGACTTTTTTGCCGGTAATGGCAGCTCAGCGCTTGACCACTCAAAATTCTGCTGGACTGTCTATTTGGTTGGTGGTAGGTATCTTTGCCATGCTCTCAAACCCGATTTGGGGTGCTCTTGCCAAGCGTATTGGTGAAGTCAAAACCTTAATGGGCTTGACGTTATTGCAAGCGTTTGGCATGTATTTGCCAATAGGGTTTGATGGTGCTATTGGTTTATATGCTAATGCCATGATTTTAGGGTTAACCTTTGTGGGTATGGTCTCTATGACCTTGACGATTATTAAAAACATAAATCCCATCTACTCAAATCTGCTGATAGGACTGGCGACATTAGCCTATGCAATAGGGCAGTTCATCGGACCATTGGTAACGGTAGCGCTGGCGGGAGAGAATGATAACTTTAATGCAGGGTTGTTGGTAGCGGCTATAGGACTGCTGATAGGACTGGTTTTGGTATTCTTTTTCTGGCGTCAAACGAACCGACTGCAAAAAATAATCATTTAAGCGAATCATTTTAGTAGGATTAAACCATACTGCGGCTGAATACTTCTCGCAGCTCAAAGCTGGTATGAACTTGTGCCACGCCTTCGATACGATTTAACCGATGCAATAAAAATTCCTCATAGTGAGCCATATCGCGTACGCGTACTTTAATCAGGTAGTCCTCGGAGCGACCAGTGACGATACTACAGCTGATGACTTCATCGAAGCTTTTAACCTTGCGCTCAAACTGCTCAAAACGGTCAGCTGTGTGACGGTCCATACTGATAGCAATGAAAACTGCCAAGGGATAGCCAAGTTTTTGGGCATCGGTTTGAGTATGATAACCGGTGATAACGCCACTATCTTCTAAGCGCTTAATACGGCGCGCGCAAGGGGTTGCCGAGAGATTAACGCGCTCGGCAAGCTCAGTAATGCTCATACGTGCATCGGTCTGCAATAAGCGCAATAAGCGTTTATCTGTGTCATCAATATCTGCAATTAACAGCTGATTAGAATGAGTATGTTGCATAATAAGTATTTTTATTAGTGGATTATGCCAATTATAGCGATTGATTTATCGCATTTCACTAATATAATGTAAATATACTTATTATAAAGCCGATATTCACCTTATAAACTTTGTTATTATAATGGCATAAGTTCGTATTATCTCGTATGATAAAGCAAGATTTTGGCATTGATTGCCTCACTAAAAATACCAACCTAATGCCATCTAAGGATTGATTATGTCTGACCAAGCAACACGCCCTGTAGCGCCTGCCGCTGCAAAGAGCACACCCAAAAAAGCCGCTTTCGATTTCCGTAAATATCGCCCTTTTGCATTTGCGCCACTGTTGCCAGATCGCACATGGCCGAGCAAAACGCTAGAGAAATCACCGATATGGGCAAGTGTGGATCTGCGTGATGGCAATCAGGCATTGATTGATCCGATGACTATTGAACAAAAAATGCGTTTTTTTGAAACCTTGATAGATGTGGGTTTTAAAGAAATTGAAATAGGTTTTCCCTCAGCGGCACAAGTCGAGTTTGATTTTGCTCGTAAATTGATTGAAGAAAATCATGTGCCTGATGACGTGACTTTGCAGGTATTGGTGCAGGCACGTGAGCATTTGATTGCTCGTACTTTTGAATCCTTAAAAGGCGCAAAGCGTGCCATCGTTCATGTTTATAACTCAACTTGCCGTATTCAGCGCGAAAAAGTATATGCTAAAGATAAAGCTGAAATCAAAGAGATAGCTGTCACTGGTGCTAAATTATTGGTTGAATATGCTGCTAAATATCCAGAAACAGAATGGGTATTCCAGTATTCACCTGAGAGCTTTAGCCAAACTGAGACTGAATATGCAGTTGAAGTCTGTGATGCCGTTTGTGATGTTTGGCAGCCCGAGAATGGTCAAGAGGTAATCTTAAACTTACCTGCGACGGTTGAGGCGTCAATGCCCAATGTATTCGCTGATCAAGTCGAGTATTTTTGTCGTAATCTTGCCAAGCGTGAGCATGTAACTATTAGCTTGCATACGCATAATGACCGAGGCTGTGCGGTGGCGGCGGCTGAGCTTGGTATGCTTGCTGGCGCAGATCGTATCGAAGGCACCTTGCTTGGTAATGGCGAGCGTACTGGCAATATGGATATCATGGTCATGGCGATGAATCTGTTTAGCCAAGGTATCGATCCTGAGCTTGATTTTAGTAACATGAGTGAGATTGTACAAGTCGTTAGCGAATGCAATAACTTGCCTCTGCATCCACGTCATCCTTATGTGGGTGAGCTTGTATTTACTGCCTTTAGCGGCTCGCACCAAGATGCAATCAAGAAGTGCCTCGACTATAATGAGAAGCATGTGGAGAAGACAGAAAACGTCTGGGATGTGGCATATTTACCAATTGATCCTGCACATATTGGTCGCAGCTATCAGGATGTGGTTCGTATCAATAGCCAATCTGGTAAAGGCGGTGTGGCTTATATCTTGCAGCGCAACTATGGCTTTAATTTACCACGTTGGATGCAAATTGACTTTAGTGGTGTGGTACAAAAACAAGCTGAAACCACGGCTCGTGAATTGCAGAATGATGAAATCTTACAGACCTTTGAAGACACTTATTTACAGCAAGGCAGTTTTGAGCTGTTAGATTATACGGTCAACAATAAAGGCGGCGAAGTCTACTTTAACGGTCAAGTTCAGATGAATGGCGATACCATCACTATAGATGGTGATGGTAATGGGCCGTTATCTTCGTTTATCGATGGATTGGCGCAGCACACAGGTAAATCAATCCATGTCATTAACTACGCTGAGCATGCAATCAATCCGCAGCATAATAGCGGTGATGGTATCAATGATGATAACAATAGAGACAATAAGACAAATGCCAATGCTGCTGCTTATATACAGCTAAATGTAGATGGTGAAGTTTATTCCGGTATCGGTACTTGTAGCAGCACCGTATCAGCCATGCTAAAGGGTGCATTGTCAGCCTTTGCTCAAGCAGTTAGTATCGCTGCTGTTTAATAACTAAGTATTTAAGAATTTAAATATTTAGGTATATAAGTTTACATTTCTATAAGTATAACGTCATGGCTCATTGCGATAAGCAAATCAGAGCCATGGCGTTATTTTTTATGTTTGAACCTCAGTAATTAGAGATCTTATTGAAGTGCTTACCACTGAGAGGTTAAAGCCTAATATCATAATGTTACTTGTGTTTTCGGTGACTAAGACTTACGCTAATGTACATAGCATTCATTATTATAATAGTATAAATAACAAGGTTAATTATGGAACCTCTCTCATTTGCTTCATTTTCATTAGCTGCTATTTTGGCATCATTGCCAGTAAATGGCGAAGCAGTTAGTAAGCCGACCATTACCACACATATTAGTCCTGCGATTGCTGGACAGTGGGAGATTGATTTAAACAGTAGTATCACGATGACCAAAGAAGCTGAGGCGCGGCAAGCAGCGTTAAAAGATAAGAGTCAGATTAAAAGTAACGAACCTAAAGTCGACGCCGGTGCAGGACTATTGACACAAAACGAAAAACGCCTCATTAATATTCAAGCTGATACCAGCAAAAAACTCATTGCATCAGCAAAGAAATCTGCTCAGTGCCGTGAGCTTTACAATTTTGCTGCTGATAATGAAATGTGGTCAGTCAGTGGCAAAGAGTGGACTTATGGACGTTATTTGATTACGCACCGTGAAGAGGGGCTACCTATCATTGCTATTAAAACCGTTTACGATAACAATGAAGTAGATTGCTCCGGCAGCCAGATAGATCAGAGCAATGAGGCGTTGATTGCATTTTTAAATCATGATGGCAATCAAATGCAGTGGTGTGCTGATCCTGATGGCAAAGAGTGCTTTATGAACTTTAATAGAATTCTGCCATAATAATGGTTTTTCGATGACTTTGCTTTAGCTTTAATTACAATCATCATTAAAAAACCGCTATCCATGCAGATAGCGGTTTTTTTATTGAGAACAAATCTTTATGATAACAATATGTGATATCAATATTTAATCAGTTCACAAGTTGGCTTTTTCTTTATTAGCAGTTAACAATTCTCTTTCAAGATAATGAATATTCTGTGCTTCATGAACAAAATTATCATCTGATAAGATTACATCACGATGCATCGGGATATTTGTTTTGATACCTTCGATAACCAACTCATCAAGTGCCTGTAGCGTTTTAGAAATCGCTTGCTGACGGGTTTGACCATGACAAATAAGCTTACCAATCAAAGAGTCATAGTAACTTGGAATCTCATAGCCAGGATATAGATGTGAGTCAAAGCGGATACCAGCCCCACTAGGTGAATACAGCTGAGTAACCGTACCAGGTGATGGCATAAAGGTCACTGGATCTTCAGCATTGATGCGACATTCAATCGCATGACCTTGAATTTCGATCTCACTTTGGCGATAAGATAAACCGTAGCCAGCTGCGATTTTTAACTGTTCAACGACCACATCAATGCCTGTAATCATCTCAGTAATAGTATGCTCAACTTGTACACGAGTGTTCATCTCAATAAAGAAATATTCATTATTTTCAAATAGAAACTCAAAAGTACCAGCACCGCGGTATTTGACCAGCTTACATGCTTTTACGCAAGCATCTAAGATAGGCTGACGTACATCATCAGGAATATCAGGGGCAGGGGCTTCTTCTAAAACTTTTTGATGACGACGCTGCAATGAGCAATCTCTGTCATATAAATGAATGGCATTACCGTTACCATCGCCAAGTACTTGTATCTCTACATGTCGCGGGTTTTGGAGATAACGTTCCATATAAACCGTATCATCACCAAACCATAGCTCAGCTTCTTGCTTAGCCGCTTGCACTTGACCGATAATTTCTTCAAAGCGCTCAACCACACGCATACCACGACCACCGCCACCCGCTGCCGCTTTAATCAACAAGGGAAAACCGATATTGCGCGCTTGCTCTTCAGCATTGTGTAGCGTCACAGCACCTACTGAACCAGGTACTGTCGGCACACCCGCTTTTTTCATAGCATTGATCGCGGAAACCTTGTTTCCCATCAGACGAATATGATCTGCAGTAGGGCCTACAAAGGTTAATCCAGCTTCTTCAATACGTTCAGCAAATTCAGCATTTTCAGCCAAAAAACCATAACCGGGGTGAATGGCATCAGCGCCAGTAATCTCAGCAGCAGTCAAGATAGTATTGATATTTAGATAGCTTTGATTGGCATTAGGCTTGCCGATACAAATGGCTTCATCAACAAAGCGTAAGTGCATCAAATTGGCATCAGCCGTAGAGTAAACACCAACGGTTTGAATACCAAGGGCTTTACAAGCGCGAACGATACGTAGAGCAATCTCACCTCTATTGGCGATGAGCAGTTTTTTTATCATGGGGTCATCCTTATTGAAGCGGCGTTTTTTAATGGAGTCACTATATTCAGCAATATCAAAACTCATTAAGCCTAGTGATTATCTAACTTTAAAATCTTTAAGCTTAGATATGATTAAGCTAAAATAGCCTAAGCAGGAGTTGATATTGCCTGATAAATAGCACGCTCTCCATCAGAACGAGGTAAAGGTTGGCAAATCTGGTTACGCTTTATAGCGTACGATAGGCTGACCAAACTGTACCACTTCAGAATTAGTGACCAAGATCTCATCAATAACACCACTTTGAGTCGCCTCAAGAGGATTCATAATTTTCATCGCTTCAATGATGCCGAGCGTATCACCAGCTTGCACTTTTTGTCCAACCTTTATAAATGGTGGATCATTAGGGCTAGGGGCTGAGTAATAAACGCCAACCATAGGTGATGTCTCAACACTACCTGCTTTCATCGCAGGCTGAGATTCAGTAGTATGAGGTGTAGCAGCACCAGCAGTAGGTGCGGCCATCATCGTTGGCGCCGGCGCATCATAGTGACGAGTCAAACTGATATGCTCGTCATCTGAGCTGATTTCCAAATTAACCAGTTCGCTTTCTTCCATGAGTGCAATGAGGGTGCGTATTTTTTCAATATCCATAATTGTATTTTTGCCTTGTAACAAATTCGAGAAAAATAGTGTAACTAAATATTGTGTAGATAATTGCTAATGATACCTATATTCACGGCAATGAGCAATCGATGTACAGTTGTTAACTGAGTTTTTTTACATATTATGACGTAAGCGCTCGTTTGAGTAAGAATTTATCATAGTCTATGTGACTTGCGAGCGCCAGTGATGATTATTACAGATAACATTTAGATAAACTTGTGTAAACCTAGTCTTATTATTATCCCCACATTGCCAGTAATCTCTTTTGTTGGTAGCGCAAACGTATGGTAAGTAAAATAGACGATAAAAATAACCCCGTAATTAAAGCCATCCAAAAACCTTGCGCCCCAATATCAGTAAAGCGTACTAGATAAATACCAAGCGGCAGTGCCACTATCCAGTAGCAAAATAGGGTAACCCACATCGGTATTGTAGTATCTTGCATGCCCCGTAATATGCCCGCGACATTGACTTGCCAGCCATCAAATAGCTGATAAGCAAGCGCAAAGATGAGCAAATGCATGGCTTGAGCTCGTACTACAGGATTGTCAGTGAATGCCGCTGCTAATTGTGGTCTAAATAGCCAAACACCAATCATACAAGCAAATGCAATAAGTACCGTCCATATAAGGCCGGTTGCTTGTACTTGACGCAGTGCCATTAGGTTTTTTTCACCAAAGCGGTTGGATACCATAATGGTCAGTGCCATCGCGACCGAAATGGGGATCATAAACAACTGCGAGGTCACTGATAGGGCGACTTGGTGCGACGCGGTTGCCAGCTCACCCAATGGACTAATCACCAGTGCGCCTAAGCTAAATAGACTGGCTTCAAAAAAGATAGAGACGCCAATCGGAATACCAAGCTTGAGAAGTTTTTTTATCTGTGCCCGATTTGGGCTGGCAAAGGCATAAAAAAAGCGCGTACTGGCAAATTGCTGACGCTTAGTAAAGCTGGTATAAGCGGCTAATAATAAGACGTTAATCCACAAAACGATAGCAGTTGCTACCCCGCAACCAGCGCCACCCATCTCAGGCATGCCAAACAAGCCATGGATAAAAATATAGTTAAGCGGGATATCTGCAAGCAGCCCTATGATACTAATAACTGTCACTGGCTCAGGTCGACCAAGCGCTTCACAGTAACTACGCAGCACCGCATAAACGGCAATTGCAGGGAAGCCAAATGATACGCCATGCAAATACTGAGTTGCTATCGGTTGTATATTTTCAGGAACACCCATGAGGGCAAGTACATTGGGTGCTAGGTTGACAATGATAAAACCAAGGATACCAATGACACCAGCCGTCCATAATGACTGCTGCGTGATATGTGGTACTTTATCGAGTTGGTTTTGACCAATGGCTTCACCGATCAGAGGCGTAGTCGCAATCAAAATACCTGTTGCTAATAAAAATAATGGTAGCCAAATACCTGAGCCGACAGCGACAGCAGCCAAATCAAGTGCCGAAACTTGACCTGCCATAATGGCATCGACAACACCAAGCGCTGCTTGACAAAATTGGGTGATTAAGATGGGCAGCGCGAGTATACCTAAGCGTAAACTGTAACTTTTAAAATCTACAAAAGACAACGGGAAAACCATAATGAGCAACTTTTATTCTTTACAATAATTATTTTTGATAAACAAATTTTACTAATGAACAAACACAGCCATTAATAAATCAATAGCGAGACAGTAAAATAGGAGGTGTGCGACGATAATACTCCGATAAATAATATGAGCAAGTGCATTTTTAATAAGACTAGGCATGCGGAGTGAAAAAAGAATCACTGATGCTAAAATAAAAATAACCCGCCGATTCAAGTGATGAAGTGACAGGTCATAAGTTAATAGAATGGTAAAGAAGTTAGGCTATAATGTAAATGTTTTAGAAAGGTTTGATAAATATCGTATTTATAGGTGTATTAAGCCTCTAATAGAAGAATTAAACATCAATTTTGGTGCTTATAAGCCAGAATTATTCATTCAATAGAGTCAGTATCTTCTGACAGTAAATTAAGATTTCCTGCAATATCCATAATTGCATACCAGTGTTTAGGCTCAAGCGGTATGATGGTCAATTGCTCACAGCCTTTTCTCAGTAATAATGAGTCCTCGAGCGCGGGCAGAAACTTTAGCTCTGACAGTGGTAATATATCATTAAAAGCTTGATTGAAAGTCACATCCACCATATACCATCGCGGATTCTCTGCGGTGGCTTTCGGGTCGTAATGCCGGTGTTCAGGATGAAATTGAGTAATATCAGGATAGCCAGCTTGACTAATAGTCACGATACCAGCAACGCCAGAGGGTTTAGCACTAGAGTGGTAAAAAAACGCCTTGTCACCTACTTGCATATCATCACGCATAAAATTGCGGGCTCGGTAGTTACGCACGCCATCCCACATCTCTGTTCCTGCACCTTCTAAGTCTTTTATACTAAAACAGCTTGGATTAGATTTTATAAGCCAATATGCCATGGTTTTTATCCTTTTTATATAGTTGGTTATTTATAATTATTTTATATAATAATGGTGATTCTTAGTTATTTTGCCTATAACTAAGAATTTTTAACATGAGCCTTTGTCATTGGTTTTGTTATCGATAGAATTTTCTTGAAGTTAGGCTTTTTTTTACTGTGCTTAGCCGTTATCCTAGCGGTATTTTCTGCTACTGATGGCAGTTACCTATTTATAGATAAGTCTGCTTATGTCAAATATCAAACCTAATCAACTGTTTCAGCAAGCAAAGCCTTTTCATGATGGTCATTCGAATACAGTAGAAGTGACAGACATTCCATTGGCGTTATACATCCATATCCCGTGGTGTGTCAAAAAATGCCCATACTGTGATTTTAATTCACATGAGCTACCAGTTGATAGTCAGCTGTCCATGTATGATGAATATGTAGATGCATTATTGCAAGATGCTGCGATGCAGCAGATATTGACCCAAGGACGTGAGATTAGCTCCATATTTATCGGCGGTGGTACGCCGTCGTTGTTGCCCATTGCTCAATACCAGCGCTTGTTTGATGGTTTACGGAAATATTATCAATTTTCTAGCGACATCGAAATCACCATGGAGGCAAATCCAGGTACCCTTGAGCATGCGCCATTTGCTGACTATTTAGAGGTGGGTATTAATCGTCTATCGATAGGTGTGCAGAGCTTTTCTGCTGAACAATTAACCACGCTTGGACGTATTCATAATCCTACTCAAGCGCTATCTGCAATTAAAGCGGCTCGAGAAGCTGGATTTGAGCGCGTAAACGTGGATTTGATGCATGGACTGCCAGAGCAAACCATGAGCGAGGCGTTAGACGATATTCAAATGGCACACGATGCTGGTGCGACCCATATCTCATGGTATCAGCTGACCATTGAGCCAAATACCGTATTCTATCGCAGTCAGCCAATTTTACCCAATGAGGATCGCTTGGCAGATATAGAAGAATCTGGTCAGACATTATTACAGAATTTGGGTTATTGCAATTATGAGGTATCCGCATGGTCTGGGGCAGGGGATAAGCCTTGTCAACATAACGTCAACTACTGGCAGTTTGGTGACTATTTGGCAATCGGGGCGGGTGCTCATGGAAAAGTCACTATTGGACAAGATATTACCGGACAAGATATCGGCAATAAGATGGCGACTGATTTCTGGACTATTGATAATGAAACCAACCAAGCAGGTATCTATCGCTTTAGTAAATCCCGTATGCCAAAAAGTTATATAGAACATGAAGAAGCTCATGGCCAAGATGGGACATCAATATCAGTGCCAAAAATGGTTGGCTGGCAAGCGATTGATGAAGAGGAGTTGGTTAGTGAGTTTATGCTTAATGCCTTACGTTTGCATGGTGGCGTAGCATGGTCGTTATTTGAAGCACGTACGGGGCTAAGTTATGACAGCATTGCCATACAAGTTGCTACATTAATCGAGCAAGGTTTATTGATGGATCATCCGGAACAGTTGCAACCGACAGAACTTGGTAAAAGGTATCTCAATCAAATATTAAGAGCATTTTTATAGCGAAGTATGCTCGTTAAGGGTTCAGAACTTAAGCTTCATAAAAAAGGGCTTATCACATAGATGATAAGCCCTTTAAACAACCTAAATATTTAAAGCTTAGATTTTGTTTTGTACTTCTTGTGCAGTACCGCTTACAGCACTACCAGCGCTTGATACGTCTTGGCCTAGACCTTTAAAAGTGTTACAACCAGTTAATACAAACATAGCAGCCAAAGATGCGATAACTAATTTTTTCATGGTATATTCCTCAAAAAAGACAGATACAGATAAGTAGTGTAGTAACAGTGAAACCTGATGTTGATCCTAAGTTGCACTGCAAGATGATAACAGACGATGACAATGTTTTTATATTATCCCTTTGTCCGTTACAGCCATCATAATCAAAGTTAAAATACGTGCCCAGTATCAAAATGTAATTATTGGCAGTAAACTGTAACTTTTAATTACCTTTGCCATATAAGTCAGAAAAACAACCCTAATGCTAATGACGGAGAGAGTATGACCATTCATATCGTGCTGGTAGCGCCAAAAATGCCCAGTAATACGGGCAATATCATTCGTCTGTGTGCCAATAGTGGGGCGCAGCTGCATTTAGTCAAACCATTAGGGTTTGAGCTGGATGATAAAAAATTGCGCCGTGCAGGATTGGATTATCATGAGTATGCCCATCTGCAAGTGCACGACAATTGGTCAATGGCAAAGCAAGCACTGCAAGATGCTGACTGTCATACCATTACGGCGTTGACTACCAAGTTAAGTAAGCCTTTTTATGATTATGATTTTGGTGGACAAGAGACTGCAGAATCGGGCAGTGAGTTTTATGGAAATAATGTGGCCATGGTTTTTGGCTCAGAAACAGCGGGACTGGCAGATGATATACGTGAAGATATTGGCGCTGATAACTGGCTACGATTGCCGATGCTAGCAGATTCACGCAGTTTGAATCTGTCGAACAGCGTGGCAATATGTTTATATGAGGTATGGCGACAACAAGGATTTGGCGGTGATGAAGGTCGTAGTATCGGCTATGAGACACTCACCGTCTACGACCCTAAAGAGTAATTTTTATTATTAAAATTAAAAAAGGCAGATAAAGAAAATGATTTATCTGCCTTTTTTATGGGCATTTATAAGCAATTAGGGGGTTTGGGCAGCCCAGCAAGGCGATTGACATGGCGGGCGACCAAACCAGTATTGAATAGCTGCTGCAGCTTTTGATTACTGATGTCATTATCAGGCAAGGTTTGCTGTAGCCATTTAATCAACGGGCGCGTAGCAGGTGCGTGATTGAATTTTACAAAAAAAGCTCGTACTTGCTGTAACACTGCCAAGCGCTCAGTATCTAAGACGACATCCAAGGTATTAGCTAGCTGCTGTGCAATAACGGGCGTCCAGATAGTGTGGTCACATAAATGCCCATCTTGGTCTAATGCCACATCGTCTAATGCTAAATCGATTGAGCTCAGAGAGGATGTAGACGAGTTAGTAGACATACTCATAAGGCAATCGTCACTACTTTATCAAAGCGGCTGTCTTGGGTCATCGCTACCCATTCGGCATCGCTTAAAATACCAGTGAGCTTTGCCGCTAGATTAAGCTTCGCTGCGGTGTTTTCATGCAACTGTGCCACATCGTCGGCAAGCGCGTAAATACCAGCAATGGTTTCTATTTCCATATTCTCGATATCGCCCAAATACGCATTGAACCAATCTATATACGCGACGGTCGTACCCAATAAAAGGATGCTATCGTCCGCCTGCCATGACAACGCCATTTGTTCCGTAGTGCGTCTGAGCGTATCCATACTGCTATGTAATTGATATAAAGTTGCCATACTCGTGTCCGATTGCTTGCTATAGGTTTGAAACAATAAAATTTTATATCAGCTTTGCTATTTATAGCTTTAAGATTAAAAAGTGAGAATTTGCTCAAATATTTGTAAATTTACTTCTTCTGGAATCAAGACTAACTGCGTTGCCAAGTCCGTCGGTAGCATGCCAGCTATCCAGCCACTAAAAACATCTTCAGGTAGCCACGCTGGCGGCATGTCATAAAGCTCAAGCGCTTGAATCATACCTTGCAAGCGTGAGTTTGGCTGCATTAAAAATCCAAAGACGGGCGCATCCAAATACAGCTGCACTTCGTGCCCAAAGGTTGCCAAAGTCAAAGCCAGCGCACAGCCTTCATAGCTTGCCATTTCAGTGGGCGTATGCAGCCGAATGAGTAATTTCATGAGGTATTCCTAATCTTGTTTGTCGCTATCTATTAGTATCAAACTGAATTTTTATTTCCATCATTTTTATTAGAATTGTAGTAAGCGACAGTCGCCTTGCATCATCATAGCAAGCTCACTCAGACCTACTAGCTTAAAACCTGTCGCTAGATTTTCTGTCTCTAACTGATGACGGCTGCTGTTGTCCGTATCACTAATACCGCGACTGAGTGCCGTACTGACGCATACTGGCAGCACAAGATTATACTGTGCTGCCAGTGCCTGCCACTCTTGGGTAATATTTGATTGATCAGCTGACTGCCACCTTAAACGATTGGCAGTATGTGCTGCATCTGCATAAAAAAAGATGTTTAATACAGAGTTTTCATGATTGGTGCTGTTACCTTCTTTATTATCTGTAGAAGCGCCTTGTAGATAAGCGCGCGCATAGCGTAATGCCAGATAGGCAAGTGGATGGCTTGGGTCAGCGGTAATTAAAAGTAGAGGTGTTGAGAGTGTCATAATGGCGGTATCACATAGTATTAATAAGCATTGAATAAATGAGTATTGAAAAAGAACTGAGACCTTGTATGGCTGTATATTGTATCATCATTCAGCGCTTTTTCATTTTTTGCAAGTATAGTCAATTCTAAATAAAACAGATACGTTATGTTCCAACGTAGTACTGGTATAAATTTTTCTGGCGTGCTGTGCCTACGCCGACAGAGGCTGCGTAAAATTCATCCCAGTCCTACTGTAGCGCTTTAATACTGAATTCGCTATATGCTTGCTCTTGGCAGCGCATTACTTTATTTATGTTACTATAAAAGCATGGTGTTTCACTGATCCATAGCAGTTGTGACCGTTCCGTAAGAAAAAACAATAAACTTATTCGCCCAGTTCACGTAGGCTTATGGCTCTATGCTGCAATGAGGTAACATCATTATGCTATCTACCACTCCAAATGGTAACGGCTATCAGCCCACATCAGAACAGCTACAAGTATTGCAAACTGCCAGTGAGTTTGCTTATCAAATTTGGCAAAGTCGCACGGGCGCCTGCCAGACGTTTTTACGCAGTTATCCTTTAGACACGACCTTAACGCGCCAACAGATTGATGACCTGATACAAGATTATACATTGGACGAAAATTATCAGCTTGGTCATGAAACCAAAGTGATGAGTGGTTTACGCAATTTGCGTATGCTACTGATGATGCGTTGGGTATGGCAAGACGCGTTGGCAGTGATTGAGCTTGAGCAATTGACCGACGAGTTGTCCGAATTCGCTGAT
Organism: Psychrobacter sp. LFX-11D; assembly: GCF_904846475.1. Lineage (NCBI taxonomy): Bacteria > Pseudomonadati > Pseudomonadota > Gammaproteobacteria > Moraxellales > Moraxellaceae > Psychrobacter > Psychrobacter sp. LFX-11D. The sequence goes on from NZ_CAJHAV010000005.1 coordinate 138,152, forward strand.
GGTTGTATTTTATTTGCGAAAAACTATACCTATCAGCAGTTGGTGACTCAATATGGTCAGCCTACCTTTATTAATGAGAAAGGCAATGCGCAAGTTGATGATATGGCGATTATGGCAATGGGCAAGCTTGGCGCTCATGAGCTGAACTTATCAAGTGACATTGACCTGATTTTTATCCATCAAGCGCGCGGTGAAACTGATGGGGATAAAGCCAAAGGCACACGCAGTATCGATAACAAGCGCTTTATGACGCGCCTTGGTCAAGGTATTATTAAGCTGCTCGATAACAATACAGCAGATGGTTTTGTGTTTCGGGTAGATATGCGCCTGCGCCCATGGGGCGATGGTAGTGATTTAGCGATTCATCTATCGGCGTTACAGAAGTACTTTTCTCAGCATGGGCGGGCATGGGAACGATTTGCTTGGTTAAAAGCCCGCGTGGTTGGACATATAGAGCGACCGTTCTATGATGACATTCAAGCACTTATTAAACCGTTTGTCTTTCGATATTACGTCGATTATAGTGCTTTTTCGGCATTACGAGAGATGAAGTCTCTGATCCAAAATCAAGTCGCCCAGCGTGAAGATTTGGATAATATCAAACTCGGTGCTGGTGGTATTCGAGATATCGAGTTTATCGTTCAAGCTTTCCAGTTGATTTATGGCGGACGGCATCCGCAGCTACAGGTCAAATCTTGTTTAAAGGCAATGCAGGCGCTGTATGAGCTTAAGTATTTAGAAGAAACCACTTATCAAGAACTGCAGAGTGCTTATCGGTTTTTACGCCGGCTTGAGCACGGTATTCAAGCGATCAATGACCAGCAAACCCAGCGTCTTCCTCATGATGCCCATTGGCAGCACAATCTTGCGCTCACACTTGGGTTTGAAGACTGGGCTGCATTATTAAATACGCTTAATTATCATCGATATCATGTCAATGTGCCGTTTGAGCGTATGGTTACTGAAAGACAAGTACCGGATCACAATGATGAGCTAGAACCTGCTAACTTGGATGAGCAAGTGGCTCGTTTAAATGACGTGTTGACGGAAGAGAATCATAGCCAATTGCAAAATTTTTGGCAGTCAAAAATGGTTGCCAATTTAAGCGATGAGGCTCGTGAACGCTTGGACGGAGCGTATCCAGTCATTGTGCATGCGCTACTTGCTCATCAAGATCAGCAGCAATTGGCGAATACTGCATTGCCGCGCTTGATTGCCTTGCTGGAAGCGATTTGCCGTCGTTCTATCTACTTGGTTATGATTGCAGAGAACCCAAACGCCACGGTTGAGTTGATTCCGATGCTGTCTGCTAGCCCTTGGATTGCCAAAGAGCTGGCACAGTATCCAGTGTTATTAGATACATTTTTACAGCAACGCTATCGGCATTTACCAGACAAGCTTGAGCTGCGTGATATCTTGCGTCAGCAGTTATTGAGAGTAGAGCCTAATGACGAAGAAAAGCTGCTTAGCGTATTACGATTGTTTAAAAAGAATCAAGTATTAGCGGTTGCCGCCAGTGATGTGTTGGCTGAACGTCCAATCATGAAGGTGTCGGATTCTTTAACATACATTGCCGAGGTGGTATTAGAAGCGGCGCTTGAGCGTGCTTTCGCTGAAATTGTGAAACGTTATGGTTATCCTATTGGCCAAGATGGCGATCCGGTCACCGAAGCGGATTGCGGCTTTGCTATTATCGGATACGGTAAGCTTGGCGGTCTTGAGTTGTCTTATTCATCAGATTTAGATTTGGTGTTTTTGCATAAAATAAAAGAGCAGGGTATGACCACGGGTGAAAATTCGGTCAGTGGCATGAAGTTTGCGGCACGCTTGGCGCAAAAGCTCATGACCTATCTTAATACCCAAACCCGTGATGGCCGTGCTTATGAGGTAGATATGCGCCTGCGTCCCTCCGGCAATGCTGGCATGATGGTGGTGTCTTGTCATGCGTTTGAAACCTATCAGCTTGAGAAAGCTTGGTCATGGGAGCATCAAGCGCTGGTACGGGCGCGTGCAATCTGCGGTGATAAACGCGTCACAGCCCGTTTTTGTGATATTCGCCGTACGGTCTTAGCATTACCGCGCACAATTGAGGAAGTACGTATCGAAGTGACAAGTATGCGTATCAAAATGCAAAAGCATCTGGGTACGAGCCAATGGCAACAGCAAGCGGGTAAGTTTCATCTTAAACAAGATGCAGGCGGTGTCATTGATATCGAGTTTTTGGCACAATTTGCCGTACTGGCCTATTCGCATGAGCATCCAACCTTGACCAAATGGAGCGATAACGTCCGTATCTTTGAGGAGATGGCGACACTAGGTATTTGGGAGCGTGAGATCTGTCAAGATTTGACGGATGCTTATTTGCGCATAAGGGCTGCAACGCATCAATTGGCACTATCCGAGCAGTCATTACTGGTCGATGAGTCGCTTTGGACTGAAACACGTGCACTCGTACAGGCGCAGTGGCAGCATTTGATGGGTGTGGAATCGACAGAATAGCGGTATTAAAAAGGCTGTGCTGAATGAAAGGACAGTGTTAAGACAGTCTTGGTACTGATATTTAACGCCATATAAATAAGGGCACTGCAGTAATGAACTAAAATATTTCATTTGCTTGGCGTGCTGGTGATATAATCATTTGCGCATTAAATTTGCACATGATATTCGTGCATTAAAACAGACACTCAGTGTCATTATAAAATTTTAATTAAAACATTTACTTAACACTCAACAAAAAAGTTAGACGTTAGCGCTAGCATAAGGATTATTAGATGAATATGGCAACAAAGGAAGGCAAGCTTTGGATGAATGGCACGATGATTGAGCAACCCGATGCCAAGGTTCATGTGCTTACGCACAGCATGCATTATGGTATCGCAGTCTTTGAAGGCGTCCGTGCCTATCAAACCGCTGATAACCGTACCGCGATTTTCCGCTTAAAAGAACATACTGAGCGTCTGCTAGGTTCGGCAAAGATTTTCCAAATGGACGTGCCTTTTGATGCAGCAACACTTGAGCAAGCACACAAAGATGTGGTCAAGCAGAACAATCTAGCAGAAGCTTATATTCGCCCGCTGATTTGGTTCGGTGCCGAAAAACTGGGTCTATCATCACGTGATAATAGCGTCAATGCCATGGTAGCCGCTTGGCATTGGGGCGCGTACCTTGGTGAAGAAGGTATCAAAAACGGTATTCGTGTAAAAACGTCATCATATACCCATCATTTGCCAAACGTGACTATGTGTAAAGCAAAAGCCTCAAGCAACTACCCAGTATCTATCATGGCAAACCAAGAAGTGACCCGTAACGGCTATGACGAAGCCATCTTGATGGATCCACAAGGCTATGTTTGCCAAGGCGCTGGCGAGAACTTATTTTTAGTTAAAGATGGTGTGCTACATACCCCTGATTTAGCAGGCGGGGCACTTGACGGTATCACGCGTCGAACTATTGTCCAATTCGCTGAAGATTTGGGCATTAAAGTTGTTGAGCGCCGTATCACTCGTGATGAGTTTTACTTAGCGGATGAAATATTTATGACAGGTACCGCTGCTGAAGTCACGCCTATTCGTGAATACGATGATCGTACTATCGGTAATGGTGGTCGCGGACCCTTGACTGAAAAGCTGCAAACCTTGTACTTTGATGTGGTTCATGGTCGTAATGAGCAGTATATGGATTGGTTAAGCTTTATTGACTGATTGTGTTACTTTGTTTTTTAAAAAAGCTGGACGTCACTGTCCAGCTTTTTTATGATTAAATGATTCTTTTTAAGTAGAGGTATTAAATAACTATATTCATAAATAGTCTACAATAACTGCTTTTTAAAGTATTTTACTAATCTGGTTTGAACGCACATTATATCGAGGTAGCTGTGAAAATCCTTCATGTTCTGCTTACTAGGATGCCTATACCGCCTTTAAAATATGGAGGCACTGAACGTGTTGTTTGGGCATTATATAAAGGGCAAAAAGAGTTGGGGCATGACGTTAAGTTTATGACCAAGCATCAGAACCAACATCCTGATTCAATTTTATACAATCCTGCTCAGGGAATTGAAGATCAAGTAGAAGGCTGGGCCGATGTTATTCATTTCCATTTCTTATTTCAAGGGACATTAAAAACCCCTTTTGTTTGTACAACGCATAACCAACAGATTACCCCTGCTATATTTCCTAAAAATACTATATTTCTGGGGAAATTACATGCCGAACGTAGTGGGGGAGAAGCGTATGTTTATAATGGCTTATACTGGGAGGATTATGAGCAACCTAATATAAAGCAGCCAGAAAACTATGTACATTTTTTAGCGAATGCAAAATATAAAGACAAAAATTTAAAAGACAGTGTGGATATTGCAAGACAAGCAAATAAAAAATTGCATGTTATTGGTAGTAAACGTTACTGCTTAAAATGGCGTAAAGACGGAAAATATCAACCTTATATTTATCCGGGTAATGATCTTAAGTTTTATGGCATGATTGGCGGTGACAAGAAGAATCAGGTTATTCGCAACTCGCAAGCGTTGATTTTTCCTGTACTAACAAATGAAGCTTTTGGCTTAGCTATGATTGAAAGCCTATATTTAGGCTGCCCTGTTATTGGTAGTCGATGTGGTTCTCTACCAGAGCTCATCAATCAAGATGTCGGTGTTAGTACCGATAGTAAAAGTGTGATGATAGATACTCTAAGAAATATTGGACAATTTAGTCGTCAGCGCTGTCATGATTATGCACGAGACACATTCAATCACCTTGTGATGAGTAAGAACTACTTATGTTTTTATGAAAAAGTCTTAAATGGTCATGCTTTACATGAGACAGCACCTGAGGTGACTCAAAATCTCCCATATGATTTTGTCTTAAAAGATTAAAAGGTTAAATGATGAAAATATTACATGTACTTTTGACTCAGTTAAGTATTCCACCCAAAGATTATGGTGGTACTGAACGAGTGTTATGGGGATTGTATCAAGGACAAAAATCACTAGGGCATGAAGTCAGGTTTTTAACCAAGCACAAAAGCTCACATAAAGATGCGGTCTATTTTGATGAGCAACTGCCTTTAGAAAAGCAAATAGAAGGGTGGGCAGATATCATTCACTTTCATTTTCGCTATGATAATGATATCGATACTCCATTTGTGTGTACTGAACACAGTAACAGCGAGATTGAAAAAGAATACCCTGTCAATACGATCTATTTATCAAAGAAGCATGCGGAAAACTATAATGCCAATTGCTATGTGCATAATGGTTTGTATTGGAATGATTATGGCGAGCCAGACTTTAATCCTAAAAACTATGTCCATTTTTTAGCAAAAGCTTCTTGGCGAATTAAGAACCTGCAAGGAACTGTGAAAATAGCGCAGCAAGCGGATATTCCGCTACATGTATTAGGCGGCGATCGTTTTAACATCCGTCGGAACCCTTATTTTTATACGTCCTCAAAACTGACCTTCCATGGAATGGTCGGTGGTGAGCAAAAAAATCAGTTACTCCGTCACTCCAAAGGATTGCTCTTTCCCGTGTTATGGCATGAGCCTTTTGGATTGGCAGTCATTGAAAGCCTATATCTGGGTTGTCCTGTACTGGCAACACCTTTTGGGTCTCTACCAGATATCATCTCGCAAGAGGATATTGGCGTTTTATCTGACAGTTATGCCGAGCTTGTTGAGGCGACTAAAAATATTGATAGATTTGATAGACGTGCTTGTCATCATCATGCGCAGACGTATTTTAGTCATGTTGCCATGGCAAAAGGCTATATGGAATGCTATGAAAAAGTGCTTGCAGGCGAAGTACTTAATGCAACTAAACCAAGAGCCAAAGCAAATATTAAAGAAAGATTAAAAATGAAAGACTAATTTTTTATTATTCAAAAGGTACGGTAGTGTAAAAAATACGTTTGCCGATACTACGTTTTATCTTTTTGAAAAAATGATTTAAGTCCCTTGGGTTTTTAAGCATATTGCTATTATGTGCTGAACGAGCTTTGCTTATATCACTTTCCAAAGTGGGGTTCTCTGGCTCTAAAATAGTCGATTGTATGCTTAAGGCAGGGGATAATTGATAAACACATGTAATGTTTAATAATTTACCAAATATCAGGTGATCTATTGCTATGTAGTCGTTTGCACTTAATGATCTAACATGCTGAAGCAGGGTAATAGCTGCTTTTTTTGAGATTATATAAGCAGCTGTTCCAGTATGAGAGCTTCTTAAGCGAGAGACACACCGATCCTTATAGCTAATCGATGCTTTATCAAGATGAATTTTTTCAAATGCTGTTTCTAATTTGATAATATCCATGTCAATTAAGTTATCTAATATCCATTGATTATCAGTGAGAAAATTATTAGCATTTTCTCCTAAGTATATATCGTCCTCAAATATTGACATATATTCGAGATTGTCGTCTATTATTTTTTGCCATAAGCAAACATGGCTCAAAAAACAAGCTTTTTCTATAGGTGATAAACGCTCACTTTCTGCCAAGCGTAAACCTAATGCTTTAGACACTTCCGTCAATTGAGAGACTGTTATCGCATCATAGAATTTAAAAGGGATGTTTTGCTTTGTAAATTCTTGAATGATGTGCTGACGACGATCAGTCGCGGTTGTTAAGCTGATGACATGGTTCTGCATTCAATCTTTTCCTTGGTTAAGCTGCCAAAGCATTATATATTTATCCATTGTGTAGCCTAATGAGGCGAAAGCCAAAATATAGCCATAAGCCCCGCCTAATATGTCAGCACGCATGATGTATTCACGAAAGAAAGAAAACCAAGAACGTAATACCATGCCTAAAAGCGTTACCTTTTTACCTTTATGATGTTTTTCTCTTGCCCAATCATGACTGTAGCGCACATTTTTCATCAAAAAATGGTGTAAATTATCATTGGTAATATGCAATAGATAACCTTTCAATACCTCACTTGGAACGCCTTTTTGATCTAACGATTCATGAACGTCTAAATTAGAGTATTTAAATAAGCTATTGGCATATAATCGTGCCAGTTTATCTGTATACCATATTCGTTTCTGTACTTCGACGCCGCAAAACTGATTGACTCGAGCCACACTAAATACTCTATCAGTCTGTAGCGGCTCATTTAACAACCTAGCAATAGAGTGTCTTAAATTATTCTCTAGACGTTCGTCTGCATCTAGTACTAAGACATAATCAAAAGTAGCATAAGATTGTGCCAACTGTCGCTGTCTTCCGAAGCCTTGCCACTGCTCATTGACGTACCATTTAGCACCATACTGTAGGGCAATGGCTTTAGTATCATCTGTGCTACCAGAATCCAAAATAATGATTTCATCTACAATATCTTGTACCGTTTTTAAACATGCTTCTAAATGCTTGCTTTCATTTTTTACAATCATTACTAAAGATAAGCTGCTTTGTTTTTTCGATACGTCTACTGGCTGTAAGTTTTCAGCTATTTCCAACGATTTTATAAATGCTTGCTCTGTTTTATTGTATGTTAGGTCATATAAAATAGCGTATTTATTAAAGGTATACTGCATAAATAGCAGCGAATATATGAGTCCGTATTTGCCTTTTAAGAAGCGTCCATCTATTAGGTACTGCTTAATAAATGCCCAAATTGGATTGAAAATAACTTTATAAAAGCTAATTTTTCTACCTTTTTTATGGCGATCCTCAGCCCACGCCTTAGCATAATCTAAACGTTTTTGTAGCCAAAATAGTGGCGTTTCGGCTGTATGATGGCGCATAAACCCATCTAATGTCTTGGTAATAGCATTATGTAGGACGACAGATTCATGGACAAGATTTTCATTATAATAAAAGTGACAGGGATATAAACGCCAGTGTGCTTTTATTGCCCAATAGCTAGGGTCAATTTCGTGCCCAAAAATACAATCAATACGCTTAATACCATAGACTGTATTATCAGGTTTTTGTGTGATGATCTTTAGTATACTTTCTTTAAGCTGAGGAGTAACTTCTTCATCAGCATCTAATGCAAAAATCCAATCACCGGTCGCATATGACTGTGCCAATTGACGTTGTTTGCCAAATCCTTGCCAATCTGTATTCACATACCATGTTCCGCCATATTGCTCTACGAGCTGACGGCTATTATCGGTGCTGCCTGAGTCTAATACGATGATTTCATCAGCCAATCCTTGCAGAGAAGGTAAGGTAATAGCAAGGTTTTTGGCTTCATTTTTAACTATCATTACTACTGATAAGCGGTATGACCTAATATTTTTTACATGATTCACACCATATGCTCCTGTAGATAGTGATTTAGATTTGCATCAAAATAAGGGCTAATACCCTAAAAAATGGTAGCCTAAAGTTTAATTAGACAATAACAAATGTACTAGCGAATGAATAAAAAAACGTTTTAATAGATGCTTGTTCATAATATAAAAATAGAGGAGACTAGCATACAAAGGTAGAGCGCTGCAATATTAAACAATTATTTTACGGCTATTTATTATACCAAGATAGGCATCACAAGTATGAGAGACGGGTTACTATGATAACTAGCAATAAATTAACTATTTTACTAATATTAAAAGCGTTAGAAGGGCGCGGTGCAGAACGTATGGTCACGACATTGGCGCGTGCCTATATAGATATGGATTATGATGTCCATGTGCTTTGCCTAGAAGATACGACAGATATGTGCTTAGATTCTCGCGTGCATTACCACATTGTCCCTTATAATCAGCCGCTTCTTAATATAGAAACTGAGCAAGCCACCGCTTATAAACAGGTTGCAGCGCGCATTGATGAATATGTGCTAAAAAATATCGGAACACCTAAATTAATCTTGGCCAATATTTACAAGGTTAATTGGATTATGGCATATAGTAAGCTACCAAATATAGTGAACGTATTGCACACCGCAGTGTCCAAACAGTTTCAAAAGAAGCTAGCAATCATACCTGCTCAAACCATAAGTCATTTAAAAGTGGTTTATGGTGCTCATCCGTGCAGTTGTGTCAGTGAAGGCGCATGCCAAGATTTATGGGCATTAATAGGTAACTTAAATAAAACCACAACAATTTATAACCCATGCGATGTCAGTCAAATTCAGCAATTGGCCAGTGAACATTTTCATATTGAAGAGTTTGGCTTGACTGATAAAGGTTATATTATTCATGTCGCTTCGTTTGACGCTATGAAAGGTCATCGTGATTTACTGCAGGCCTATGCCAAAACAGAGCGCAGACTACCATTGGTTTTGGTAGGTAAAGGTCGACTTGAAGATGAAATAAAACAATTAGCGATTGAGTTAAAAATTGAGAATAAAGTATATTTTTTAGGCTTTCATGCCAATCCTTATCCGTTGATTGCGGGAGCCGCACTGCTCGTCATGACCTCTAAGTATGAGGGCTTTGGTTATGTTATCGTCGAAGCGCAAGCCTTAAATATACCTGTTATCAGTACGGATTGCCCCTTTGGTCCAAGAGAGCTGTTACCACAGAAAAATCTAGTTGCTATTGATGATATCGAAGGGTTGGCAGCACTAATAAGTCAGGCATTAGATAATGCGAATCAATTTATAACGCCGTTAAATCAGCAGCTATTACCAAAACACATTGCACAGCAGTATTTAGATTTTTCGCTATCAATAGTAAATGATATTAACTAAAGTCGAAAAGTGATTTAGAGATAGGAGAGTGATTGGTAACGCGCACGCCATATTGTTGATAGGTTTTGGCTAATAAATTAAATGACGGTACAATAGTATTGCTGATGACATTATTTAGCGTCGTGGGCGCGCTACGCTCTCTATCTTCATAAAACCGCGGCTCGTTACTATTAAGTAGATCAACACCATATAAATGCAGTGCGTTTGTACCGCAGGAGAAAGCCAGCTGCGTTGCTACATAAGCCACTGTTCCAGCTTCTACAAAGCCGTAAGTGATGTCTAAGGACAACCCGATAGGTGATGGCTGATGATAGCTATCGATAACAAATTTAGCATGCTTAGCAAATGCTGATAGTGGTGTTTTCCTATTGAGCGCTTGGTGTCGTAACTCCTTACCTAGCAGCAAAAGACTAAATTCTGAATCATTTCCTTTAACACCCCACGGTCTGTCAACAAGATAGATAATACGCATCTTATGATGATATTTTTTTATGATTTCAGGATGGGCACTGACCAATGCTTCTAATACTGCCAAGGTGGCATATAAGGGCTGACCGGTGTAGTATTTGTTTAATATATCGGGCTGATGGAGGATAAAACGTGCATCACTAATGACATAACCGACGACTTTGGTAAAGCTATACTGAGCGGTGAGACTAATACTACCATTAATAAAAATCGTGGCTGTATCTAGTAAAGGTATAAAATCTACCTCAGCAATAGAGGGACCTGAAGCAATGATATTGACAGCTTGTCGGTCAAGGTTTTGTTGATTTTCTTTTGCGTTAAATGCGTAAATAGGGAACGGCTGATTACCAACCTCAAACTCAATCATAGGAGGTAATCCCAATTTCAACTCCAGATATTTTAAAGTAATGTTGGTTTGATGATTAAATTATATCCAATATTCTTTGAGCCAAGGGCTCGGCTTCACATGACGATACCATTTACCGCCGCCCCCTGCTATCGCGTCTGGTGGATTAATCTCGCCATGGAAAATAACAATTTTTGCGCCCTCAGGCAGTATTGGCGCACGTACCAAGTTAAATGGAATAGGGGCAATACACTGATACTTAAAACTGACACACCAGTCTTTATCCCAGTACTCTAAATGATGATGCTCACGTAAATAATTGGACAGATATGCTTGCTCATGACGAACTTGAGTACGAATAGTTTCAAAATTACGTTCAAAATTTGCGAGCAAATCAGGATAAGTATCCATACCGATATTGAAGCGGTATACCGAGCTATTGCCAATCATCCGCCACGGTTTTTTCCAGTCACGAATGATAACCACACTATCTTCATGCTCAGCTTCATAAGTGAAAAAGCCGTCGATATTATCAACGATAACGATATCGATATCTAAAAATAATGCAACGCCTTTTAAATCGTAAAGCTCGGGCTTAAAAGTCGTGAGCTTTTTCCAGCCACGCTCAGGTCCTGCAGGTAGATTGAGCTCAGGGATAGGGTGGCAGATAACAGCAGGATCGATACCAGTACTGTCATCGGTTAAGCAAACCATCTGAAAATCTAAAGTTAGGTTACGATGCACCATGTTATAAAGACGGTTAACATATTCAGCACCATATTTATCACCCCATTTCATACAAATGATATAACGCTGATCAGAGTTTTTACTGTCTGTTGGCGTTTGATTGGTTGGGAAATTTTGATTCATGTCAGTTGCCATAGTGCACTCATATTTATATAAATAAGGGGCTAACTTTTAAAAAATTGATAAAGAATAATAGAATTGAGAGTCTATCAGTAGCGTACGGATTTCACTGTATCGATTTTATTTATTATCTACACTAGGATGATGTGCGCGAATAAATGCGGCTAAATTGGCTTCATCAGTGTTATAAGGGTTGTCTATCATAGGGATATGCTTAAAGCGTCGATAACCCCACATATAATGACTGTAATTGTCTTCAATCATACGTTGCATTGCTAGATTGAGTGCATAAGCTGCCGTTTCAGTATTGCGATCATATAAGGCTGGGTCATCGAGTTTATAGCAATAAATATCAAAGCCATGCCCGTCGTCGCGGCGAATACATGCCAATCCGACCAGTGCGCATTTGGTTTTACTAGCAAGTTTGGAGGCGAGGGTGCTGGTTAACGTTTCAATGCCAAAAAAAGGCACGATGACACCGCCTGATGGGTCAGGAACGTGATCAGGTAAGACAATACTAAAACCACCTTGTTTGAGTGTTTTAAATACTGCTTTTACACCGCTACCATCCGTCGGTACTAATGTCGCATTGAGGCGGGCACGACCTTGAAATATAAAATTGTTGGTAATGTCACCTTTTACGGGCTTATACATGATGGTTGGCGAGCCAAATTGATTGAGCCAAGCATTCATCATCTCCCACGTACCCAAATGCGGTACGATCGCGAGCATGCCGTTAGGACTAGCAAGTCCATCAAGTAAAATGTCTTTATTATGAACGTCACGAATTTGAGCAATACTCCAATCAGGTGGCATCGCCCAGCTTTTGATTGACTCAATGCTGGTTAAACATTGATGATAGATAATCTCTTTGGTTAATGCTTGTTTTTGCAGGTGAGATAACGTAGGAGCAATCAGTGCCATATTGATTTTAACCGTGCGCATGATACTAGCGCTTGGCATCCTTAAGATTATCCACGCAACAAAACGTGCCAGCATCTGCAAGACAGACAGTGGCACGATTTTGAAAATATGATACGGATTCATGACCATTCACACAGTGATGAATCACATAACAGGCACTGTAAAAAATAGCTTCGCATGATCAGACTATTTATTCAGCAGACTTACTGGTGTCAGCTTGTACTTTTTCACGGACACGAATACCAAGCTCACGTAGCTGCTTGGTATTTACCTCAGCCGGTGCTTGGGTCAATGGACACTCAGCAGTTTTGGTTTTTGGGAAGGCAATCACGTCACGGATAGAGCTTGCACCTACCATAAGCATGATTAAGCGATCCAAACCAAATGCCAAGCCACCATGTGGCGGCGCGCCAAATTTTAACGCGTCAAGCAAGAAGCCAAATTTGTCTTCTGCTTCCTGATCATCAATACCCAATGCTTCAAATACGGCTGTTTGCATCTCAAGCGTATTGATACGTAAACTACCACCACCCACTTCAGTACCGTTTAATACCATATCATAAGCGATAGAAAGGGCAGATTCAGGATTGGTTTTTAATTCTTCAACCGAACCTTTTGGCTTAGTAAATGGATGATGCATTGAGGTCCAGCGACCATCTTCAGTTTCTTCAAACATCGGAAAGTCAGTTACCCAAAGTGGGGCCCACTCACAAGTGGTCATTTCTAAATCTAAACCAATCTTTTGACGTAGGGCGCCGATGGCATCATTGACTACACTGGCTTTATCCGCACCAAAGAAGATAATATCATTGCTTTCTGCACCAGTACGCTCAATGAGGCTTACCAATACATCATCAGTCATATTCTTAATGATAGGAGACTGTAGACCAGATTCTTTATCCACACCGTTATTGATGTTGCTGGCATCGTTGACTTTAATATAAGCCAAACCACGTGCACCATAGATACCAACGAACTTGGTATACGCATCGATTTGCTTACGGCTTAATGAAGCACCGCCTGGTATACGTAGGGCAGCAACACGACCTTTAGGATCGTTAGCAGGACCGGCAAACACTTTAAAATCAACGTCTTTCATTAAGTCTGCAACGTCAATCAATTTAAGCGGAATACGCAAGTCAGGCTTGTCTGAGGCATAATCACGCATGGCTTCAGCATAAGTCATACGTGGGAACTGTTCAAATTCAACGTCCATCATCGTCTTAAAGACATGCTTAATCAGACCTTCGTTGATATTCATGATTTCTTCTTCATTTAAGAAAGAAGTCTCAATATCGACTTGGGTAAATTCAGGCTGACGATCAGCACGTAAATCTTCATCACGGAAGCACTTAGCGATTTGATAATAGCGGTCAAAACCTGCGACCATCAATAACTGTTTAAACAGCTGTGGCGACTGCGGTAAGGCAAAGAAGTTACCCGGACGCGTACGTGAAGGCACAAGATAATCACGAGCACCTTCTGGCGTTGCACGAGTCAAGATAGGGGTTTCTACATCTAAAAAGCCATGGTCATCTAAATAACGACGAATCGCTGAGGTAGCTTTAGCACGGAATACCATACGATCTTGCATTTGTGGACGGCGCATATCAAGATAGCGATATTTGAGACGTAGATCTTCTGATACCGTACTTTTCTCATCATTCAATGGGAATGGCGGGGTTTCAGATTTTGCCAGCACTTCAATTTCTTTGGCCAATAGCTCGATATGACCACTGGTCATATTTGCGTTTTCAGTGCCCGCGTAGCGTTGACGGACACGACCTGTAATTTTTATTACATATTCAGGACGTACCGCATCAGCAATAGCGAACGCTTCTGGGGTATCAGGATCGACAACGACCTGCAAGATACCAGCGCGGTCACGCATGTCTAAGAAAATCACGCCACCGTGATCGCGACGACGATGCACCCAGCCTACGACACTAATGGTTTGCTCAATTAAGCTTTCGGTTACGGCTCCGCAATATTCGTCTCGGTATTCGCTATGCGTCATAATATAATTATCCAGTTGTCAGCCCAATTCGAAATACAATAATGCAGCCATCGTTGCGCTTCTTTTAGATAATAACTAGTTTAGTTAAAAGAAGCGCAAACAACGCGATTAAGACAAATAGTCATCACGTTGGCTACAGAAAATTTGGTGTAAACGTATATTATGCCTAATCTGCCTTTGTTATACAACCGAATCAGCCCAATCAAAGCTCAGTAAAGATGGCTATAAGCCGTATTTGTGCCGTAACAATTGCATTAGGTTAAATATTGTTCCTCTGCTTGAAAAGATAAGCGCGCGTGCGCATATCAGCCTAACTTATAAAATTACACTAAGACCGTCTTAATCATTTAAGGAATCGCACTCATGCTTTTTAATCCCTCTAAAAACCCTGTTGAGCTAAGAGTTATCCATCTGAATAAAAACCAAGAGCAACGCCGTGAAGACCTGATGGAGGCGACTCAAGGTAAAGCTGCCCTCAAACAATTCAAAAAAACACTGGCTAAAAAAGCAAAACAAGCCCTAAAAACGAAAACCAAAAATAAGAAAAAAAATAGCGATAGTAAGCAACAAGTTTTTGTACTCGACTTTGATGGTGATATCAAAGCCACTGCTGTTAAACACCTGCGTGAAGAGATTAGCACGCTAATAAGCACGGCGAATAAAGGCGATGAAGTGGTGGTGCGTTTAGAGTCTGGTGGGGGCGTAGTACACGGTTATGGTTTAGCCGCCGCACAATTGGCTCGTCTAAAAGATGCTGGTTTGAAACTCACCGTTTGCGTTGATAAGGTTGCAGCTAGTGGTGGCTATATGATGGCCTGCGTAGCGGATAATATTGTGGCGGCACCATTTGCCATTATTGGCTCTATCGGTGTGGTATCACAACTGCCCAATTTCCATAAATGGCTCAAAAACCATGATGTCGATTATGAGATGTTTACGGCTGGTGATTACAAACGTACCGTGACTGTATTTGGTGAAAATAATGATGAAGATCGTGCCAAATATCAAGAAGAGCTAGAGCAAACACATGAGTTGTTCAAGCACTTTGTCAATCGTTACCGCGGTATGCTTGATGTAGATAAAGTCGCAACAGGCGAGCATTGGTATGGTGAAGATGCGCTGCATTTGAACTTGGTAGATAAATTACAGACATCAGACAGCTATCTGTTAGAGCGTATGGAAAACAACGAAGTATATGCGCTGCATTCACGTCAAAAGCCAACGCTAGCAGAAAAATTAGGGCTATCACAAGCTGCAGAAGCGACCATCAGTATGGCGGTTGATAAGCTGCCAGATGCACTAGCACGATTTGACCTTAATAGCCGTTTAAATATCCTTAAATAAGATTCAGAGGTAAATGCCAAATGCATGGCTAACCTGTAGAGTTCTAACCTAAATCCATATATTGTTTGTATTTTGTAAAAGGCGTGTCCTAACGGGTCGCGCCTTTTTGCTGTTTAAAAATAATCGCTGTGTTATAAATGGTGCATACGATACAGAGTTTACGTACGTACACTATGAAATTTTTTATAAAAATGTGATTGAAATAATTGATAAGGATAGGGAAATCATTATGTCTAGCAATGCCTTGATGTTTACAGCGACAGAACATGGTCAAGCCATGCATGCCCAAGTACAAGCATTTATCGAAACCCATATTGAGCCCATTGAAGCGCAGTTTTGGGCAGATTGTCATCAGCAAAATCCTGATGGTAATTGGAAAAATTGGCAGTGGCCAGAAAAGTATGAGAGCTTACGTAAGCAAGCACGTGAAGCTGGCCTGTGGAATTTATTTTTGCCGGATGACATCCTAGGTGCTGGCCTTTCGGTTACCGATTATGCACCGATTGCAGAGTTGACAGGCCGCAGTTTATTAGCGCCTTACGTGTTTAACTGCAATGCCCCTGATAGTGGCAATATGGAGCTGTTGTGGCGTTATGGTACACAAGAGCAGCAAGATAAGTGGCTGACGCCAATCTTGGAAGGTAAAACGCGTTCGGTATTTTGTATGACTGAGCCTGAGGTGGCATCCAGTGATGCGACCAACATGCAGGCGACTGCGGTTGTCGATGGCGATGAGATTATTATCGATGGTAGTAAATGGTGGTCGTCCGGTCTTGGCGACCCAGCAGTTGATATTTTGATTGTGATGGCATACACCCCTGATGAAACTAAAGACCGTCATCATCAGCATTCGATGGTATTGGTTCCAGCAAAAACTGCAGGCGTCAATATCGAGCGCATGCTAAAAGTATTTGGCGATTATGATGCGCCGCATGGTCATGGTGAAGTCAGCTTTAATGATGTACGTGTACCCGTTAGCCACTTTATCGGTGGCCCAGGTATGGGCTTTGAGATTGCGCAAGGTCGCCTAGGGCCAGGTCGCATTCATCATTGCATGCGTTGTATTGGGGCCGCTGAAAAGTCGCTAGAGCTGGCTGTAAAACGCGGTATGGAGCGTACGGCTTTTGGTAAGCCATTACTACAACTAGGTGGTAACTTTGAGCGTATTGCTGAAGCACGTATTAAGATTGACCAAGCCCGTTTGCTGACTCTATACGCCGCGCAGAAAATGGACGGCCAAGGTACCAAAGCAGCACTCACAGAAATCTCTGCCATTAAAGTCGTTGCACCAACCGTGCTACAAGAAGTGGTTGATATGGCGATTCAAATCCATGGTGGTATGGGCGTTTGCCAAGATACGATGCTGCCGAGTTTCTTTGCTCAAGCACGAGCGCTGCGCTTAGCCGATGGTCCTGATGAAGTGCATAAAACCATGATTGCTAAGTTAGAATTAAAGCGTCAAGGTTTTAGCCGTTCGTCGAAACCTGCTAAATCTTAAGGTAACTTAGATTTGTATCTATAACTAATACAAAACAAGCTCAATGGCGACCATAACTATAAATCCACTATCAATCATTTGATAGTGGATTCTTCACCCCTAAATAATCAATAAAAATAACTGACCACACGATAAGGAACATCTTATGGCAACTGCTAATCAGAGCAATACTACGGATAAAGAAGTAGCTAATAAAATATTAGATAAAGGTGGCGAGGTTCGTGAGGGCGAAGAGCTTGACGCCAAAGCGGTCAGCTCATGGCTACGTGCTCAAGGAATCGATGTAGCAGGCGAGCCAATGGTTACTCAATTCTCGGGTGGTGCATCAAACTGGACTTACCGTTTGCAATATGAAGGCGAAGGTAACGCTGAAAGTAAAAGCCAAGATTTAATCTTACGCCGTCCGCCAAAAGGCACTAAAGCCAAATCAGCACATGATATGGTGCGCGAATACACTGTCCAAAAATCCTTAAAGGATGCTTATCCTTACGTACCTAAAATGGTCGCGCTATGTACGGATGAGTCCGTCATCGGTGCCGATTTCTATGTCATGGAGCGTATGGAAGGTATCATTCCTCGTGCCAATTTGCCAAAAGGGATTGATTTAAACGAAGAGCAAACGCGTGCATTATGTACCAATGTTATCGATGCTTTAGTTGAGCTGCACCAAGTAGATTATAAAGCGCATCCTGATTTGGTCAATCTTGGGCGTGGCGAAGGTTATTGCGAGCGCCAAGTAACAGGTTGGGATAAGCGTTATGTCAAAGCCAAAACACCTAACGTCCCAAGTTTTGCATTGGTACGTCAATGGCTTGGTAAGCATACGCCTGCTGATAGCAAGACTTGCTTGATTCACAATGATTGGCGTTTTGACAACGTCATTTTAGATGCCGCAGATCCGACTAAGGTTATCGGTGTACTTGATTGGGAAATGGCGACCTTGGGTGATCCTTTGATGGATTTGGGTAGCGCCTTGGCTTACTGGATTGAAGAAGATGACAACATCATTATGCAGCAGTCACGCCGTCAGCCCACGCATTTAAAAGGCATGATGACCCGTGATGAAGTGGTGGATTACTATCTTAAACAATCAGGTTTAGAGATAGATAATTGGACGTTTTATGAGGTGTTTGGTTTATTCCGTCTAGCAGGTATTGTCCAGCAAATTTATTACCGCTACTATCATAAACAAACAACCAATCCGGCATTTAAGAATTTTTGGCTTATCGTTCATGTATTGCATGCAAAATCTCTGAAGTTGATAGCACAGTATGAAGGTGAGGCGTTATTTAACACTCATGTGCAGCCGCATTTGCAAGATATGGGCGTCGATGCTGCCACCATTGAGCAATTACCAGCGCCTGTACAAAAAGTTATTAAAGGTATTTTACCAAAAGGCTATTTTGCTAAGTCGCCGCAATCAACAGCTGAGTAATTTTTTAGCAAGTAAAATGTTTGAAATCAGCATATTGAAACTATGATAAAAGGCAGTATTTTATGACAACCATTCTTCTGGCACGTCATGGCCAGGCATCCTTTGGACAAGAAAATTACGATCAGCTGTCAGAGCTAGGTGGTATCCAAGCGCAAATGCTCGGCCAGCATTATGCAACGACCCAGCGCCGAATCGATGCTATTTTTACGGGGAGTTTGGTCAGGCAACAAGATTCTGCACATCATTTTTGGCAGCGTTATCAGTCATTTGCTGATACCGATAGCTCTAACAAGCCTGCAATCGATATGAGTGCGCCGGATAGCTATGTACTGCCACAATTTGATGAATTTAATCATAAAGATGTTTTTGTTAAATCAGATTCAGCATTCAGCACTCGAGCATCAATTGCAGCTGAGATTGTTAAAGCGGATGTACCGATGACACGTTTGGCTGAGTTATTCGATAACGCGATGCGGCGCTGGCATGGCGGTGATTATGATCAAGATTATATAGAAAGCTGGTCACAGTTTAATGAGCGAGCTAAGCAAGCGCTCGAGCAAATACGTATACAGGTGACAACGCTAAATTTAAATCGTGATAGTACGGTATTGGTATTTACTTCAGGCGGTGTGATTGCGGCTATTACATCGCAACTCTTGCAACAAGGCAGTCAAACTGCGTATCAAATCAATAAAAGCTTGGTTAATACGGGCGTGACATCTATTACTTTAAAAGAGCAGAATTCACGTTTACTATCATTAAATGAGTATAGTCATTTATTCGCTGATGGTAAGCGTTTTGTGACATGGCGATAATTCAGGATTGGTTGCTAAAACCTTGTTATAGAAAGTCTGTAGTGGCTGGCTATTAGCGCAGATAACACCAAAGCCAGATAGACAGTTGGAAGTGTTTACGTTATCTTGAGGTTATCATTGATACATAAGAGAATGTCCATGCAAAATAAATTACTGAGCCTAGTGGCAAAAAAAGTTGCCAAAAGTAAAAATCAATTATTTGGCGCGGTCCAACCAGCACGTTATTTAAAAGGTTTAAATAAGCAGCAGATTGGTCGTGGCAAAACAGTTTTAATCACGGGTGCCAGCTCAGGGTTGGGCGAGGGCATGGCGAGATTGTTTGCTAAGCTTGGATACAACCTTGCTATTTGTGCGCGTCGTACGGATCGTTTGGACAGTCTACAAATAGAGCTGATGGCACAATATCCTGATATTCGTATCGAGTATCGAGTGTTAGACGTTAGTGATTATAATGCGATTTTTGAAGTGTTTGATGCCTTCACGGCTGACTTTGGTCATATTGATCGTGTCGTGGTAAATGCAGGCATTGGCGAGAGTCGCCGTATTGGTAAAGGACGCTTTGATACCAACCGCCGTACGGTTGAAGTTAACTTTATCTCAGCGCTCGCGCAGTGTGAAGCGGCGATGAGTATCTTTCGCGCACAAAATAGGGGCCATTTGGTCGTGATATCTAGTATGTCAGCGATGCGTGGATTACCTAAGCACTTGACTGCCTATGGTGCGAGTAAGGCAGGCTTGGCACATTTGGCAGAAGGTATCCGTGCTGATATGCTATTGACCAAACTGCCGATCAAAGTCTCTACTATTTATCCAGGCTATATCCGTACTGAAATCAATGAAAATGCCAAACCACTACCGTTTGAAGTAGATTCAGATACTGGCACGAAAGCCATTGTTGCAGCTATTGAGGCTGGCGTGGAAGAAGCTTGCGTGCCGAGCTTACCATGGTCTATTGTCGGTCAAGCAATGAAGCATTTGCCATTGCAGGTGGTCAATAAAGTCAGTTAGCACAAACCACGTTGATGATATTAAGAAAAGATAATACAAAGCCCTCAACATTAATGTTGAGGGCTTTTTATTATCTTAATTCTAAAGCTCAAGTACTACAAGGTTTGAGGGTTATCTGACATGTGTTTTTCACGCAGTTTTTGACGCAATATTTTACCCACATTACTCTTTGGCAACTCACTCACAAATTCAATATGACGCGGGCATTTGTAGCCAGTCAAATTGTCCAAGGCAAATTCTTTAATATCACTCTTGGTAACATTGTTATCAGCAGGGACGATATAAATTTTGACTGCTTCGCCTTGATGCTCATCAGAAATGCCAATCACTGCGCAATCAATAATACCTTTGCAATCTAGCATAACTGACTCAATCTCATTTGGAAAGACGTTAAATCCTGATACCAAAATCATGTCTTTTTTGCGATCAAGTAAAGTGATATAGCCTTTTTCGTCCATACTAATGATATCACCAGTACGGAAATAACCCTCTTTAGTAAAGTCATTGGTGTTGTCTTTATTAAAATAGCCTGAGGTGATATTTGGTCCCTTAATGCACATTTCACCAGACTGATTAAAACCTACGGTCTCGCCATTATCATCGACCACAATAACATCGACACTAGGTACAGGAATGCCAATAGTGCCATTGAACTTGCGATCAGTAATGACGTTAGCAGTACCTGCTGCAACCCCTTCAGTCATACCCCAACCCTCAACCATCGGGCAACCAGTGACTTCTAACCAGCGTGCTGCCGTCTGCTCAGTCGCTGCCATACCGCCTGCTTGTGAGATACGTAATGCGCTAAAATCTAGGTTTTTAAAGGTTGGTTGATCAAGTAGTCCTTTAAACAAGGTATTGACGGCAGGAAAAATATGGAAGGGCTGTTTTGATAAGGTTTTGACAAATCCAGGCATGTCTCGTGGATTAGGTATTAATATAAAAGTATAACCCGAACGCATACCTAGCAAGCTCAGCATAAAGGCAAATATATGATATAGCGGCAATGCCATCACCATATTAATGTACACCTCATTAATTTCAGAGGTAACAGGGCGATACCATGCTTCTGATTGCATGGCAGCAGCGACAACGTTACGCTGGGTTAAAATAGCGCCTTTAGATAGGCCTGTTGTACCGCCGGTATATTGTAAAATAGCTTTTTGTTGCAGTGAGGTTTTTGGTGTTTGAAAAGGCAGGTTTTTGCCTTTTTTAAGCACATCAGGGAATTTGGTAACATTATACTTAGGGTCATTCAGGTTGTACTTAGGTACCAAGCGTTTGACCTGACGAATAACGGTGTTGACCAAAATACCCTTTAGTCCCATCATATCGCCCATTTTCGATAGTACAATACGTTTGATGTTTGTCTCTTCAATGACCTGCTCAAGTGCTTGAGCAAAGTTATCGACGACAAAAATAACCTGAGCGCCTGAATCATTGAGTTGATGACGTAGCTCACGACCAGTGTACAGTGGGTTAATAGGGGTGCAAACATAGCCGGCGCGCAATATACCGATCATCGTCGGTAAGTATTGCGGCACGTTTGGCATCATGACTGCCACTACGCTACCTTTAGGGATATCTTGTGCTTGCAACCAAGCAGCGACAGCAAGAGACGCTTTGTCCACGTCTCCATACGTATGAGAAACGCCCATACAGATGGTCATAGGATGCATACGGAAGCGGTCAAAACACTCTTCATACAACTCGATGAGACTTTCATACTGATCAGGATTAATAGTCTTGGGTACGTTTGCTGGATATTGAGCAAGCCAAGGTTTATCTGTTGTCATACTAAGCGTCCTTAAATTTGCGATCAGTTAAGGCTCTATACAAAAGTAGTCACATCCATGTCAACAATACGAGTCATCGCCAGTTAAGCGGTGGATTGTCGAGTGCTATCCCATTTATTCACAAACTGCTAAAATACGGCGGCCTTTATACAAGGTGATTGAACTAAAAATTCATTTAACCACACAGAAAACTCATCTGAATAGATTAAATGGCTGGTTTGTAATTATTTTTGAAAAATGTACTGCTGTTTAAGGTCGATTAATTGACCTTAGTTAAATATATTACTGACTCAATGTTATAAACAATAGCGTAACATATTTCGGCAATACATTAACATAAGTGTAATTGAGTAAGTTATTGCTATAAAAGAACTTGAGAGTTTGTCGTTATACTTGATATATTGAAAAATATATGTTGCAACTAAGAATAGTGAAGCGATTGCAGAGACAAGATAGCATATTAAAAATGCTAATAAAGTTTAAAATTGATCGATGGTATGGTTAATAAAAAAGCGCCTTGCATCTAATGCAAGGCGCTCTTGACAATTAAAAGACCGCTTTAATTATAGTTGAGGATTGTCTATCATATGCTTCTCGCGAAGTTTTTGACGTAATACTTTACCGACGTTACTTTTTGGTAGCTCAGTAACAAACTCGATATGACGTGGACATTTATAACCAGTCATATTGTCTAAAGCAAACTCTTTAATAGAGTTTTTGGTGACATTGTTGTCAGCAGGGACAACATAGATTTTGACCGCTTCACCTTGATTCTCATCAGGGATACCGATGACAGCACAATCGATAATGCCGTCACAATCAAGCATGACCGACTCGATCTCATTTGGAAATACATTAAATCCTGACACCAAAATCATGTCTTTTTTACGGTCTAATAGTCTAAAGTAGCCTTTCTCGTCCATGCTGACGATATCGCCAGTGCGAAAGTAGCCATCTTTGGTAAAGTCATCACTACTGTCTCTATTTAGATAACCTGAGGTGACGTTAGGTCCTTTGACACACATCTCGCCTGCTTGATTGGCACCGACAGGGTTGCCTTCGTCATCGATAATAATGACATCAACACTAGGGACAGGGACGCCAATCGTACCATTAAACTTGCGATCAGTGATGACGTTGGCCGTACCAACAGCAACCCCTTCCGTCATTCCCCAACCTTCAATCATAGCGCAGCCTGTCGTCTCAAGCCAGCGTCTTGCTGTTTGCTCAGTCGCTGCCATACCGCCTGCTTGTGAGATGCGTAGTGAGCTAAAATCTAGGTTTTTAAAGTTCGGATTGTCGAGTAAGCCTTTAAACAAGGTATTGACCGCAGGGAAAATATGGAAGGGCTGTTTTGATAACGTCTTAATAAAGCCTGGTATATCACGCGGGTTAGGAACCAATATAAAGGTGTAACCTGCACGCATACCCAGTGAGCTCAGCATAAAGGCAAAAATATGATACAGCGGCAGTGCCATCACCATATTGATATATACCTCATTAATCTCTGAGGTAATAGGGCGAGTCCAAGCTTCTGACTGCATCGCGCCTGCGACAATATTACGCTGAGATAAAATAGCGCCTTTAGAAAGCCCTGTTGTACCACCTGTATATTGCAAAAAGGCGGTTTGACTCAAAGACAGTTTTGGCTTTTGGAACGGCAGGTTTTTGCCTTTCTTGAGCACATCAGGGAACTTAGTGACATCGTATTTTGGGTCATTCAGATTATACTTGGGTACCAAGCGTTTGACCTGACGAATAATGGTGTTGACCAATATACCTTTTAGACCCATCATATCGCCCATTTTTGATAGGACAATGTGTTTGATATGGGTTTCTTCAATGACCTGCTCAAGTGCTTGGGCAAAGTTATCGACGACAAAAATAACCTGAGCGCCAGAGTCATTCAATTGATGGCGTAGCTCGCGCCCAGTATACAGAGGATTTACGGGTGTACAAATATAGCCAGCCCGCAAAATACCAATCATCGTTGGCAAGTATTGCGGCACGTTTGGCATCATAAGCGCGACTACGCTACCTTGAGGCAGACCTTTCGTCTGTAACCATGCAGCAACCGCGATAGAGGCTTTATCGACATCGTCGTAGGTATGAGTAACGCCCATACAGATGGTCATAGGATGCATGCGAAAGCGATCGAAGCACTCTTCATATAGCTCCATGATACTGCTATATTTGTCTGGATCAATCGTCTTTGGCACACCAATAGGGTAATTTGCAAGCCAAGGTTTATTTGGCGTCATAGTCAGCGTCCTTGAAATATGAGAGAGGTTAAATGTTGCTAGCTAAGCAGTCAGATCCGTGTCAATAAAAAAACAGCGCTGACATAAAAGCGATCGCTGAATTTGATAATATCCTTATCCATTGACAGACTGCTGGTGTTATTGGGTTATTTGACATCAGTAAATGGTAAAAAATAAGTGTTTGATTAAAAAACTATTTGAGTAATCTTAAAAAATTAGTCGAATTAATTTTTTCTACCAACCATCTACCACAAAAAAATAATATATCAAATATATAATGATACATTTAAGCAATACGTTAGCATGAATCTAGGCTAAGGCACTACGATGATAAGAGTACTGCTCAGTACAGGAAGTATTCTTATAAATGAATATATAGCAAGGTCTATAGCCAGCTCAATGTAAAAATGATACAGCGAGACTGGAATGAATGTTTTGCAGTCTCTGTCGGCGTAGGCATAGTATGCTTCACAGGGGCTACGAAAAATCTATAGCAGTAGAGCTGTATCGGTTTTAAATCAAATCGATTCTATATATCATACGAAAAGAGAAGATGACTAATTATTGTCGTAGGAAAAACAGATTTTTCTAAAGATATTTAAGAAATCAATTATTATAGAAGCTACTTATTATATTCTGAAATTGCTTGCTCAATAGCAACACGTAATTTTTTTGGCACACGAATAGGGCGCATTGGCGTCGTATTGGTACTGGTTTTATTTGACGCATCATTCTCTATAGCATCCGGTGTGATTTGATTTTGTACGCAGGCAACAACGATTTTAGTGCTGCTTAGCAAAACCGCTTTTACATTGTCAGCAGTGTTCTCTTGAGAGTGCTGACGATAAATGCTTTGATAGAATACAATGCTTGCAGGTTTTATCTCAACGTTATCAATGCGTACATTAATGACCTCATCTAATAAAATAGCGCGCTTATATTGCAAGTCCGCTTGAGTGACGACGAAATGCTGAATCTGACCGTCATTGGTCTCCAAGAAATAACCATTTAATCCCAATTGAGTAAACCAATCGCGGCGGCAGTTTTCAAAGAATACTAAGTGATTGGCATGATAGACTATACCGCCAGCATCAGTATGATTGATGTAGACATTATAGTTGGTCGCAAATAACGGCGTAATTATGTGAGGTTTTGATACGGCAGTTGGGTTCTTATCAGTTGCTTTTGTCATAATAATGCTCAATAGATTTTTAATAATAGGGTGTTATAAGTTGTTTAAATGCCGCTGCTTGATAAGCATGATTTAATAAAAAGTAGGATAGTCAATAAGAGTGGCTTGATAGCATGTTTTGATAAAATGACACGGCAAACAGCCAAGTAATTAGACCAAACAAACACTCTAACTCAAGATATAAAAGGGTGCAACAGCTAGCGCTGTCTATGTCTGTTATCATAACCGTATTTGTTTTATTTTAGATTTATTTATAAGTGCATTTTAAAACTGCATTTACTTATCAAAGCAGTTATTTATATAGGATAGGATAATTTATGACCCGTTTTGTTTGTTTTAATATCAATGGTATCCGAGCTCGTCAACATCAGCTGGAGGCGGTGCGAGATATTATCGATCCTGATGTCATGGGTCTGCAAGAAACCAAGGTGCATGATGAGCAGTTTCCCCTTGAAAATGTAGAAGGCTTGGGCTATCACGTCGAGTATTTTGGACAGAAAGCGCATTACGGTGTGGCATTATTATCGAAAGTTGCGCCTATTTTTGTGCAAAAGGGTTTCCCTAACGAAGATGAAGAGGCGCAAAAACGTTTTATTCATGCGCGTTATGAGTTTGATGGGCGTGAGATTGATGTGCTCAATGGCTATTTCCCACAGGGTGAGAGTCAAGATCATCCGACCAAATTTCCGATGAAACGTGCTTATTATGCTGATTTAATGGCCTATATTGATACGCTAAAAGCAGAAGGGCGCTCGCTAGTGATTATGGGGGATATGAATATTGCCCCAGAAGACATCGATATTGGAATCGGTGAAGTAAATGCTAAGCGTTGGTTGAAAAATAGAAAAACATCCTTCCTACCTGAGGAGCGTGAGTGGTATAGCAATCTTATGTCACGTGAGTTGACTGATACCTACCGTTTGCATTATCCAGAAAGCACTGAATTATACAGCTGGTTTGATTATCGCAGTCGCGGTTTTGATGATGATCCTAAGCGTGGATTGCGTATTGATCATATTTTATGTACGCCTGATCTTGTTGAATGTTGTGTTGATGCGGGTATCAGCTATGAGCTGCGCGCTATGGAAAAACCCTCTGACCATGCGCCTATTTGGACAGCATTTGATTTAAACAAAGTATGATGTTTTTACCATTACGATTAAAGCTTTACAATCAATAAAAATATACCAATATCAATAATTAAGGAGTGAATGATGGCAGTTGGCAATGTTGCAGTACCTGAGACGATTTATCCTATTGAAGGCATTAAATTAAGCGCTACCGCAGCAGGCGTACGTTATAAAGATCGTGATGATTTGGTAATTATTGAGATCGCAGCTGATGCGGCCACTGCAGTGGTAACGACCAAAAACGCATTTTGTGCAGCGCCTGTGCGCGTATTACGTGAACACTTTGCTGCAGCTTCTCCGCGCTATTTGGTGACCAATACTGGTAATGCTAATGCTGGAACCGGTGCTGATGGCAAACGCCGCGCCACAGATATCTGTGCGGCATTGGCTGCTAAAGCTGGCGTGGCTAGTGATGCAGTACTGCCATTTTCGACGGGTGTTATTGGTGAGCCATTAAATAGTGAAGCGATTATCGCTGGACTAGACAACGCATTAGCCAATCTAGCGCCTGATAATTGGCTTGCTGCTGCAAATGGTATCCGTACAACGGATACGATTCCAAAGCTCGCGAGTAAAAAAATCGATGTTGATGGTAGTAGTTATCATATTACGGGGATGTCAAAAGGCTCAGGCATGATACGTCCCAATATGGCAACCATGCTTGGCTATGTTGCAACCGATGCCAATATTGCTGCTGACTTATTACAAGAGATGTTAAATGCTATCAATGAGCAGTCTTTTAACCGTATTACGGTTGATGGTGATACCTCGACCAATGATTGTTGTGTATTGATAGCGACAGGTGCTGCGAGCTCAGATATCATTGATAGCCCTGAGCACCCACATTATCAGGCAGTGTTTGAGGCGTTAGCTGAAGTCTTTATACGTTTGGCACAACTGATCGTACGTGATGGTGAAGGCGCTACTAAATTTATGACAGTTAAAGTTACAGGTGGCAAAACCACGCAAGAATGCTGCGATGTGGCATATGCGGTTGCGCATTCACCCTTGGTCAAAACGGCATTTTTTGCCAGTGATGCCAACTGGGGTCGTATATTAGCAGCCGTCGGTTATGCTGGGATTGAAGACCTTGATACCGAACAAGTCGATGTCTACTTAGACGAAGTTATGATTTGTCAAAATGGTGGTGTCGCGCCAAACTATACGGAAGAGGCGGGCAATACGGTCATGAGTCGCCCTGAGATTACCATTCATATCGATCTTGTACGCGGTGATGCCCATGATACCGTTTACACCTGCGATTTATCTTACGACTATGTCAAAATAAATGCGGACTATCGTAGCTAAACAATCTTAATACTTACTTACAAAAAACGCTCAGAATCATCATGATTCTGAGCGTTTTTTATTTAGTGTTTTAAACTGATATCACTGAAAGTAGGGTGTATTTATCGGTAATATCAAAAATATTTATTTACTGTTGATTAACAGTCGTTGCAAAAGCTGACGTTAAGTTACAAAGCAGTTATAGAGGCGCAGTTACTTTGCGCCCTATACTGGTCGAGTTAATAATAAGTGATTAAGTGATATTGAAAAACCGGTTATTCTAAAATGAATAAATCGAGTCTAAACAAATAAAACTATGAATATATTGAGGATTTTATAATGAAAAAGTTAGCATTAGCAGCAGTGATGGCAACGTTTGTTTTATCAGGTTGTTCAACCATGGCAACTGACGATACGCGTACCATGGTCGTTGAAGGTGAACCAGCAGTGGTTAAAGTCATTAACATTCCAAGTTTTAAAATAGAGATAGCTCCGCTGAAAGCAGTTTGTGAGCTACAAGCTTCTAATGGTGCCATGATTGAGTCAGAGTGCTTGCAGTATCGCCAAACGTATCAGAAAAACTACACCCCTTTAAATGGTAATATTCAAGGCTTTACGTATGAGCCAAATTATCGTTATGTTTTAGACGTTCGCCAAGAAGCGATGATGGATGAAGTAACGAATGCGGTTAAGCCAGTTTGGATACTGAACCAAGTAGTGTCAAAAAAAGCGGAATAATTGCTCATCAAGTAGCTTTTGGAATAAATAGCACTATCGTTAATTCAATAGCAGTTAGCTTGAAAAAAGACCTCTAATGATTAGAGGTCTTTTTCATAATAGGATTTATATTTTCTATTGAATTATAAGCTGCCCAATCATTAGCATTGGCTGTATTTCACGCTGACGCCATGAGTGGCAGTCGGTATACGGTTGTCAGCATATACTGCCAATCCACCGCGAGAAGTTTCTTTGTATTTATCTAACATGTCAGCGCCAGTAACTTTCATAGTTTCAATGACTTTGTCTAAAGAGACAAAATGTTGACCATTACCACGGCAGGCAAGTCGTGCAGCATTGACTGCTTTGACTGCGCCCATCGCATTGCGCTCGATGCAAGGTACTTGGACTAAGCCACCAACAGGATCACAGGTCAGACCCAAGTTATGCTCGATACCAATCTCAGCAGCATTGAGACATTTAGCAGGGTCGCCACCTAAGATTTCTGCCAATGCAGATGCCGCCATCGCACAAGCTGAACCGACTTCACCTTGGCAGCCCACTTCAGCACCCGATATTGAAGCGTTTTGTTTGATTAAGCTGCCAATTGCTGTGGCATTTAACAAAAACTTGCGCGCGCCATCAAGGCTATAGTTTGATAAAAAATCGCGATAATAATGCATCACTGCAGGAATGATACCTGCGGCGCCGTTGGTAGGAGCAGTGACCACATTGCCGCCATTGGCATTTTCTTCATTGACTGCCAAAGCATATAAATCAATCCAATCCATCGCAACCAGTTTGTCATTTTGCGCAATCGGCTGGTCTTTTTCAGCACATAGTTGCACATATAGTGCTTGAGCGCGGCGTCTTACATCTAATCCACCCGGTAAAATACCGCTGTTTTGGCAGCCACGGGTCACACAATCTTGCATCGACTCCCAAATAGAATCTAAATACGCAAATACTTCTGCCTGCTCACGGTAATGGCATTCGTTTGCTAATACCAGCTCGCTCACGCTCAAGTGATGTTTACGGCATTGTTCTAATAGCTCTGCGGCGCTATTAAAAGGATAAGGAATCACATCGATAGTCGGCGTTGCATTATCTTCATCAGGATTGGTCGCATCTTCTTCATTGATAACAAATCCACCTCCTACGGAATAATAAGTCTGCTGATAAGGGCTGCCATTCGCCAAAGACACACGAATAGTCATAGCATTCGGATGATAAGGTAGAACCGTCTCATCATACCAGTGAATATCACGCTCTGTATCAAAAGCAATAACGTGCTCGCCTGCGATATTGAGTTGATTGTCTGAAAAGATCGGTGCCAGATATTCACTGGTCAAACGCGTATCGATGGTGCTAGGTGCATGACCAAGTAAGCCCAGTAATATGGCAGTATCTGTAGCATGTCCTTTACCAGTTGCCGCAAGCGAGCCATATAACTCAATCTCTAAAGACTGGATGTCGCTCAGATTGGTTTGCTTTAGGAGTGACTGTACAAACAAGTTAGCCGCTATCATAGGACCAACCGTATGAGAGCTTGATGGGCCAACGCCGATTTTGAATAAATCAAAGACACTAATCATAATAAGTTACCAAAAAATAAAAGGGATTCAGAAAAACCGCATAGCAAAGACTACTGCGCCCATATAAAACTATAATGGGCAACAATAGATAATAAGTATCGATCATCGATAAATTTAGTGCATTGTCTATGAAAATGTTTAAACGTGTTCGTTCGAGTGACGGGTGAATAATAGCTGTTGTTTATTATTAAATTCCGTTATGATGCTCGGCATCAACGCTTATGTAACATCCTGTAAGTTAGCTGTCGCTATAGAATACACGGTATGAGCAGCCAAAGCGTTGAATTTAGTAAAGCATATCTTAGTCAATACAGCTAGCAAAATGTGGTAATACTCTAAAATAATACCTATTATTATGATATTTCCAAACAGCTGATTGGAGATAGAAAAATAGTGTAGAAAAACATAGAAATAAAAAGTATGTTCTTGCGAGATATTAAGATTAAGCGAGAGAGACAGTGTGTTAAAAATATCAAAAATAGCTCTGTATCCATACAAGAATCCGTAGTTAGTAAGAGCTAGATTTCATTATTTTTCCATTAACTTTTTATTGTATAGATAGCTATCTCATATAATAGCCACTATCTATAACAGCACTTATAGTAAATACCGTTATTTGTTATCTCTTTATTTATTCGAGCTATTATTAGCCTGTATCGTTAGTGAGTTATTACCAGTCTGTTATTATTAGCTTAAGCCTATAGGACAATCGCGCATGATAACCCCTCCAGAAAACTCGTCTCAATCAACGCCGCATAGTCAGAAAGAACCATCAACGCCAAATGCACTAGAAGCAGCAGGTATTGATGTTGCAACTGGCTCGGCGACAATGAACTTACCGCACAATCCAGACTTTGATAATGGTCGCTGGTTTCCAACATGGCGTCCATATGGCGGTGATTTGGATCGTGATCCGGTTGGCATTAATGAGTATTTACCGCCCTCAAAAAGCATGCTACTGGGTATACAACATACCTTTGCGATGTTTGGGGCGACAGTGCTTGCGCCATTATTAATGGGCTTTGACCCTAACTTAGCTATTTTGATGTCTGGGATTTGTACGGTGATGTTTTTTGTGATTACCGGTGGACGTATGCCAAGTTATTTGGGATCGAGTTTTGCTTTTATTGGTCCCGTGATTGCCGTGACGGCATATGCTGGCGTAGGATTTAATGCCAATCTGAATGTTGCATTGGGCGGCATTATGGCCTGCGGTATTATTTATGCATTGATAGGTCTGCTGGTCATGAAGACGGGTACAGGTTGGATTGAGCGCTTAATGCCACCGATTGTTACCGGTGCGATTGTAATGATTATTGGTCTTAATTTAGCGCCCGTAACCATTCAAGGGGTGTCTGCCAACCAATTTGATGCATGGATGGCCACGTTAACGGTATTGCTTATCAGTGGGGTAGCGGTATTTACCCGCGGCATGCTACGTCGTTTGCTGTTATTAGTTGGCTTAATATTGTCTTATATTGCTTATTTTGTGATGACCAATGTATTGGGCTATGGCGTGCCGATTGATTTTAGCAGTGTGTCGACGGCTTCATGGTTTGGGCTGCCAAGTATTCATGCGCCGCGTTTTGAGATGAGCGCCATTATATTAATTGCCCCTGTCGCCTTTATTTTAGTTGCTGAAAATTTGGGACATTTCAAAGCGGTAGAAGGCATGACTAAAGCGCGAGTAACGCCTTATATGGGGCGTGCATTTTTTGCTGATGGCTTAGCGACGACTTTTTCGGCAGGTTTTGGTGGTACAGGTGTGACGACTTATGCAGAAAATATCGGCGTGATGGCGGTCACCAAAGTATATAGTACAACTATTTTTGTCGTAGCAGGTTTGGTTGCTATCATGCTGGGCTTGTCACCGAAATTTGGTGCGATTATTCAAACCATTCCGCCCGCATTATTGGGCGGTGCATCTATCGTAGTTTTTGGTTTGATTGCCATCGCTGGTGCGAAAATTTGGATAGACAACCATATCGACTTTAGTAAAAACAGCAATCTTATCATCGCAGCAGTCACTGTAATCATGGGAACCGGTAACTTTAGCTTGCATCTAGGCGGCTTTGATTTGGGTGGCATCGGTACGGCTACCTTAACAGCAATTGTGCTTAACGCTCTATTTAATCGCCAAAAAGACTAACTTTTTTACTATCTTAAGCTTCAAATAACTCACTATATTGATAAGCAAAAGCCACAATAATCATTGTGGCTTTTATCTATTATGACGCTTATTTATAATCGTTACTGTTCTGTACGAGCTTTACTTATAATCACGCTTATAAAACCGTGCAAAAAACCGATAACGGCGTAGGGCGCGTGGTTTAGGCTTTAGCGAACCCAAATAAATGGCAAACATCGTGAGTAACGCACCGCTCCATTGTAGGGTATTGATGGGCTTATCAAGCCAAGTATAATCAATTACCAATGCCGCAACCGGCTCGGTCAATAATAGTAATCCAGTTAATGCCAAAGACAGCTTGGGAATAGAGTAGGCGATAAGCCCCCATGCTAGGCACTGCATGACCGTACCATAAATCAATATCCAGCCAATATCAGACCAGCTATTAGGCAGTATATTACCCATATCAAAGACAAACATTGGCACAATCATTGCCAGTCCGCCCCCAATACTAATCAGCTGCATAAGCATGAATATTGGCGTCGGCTCAGTATCATGGGTTTTACGTATAAAGGTCATTGAGGCTGCGAGCATAGCCCCTGACACGATACCAGTAATAAATCCCCAAGTAGCGGCCTTATTTTGGGCAAATTCTGGGCTACCGATCATTGCCACACCCAACATTGCCAAGACCAAGCTGACAAGCTGTAATATAGATTGGCGCTCGTTAAAATATAGAAAGCCAATGGCTGCCAAAAAGAAAATCTGTAAGCTGTTTAGTAAGGTTGAAATGCCGGGACCCACCGCATAGATACTCTCGTGCCACAGTGCCAAATCCAAACCTAAAAATGCACCCGATAATAAGCCATAAAAAACAGCACGTTTTGAGCGCGGTAGCCGTTGCCCTGTCATTTTTGCTAATACCGCAAACACCACGCCTGAAATAGCCAAGCGCCAAAAAGCCATTGCCCAGCCACCGATGTCAACATGAGCGACGATTAAACTGCCCAAACCAAAGATCACACAGCCAATAAGCAAGCCAGTAGCAGCGGAGCGTGAAGAGGCAATAGCCATATATTATCCTTATATCATGACAACTTTTATTTCAATTATTGCGTACTAAAGACATCATCTTTACCACAAGCCGTATTGTCGATGTTTTGAGCTAAAATTGAAATGGTTTGATATTATTTATTTTTATTTTATAGTGGTATTTTATGACTTTAGAGAATATGAACTTTCTAAGGTTTCATCTAAAGTATAAAGACAAGCTACTGCCAATTAATATCCTTACAGGAATATCATTGGCGTTCTTACTGCGATTTGTTACCCTTATTTCTACTTTTATATTGTAATATCATCAGCTTAAAAAACTAATACCCTTAAAATATCTCATTTAAATTGCCTTAACCGCCATCATTACTTTAGCTTAGGTTTGCTTATGCTCCAACGTACCTTATCAAAACGATCACTGTTATTAACGACATCTGAAGATCCGTCATCCCTAATAAAGCGCTGTGCGCTGACAATTGGTATGTTAACAACCGCGTTATTTGTCATACCAAGCGCGCAAGCTGCCAGCTGTAAAATCCCTAAGAGTTATTATAAGAACGTCTCTTGTACGGCGAGTAGTGGTTATTTCTTAGCAGTGAAAGACTTTGGCGCACCGGTCGCCCTTATCGATAAGCAAGGTAAAAGCCTTGTTGATTTAACGCGCTATCAAAAAGTGGATGCAGATAAAATATCAGCAGGTCTATTGCCTGTCATGCGTAATAGTCATGTCGGTTATCTGAATATGCAAGGTCGTGAAGTAATTCCTGTGATGTACGATGTGCTAAATGACGGTCAAGGTTGGGCGCGTCCGGTATCTGAAGGGCGTATCGTGGTCAAGCAGGGCGGTCACTATGGCGTCATCGATACGGCAAATAGGACTATTGTTCCATTTTCAGCAGCGATTAGTGATATTGATGATTACCGAGGCGGTATGGCTCGTGTACGTAAAAACAAAGCGATAAGCTGGCTTGATAAAGAGGGCAATATTAAGAACGCCAATACTCAAAGCACTAATACTCAAAATGCCGGTGTCAAAAAAGATAATAGTAAAAGTAATGACGGTAAGAGTGCCAAAAACAGCCGTGTAAATGACCGACCCGCTGCCAGTAAATCAGAAGTTAAACCTAGTGCTCGCGCAAATAGCACACAGAAAAATTCAGCCTCCATACCAATTAATCGCTTTACCACGCTGCAGCCGCGTCAACAAGACGGTAGATGGGGATTTGTTGATGACAATAATGTCACTATGATTACGTATTCTTTCGACGAAGTACGTCCATTCTCGGAAGGGCTAGCGGGCGTGCGTATTGATGCAGAGTGGGGCTTTATCAATCTTGGCGGCGAGCTTGTGATTCCTTTTAACTTTAAGGATTTTGACGGCTCTAATAACTTTAATGATTCCAATAATAAGAGCCTCAGTCTTGATAGCCGCTATAAGGACAAACCTTCTTTTGTGTTTGTAGCGGATAAGGCTTGGATTGGCAGCTTAGAGAACGGCACTAAAATGTGTATCGACAAAGAAGGCGCGGCTATCGCCTGTGATTAAATCCTAACAGCATATTTTATTTTGACCAAAAAAAGAGCCTATAGCGATTCATGATTGCTATAGGCTCTTTTTTGTAGCCGGAAAATTTCACAAGCTAACTCATTAAAACTATTTTTCTAATAAGTGATTGCTAATTAAATCAACCATATACGGCTGATAGTACTCAGGAATATCGTGCGCCATGCCTTCAATCAAATGAAATTTGGCATTAGGGATGGTTTTGGCAACCACGCGACCTTGTGAGGCAGGAATTAAGCCATCAGCGCTGCCATGTAATACGATAGTAGGTGCTTTGACTTGTTTGCTAAATCGACTGATAGAACCTGATGCCAAGATAGCATTGAGCTGCTGCACCGTACCGAGCGGATGAAAGTTACGCTGATACCGTATCTTGGCAATATCACGTACCATGCGCACATTTACATGCCCTGGCGTACCAACAGTCTTCATAAACCAAACGCTATGGCGCACGATATCACGCTCAGAGTGGCTCTCAGGGCGATTAATCAGCGTATATAGCTGTCTAGGCTTTGGTGGTTTTAAAAAGGCACGGTTGGTGGTGGTAAACATCAATGCCATCCGCTGTACTAGGCTTGGATAACGTGCCGCTACGATTTGGGCAATCATGCCACCCATAGAAGCACCCAGCAAATGTGTTTTGCCAAGCTGCAAAGCCTTGATTAAACGCGCCGTATCTTCTGCCATGTCGGTTAAATTGTAGGCAACCTGTGCACCTTTATTAGACAGTCCCGTTTGCAGGCGCATCATCATTTTAAGCTGACTAATACGCGGTAGACCATCGATTTGTACTTTAGAGGACAAACCGATATCACGATTGTCAAAACGAATCACAAAAAAACCGGCATCAATAAGGCGCTTAATAAAATGATTTGGCCAAAATATCATTTGTGAGCCAAGTCCCATAATCATAAGCAGTGGCGGATGATTAGGATTACCACCAGCCTCAACACACAGCTCGATGCCGTCGCCGATATCTATCATGGCTTGATAAAGATGCTCACTGAGGTCTGATGCGCCCCACAGGTGCTCACCAAATTTTTGCCATTCAGGCGTCGGGTAACTCGAGCTGCTATCCAATGAATCAGGCAACTTAGCAGCATTATCAATGTTGTTTTTTTCTGTCATGAACGGTCCTATCTAAAAGGTCATTGGCTTAAAGTTCTAGCATCTCAAAATCAAGCTTGCCAACGCCGCATTCTGGGCATGTCCAATCATCAGGGATATCATCCCATTTGGTGCCCGGTGCGATACCTTCTTCAGGGCAGCCCAGTGCTTCATCATATATCCAGCCGCAGACAATACATTCATAACGTTTCATAAAGAGTCCTATCGATTATTACCAGTGTTACTATACGTTTTTAAGGTGACATTGATGGCACATCAAGAATGATTACCGTCAATATCTAGACTGTAAAAACGCAGCTAGTTTAGCATATAACCGTTGTTTTCATAGTTAAGTTTACACTTGTATATTGAGATTGATAAACGTTTATCAAGTACTATGCCTGATTTTATTGACTTAATAAGTGGTGTTTTCCCCATTGCCGCGCAATATTAAAGGCAATTATGCTATAATAGCCGCCGTTAATTTTCTGATGCATAGATTATTTGCTATTGTTACATCATTATCTAAGTTATAGACGTTAAGGGTTACTATGAGCGCAAACACCGCTGTTACAGCAGTTGATACTGCAATCGAGTCATCGAATACGCTCAATACCGATCATCCATTTTGGAACATCATTCGCACAGTACCAGACTTCCCTAAAGTCGGCATTGATTTTTATGATATTACACCGTTACTACGCAGTCACATTAATGAAGTCATTGATGCACTGCTGGCTGTCCTACCTGAAGGCATAATGGATGAGGTGGATTGTTTGGGTGCTGTTGAAGCCCGTGGATTCGTGTTTGCAAGTTTGCTGGCAGGACGTCTGGGTAAAGGTATGATTTTGCTACGTAAACCCGGCAAGTTACCACCGCCTGTTGCCAATAAAGCCTACGCGTTAGAGTACGGTAAAGATACTCTTGAGATGCAGAACAATCTGCCACCAGAGCGTGTGCTATTGGTTGATGATATCTTGGCAACGGGCGGCACATTGACCACCGCCTATGAGCTATGTCAATCAGCCGATCATACGGTCGTTGGTGCATTAGTCTTATTAGATTTGGTGGATTTACATGGCGATTTCCCCGTGCCTGTTTATACGGTATTAAAGGCGTAAATGACGGGCATTTTTACTTATAGTGGGTAAAAATAAAAAGTAATATCGATACATTATGTACTGCTGGTATTAATTTTTCTTGCTTGCTGTGCCTACGCAGACAGAGGCTGCAAAAAATTTATACCAGCAGTACCGTAGTGTTTTTAGAGTACCTTAATTATAAGTAAAATGCGTTCAAAGCCAGTTTTCTATGGCTTTGAGATGATATAACTAAAGCATCATTAAAAAAGCGCGCTTTTTTAATGATGCTTTTTTAGATTGCCTTTGCCTATTTTATTTGTGCTATTTGGCTTGTTCGTGGTTTTTGCACGCTTGCTCGACTAGCATACGACTGACCGTTTTTGGGGCAGTAATTTTAAAATCTTTGGTGGTCAGGAGAGGTTTTTCTGATTGCCAAGACTTTATTACCTTGTCGTCAGCGGTATAATAAACGTATGCCCGTCTGTAATAGCTGGCGTCCTTACAAGAGATAAGCCATTGCTGGTCGCTATGATGAATGCCGCTTTCTTTACTATCACTCGTTGTACTTTTTAATGCAGGGTAGGTTCTACGAATGGAGACGGTAATATTTTCGACCCGCTTTTCATCAAGAATATTGATGTCAGAGCGTTCGATAGAATCCAAATCTAAGCTAAAAATGGAACCGGTCTGACTTTCTGTTACTTTCGACCAGTTTACTGCATGAGCACCAATCGCAAGCGTACCGCTTGCTAATATCACTGCTAGCCGTTTCATAATGAAGCCTTGCTTGTAGTCATTTTAGGTCGCTCATAATAGCCAACTTACTATGAGCAGGCAAATTTCTTTTATTACCTGCTGCGTATAACTATGTAATATTTCCATTGTTTTATAGTGCTTTAGTAAGTAACTCTCAAGCCAGATAGGCTTGGTTATACGCCCATATTAATCATATATACAGCTTAGCTGCGCATACTCGCTAGCATGTGGGCAAGCTCATCACGCGCACCAATAAAGCCGTCAATGCCTTTTGGTAAAAGATCTTGAGTAATGGTATCTTGTTGATAAGCGCTACTGAATTCTTCAGCGCTTAAGCTCACTCGTGTCATATCTGTCATGTCCATCGACATGCTTTCTGATAATTGACGTGTAACTTCGATATCCATTGCTGCTAGCTCATCAATTAGGTCAGGTGCAATGGTCAGTAAATCACAGCCTGCCAGCGCCAATATCTGCTCAGTTGAGCGGAAACTTGCGCCCATCACCTGCGTTTTGTAGCCATGCTGCTTGTAGTATTGATAAATGAGCTTAACCGATTGTACGCCCATGTCATCAGAGACGGGTATGTTTTGACGGTTTTGCTGGCGTTTTTGCCAATCCAAAATACGTCCAACAAAAGGGGATATCAAGGTCACACCAGCATCGGCACAAGCGATGGCTTGATGTTGCCCAAAGAGCAAGGTGAGATTGCAGTGTATACCTTGAGTTTCAAGGTAGCGTGCCGCCTCAATACCTTGCCAAGTCGCTGCCATCTTGATCAACACACGCTCTGAGTCTATACCCGCTTTTTGATAGGCTTCCATGAATGCCAATGCCTTATCAATGGTCGCTTGTGTGTCATAGGACAAGCGGGCATCGACCTCAGTTGAAACACGTCCTTCAATTAAAGATAAAATATTACAGCCGATTTGAATGGTTAGCTCATCAATTACTGCATCGATATCATCTCGATGGCGGCTCATGGTTTCTGATAATACCGCTTCATTATCAGGATGGATCAGTGCTTTGGTAATTAGACTTGGATTGGTGGTCGCATCGATAGGTTTTAGACGCTCAATGGCGGCAAGATCGCCTGTATCAGCGACAATGGTGGTCATAGTGCGAAGCTGTTGTAATGCGCTCATCAGATATCCTTGGTATTATTCATTAATGGTGTTATTTTCTTATGGATGGTTGTGGTCTATTATGGATAAAATCCTGTGTCCGTTTAAACTGTAACATAGATTTAGGCACATGTTACCTGATAGTTTTAGCAGGCTAAGCCCGTATATCGCTTAACTATGCTAAGATTTATGGCGATTTGCCACTTTACGTTCATTTACGAATGGGCACTGTCCGTAGTTTTTGTTATAGTAGAGCCGGTCAGTGGTTGAGCTTTACGAATACTACGAACTTTACCAAGAACATAGCGCTGCTTTAAAAAACCAATAATGATAAATTGGCGATATAAGAGCAACAAATAGCAAAAATATTTATGCCCTTTAAAAAAGTCTTCATGTCTTTTAACGAAGTATTTATGGTCATCATTGACAAGTATTTATACCTAACAGTAATAAAATCTAAAAAGGATGGGCGGTAATGAGTGAGCAGTCACCAGAACAAAACAATGATAATCTAAACCAAACCACCGCAAGCATCAGTACTACCGCAACGGATAAAGAGTTTTTGAATACATTGCGCGGCAGTATCGATGCGGTAGACTGCGAAATTCAGACGCTGATTAACAATCGTGGCAAATTGGCTCAGCAAGTGGCGAGCGTGAAAAAGAACCACATTGCCAATGATTCTGCTGCTGAAAATGCCAACCCTATCTTTTATCGTCCAGAGCGTGAGGCGCAAGTGCTAAAAGCCGTCATGGAGCGCAATGAAGGACCTATCGCCGATGAAAAAATGGCACGCTTGTTTCGAGAGATTATGTCGGTATGCCTTGATTTAGAAGCGCCGCAGCGCATTGCGTTTTTGGGTCCACTGGGCACTTTTACTCATGCGGCTGCATTAAAGCACTTTGGTAAAGCGGCGGATACTGTACCGCTGAATACCATTACTGATGTGTTTCGTGAAGTTGAAGCGGGCACCGCAATGTACGGTGTCGTGCCCGTTGAAAACTCATCTGAAGGCGTAGTCAACCATACACTAGATGGCTTTTTATCTTCTACATTAAAAATAATCGGTGAAGTCGAGCTGCCGATTCATCAAAACTTTTTGGTCGCTGAACATACCAAACTTGATGGGTTAAGCCGTATTTACTCGCACCAGCAATCATTGGCGCAGTGTCGTCATTGGCTTGATGTGAATTATCCCAATGTCGAGCGTGTTGCGGTATCGAGTAATGGTGAAGCGGCACGTCGCTTGAAGAATGAGTGGCATTCGGCAGCAATTGCGGGTGACGTGGCAGCAGCAGAATATGATTTGCATAAGCTTTATTCAAATATCGAAGACAATCCAAGCAATACGACCCGTTTCTTGATTATTGGTCATGAAGCAATTGCACCATCAGGTCAAGATAAAACCTCAATTATGGTTTCAGCGCATGACAAAGCGGGCGCTCTGATCGAAATATTAAAGCCTTTGTCTTATCATGGCGTGTCTATGACCAGCATTGAAACGCGCCCTGAGCGTCCTAATAAATGGGCTTACGTCTTCTTTATTGATATGAATGGGCACATTGAAGACCCAAATGTGAGCGCTGCTATCGCTGATATTCGTCCATTGGTCAAAGACTTACGTGTCTTAGGCTCTTATCCAAAAGCAGTACTATAAATTTACTGGTTTCTATGAGTTATTGTTTTATTAGTATTAGCCGTAAGCGTTTATAAATTGCCTTGTCATAAATAGCGGTCACCAGTGACATTAATGGGCTTAGCCAATGATAGGTGCGTTATCACATCTAAGGATTAATCATGCAGTCTGCGCAATCGACAGAGTCAAATTTATTACCGCTCGTACCTGCTTACGAGAGTATTTTGGCGTTGGCACCGTATCAAACTGGTAAGCCTATTGAAGAGCTAACGCGAGAGTATGGCGTCTCAGATGTGGTAAAAATTGCCAGTAATGAGAATCCGATCGGCTGCTCACCGCACGTTACGCTAGCGATTACTGAACAGCTAGGTCAGCTGTCACGTTATCCTGATGGCAATGGTTATTATCTAAAGCAAGCATTGGCTGATTTTAATGATGTCAATGCTGATCAGATTACTTTGGGCAATGGCTCTGATGATTTGCTCGATATCTTGGCGCGTAGTTTTGTAGGTGCAGATGATGCAATCGTTTATAGCCAGTATGCCTTTGTGGTCTATTCGATGCTCGCTAAAATGCAGGGTGCTATGGATATTGAAGTGCCTGCTCAGCGCTTTGGTCATGACCTAAAAGCCATGAGCCAAGCGGTTCAGGATAACTCTAATACCAAAATTGTCTTTATTGCCAATCCGAACAATCCAACCGGTACACAGCTTGAACATGCTGAGTTGAGAGAGTTTGTCGCTAGTGTGCCAAGCTCAGTACTGGTGGTGTTAGATGAAGCTTATATTGAATATAGCCCTGAGAGCAATAATCGGGCGCTGTTAGATGAATTTGATAATGTGGTTATTGTTCGCACCTTTTCTAAAGCCTATGGGCTGGCAGGTCTGCGTGTTGGCTATGCGTTAAGCTCGGTAGCTGTGGCAGATTTACTCAATCGCATTCGTCAGCCATTTAATGTGAGCCGCATTGGACTGGCGGCAGCGGCAGCGGCACTTGCGGATCAAGACTTTATTGAAAAAACTCGTCTGATGAATAACGAGCAGATGCGCTGGTTGGAAAAACAGTTTGATGCACTGGGACTGGGCTTTATAAAGTCACATGCCAACTTCATTATGGTCGAAATCGAAGTTGAAATGGAAGATACAAACGCTGCTGTTATTTATCAGGCATTGCTTGAGCAAGGCGTTATTGTGCGACAACTAGAGGTTTATGGTTTGCATAATTGGCTGCGTATTAGTGTAGGGGTCGCAGAAGATAATATGCGTCTGATTGATACTTTGCGATCTATTTTGACCGATGATTAAATCAATAACTAATAAGTAATTTAATAAGCCACCTAATAATTAAAACAATATGCAAAAAATAAATCACGCCGTAAATCTTCAAACAGTAACTAAACTGACTCCATCCTCTACGCAGCCGCTATTCCAGCAAGTGTGTGTGATAGGTTTGGGTTTAATTGGTGCAAGTCTTGCGCAAGCGATTAAAGACAATGGTTTAGCTGAGCGTATCGTTGCAGTCGATAGACACGAGCCAAGTCTAGAGGAAGCTATTCAACACGGTTTACTAGACGCTGGTAGCTCAGTACTCAATGACGTGATATCTGATAGTGACTTGATAGTGATTGCGGTACCAGTACAAGCGGCACAAGCGGTATTTATAGATATCAAAAATGCAATGGATAGTGGTCTACTTGCTACTGATTGTATTATTACCGATGTATGCAGTACCAAAGTTAATATTATTGATGCTGCCAAGACTGTGTTCGAGACATTGCCTGTCGGGCTTGTGCCTGCACATCCAATTGCTGGTGCCGAGAATTCAGGGTATCATGCTCGCCGCGCTACATTGTTTGTCAATCATAGCGTTATTGTCTGTGAGCTCCCAACGACTAGCCATGTAGC
The DNA here is from genome assembly GCF_904846475.1 of Psychrobacter sp. LFX-11D. NCBI lineage: Bacteria > Pseudomonadati > Pseudomonadota > Gammaproteobacteria > Moraxellales > Moraxellaceae > Psychrobacter > Psychrobacter sp. LFX-11D. The sequence goes on from NZ_CAJHAV010000005.1 coordinate 180,845, forward strand.
AATTGCCAAATTAAGCCAGTTATGGGAAGCAGTGGGTGCAAGCGTCATGCCGATGGATGCCGCTCATCATGATTCTATATTGGCACATACCAGTCATTTACCGCATTTGCTCGCCTTTAATTTGGTTGAACAGCTGGCAAGCCATGATGATAATTTAGATATTTTCCGCTATGCTGCAGGTGGTTTTCGTGATTTTACCCGCATTGCTGCCAGCGACCCTAAAATGTGGCATGATATATTTTTTGCCAACCAAAACGCGATTGTAAGCGCCCTTGATGAGTACAGCGGTTATTTAAATGATATTCGTCAGCTTATTATTGATAAAGATTCAACCGCCCTGATGGGACTTTTGGGCCGCGCGCAAGCCGCACGGCGACATTTTGGCCATATGTTAGCCAGCACCCCTTATACGGATACTTCTGCTATGTCAGCTTCTTATTATATCACCCCAAGCAACACCGTCTCTGGTACTATTGCCATTCCTGGGGATAAGTCTATCTCGCATCGTAGTATTATGCTCGGTAGCCTTGCTACTGGCGTAACTAAAGTGACTGGATTTTTGGAAGGGGAAGATGCGCTTGCCACTTTGCAAGCGTTTCGCGATATGGGCGTGACCATTGAAGGTCCTGATAATGGCAATTTAACCATTCATGGCGTTGGTATGAATGGCTTAAAGCCAAGCAAAACACCTTTATATATGGGCAATTCTGGCACCAGTATGCGTCTGCTTTCAGGCATCTTAGCAGCGCAAGCATTTGATAGCGTATTGACGGGTGACACTAGCCTAAATAAGCGTCCAATGGAGCGTGTGGCAGCACCATTACGTGAGATGGGTGCAGTGATTCAAAGCACCGGTCAAAAAGGTACAGCGCCACTGAGTATTACTGGTCGAGATAGTGTTGGCAAACCTCTACAAGGGGTTGAATACGATATGCCAGTTGCTTCTGCACAGATTAAATCTTGCTTATTGCTGGCTGGACTTTGGGCGGAAGGCACCACTACCGTTACTCAACCTGAAGTTAGCCGCGATCATACCGAGCGTATGCTTTCAGCTTTTGGTTATCCAGTAACGGTCGATGGCAATCGTATCAGTGTTGAAGGCGGCGGCACGCTCACAGGCGGTAATATCGCAGTACCTGCTGATATCTCATCGGCAGCATTTTTTATGGTTGCTGCGGCCATCAGCCAAGGTAGCGAATTGACTTTGAAGCAAGTCGGTATCAATCCTACGCGTACTGGCATTATTGATATTCTTAAGCTGATGCAAGCGGATATCAGCTTAAATAATGAGACTCATGTTGGCGGTGAGCCAGTAGCGGATATTACTATTCGAAGCTCAAACTTGGTCGGTATTGAAATACCAGAGTATCTAGTACCACTTGCCATTGACGAATTTCCTGTATTATTTATCGCAGCCAGCTGTGCCCAAGGTCGTACCGTTTTGACCGGTGCAAAAGAGCTGCGTGTTAAAGAATCAGATCGCATTGCAGTAATGGCAGAAGGCTTGCAGACATTAGGCGTTGATTGCACTGTTACCGAAGATGGTCTAATTATCGAAGGTAAGGGTAAGGCTGATAGTCGTGACGTGAATAATAGCCATGCGGTATTTGGTGGTGGACATATCGTCTCGCATCATGACCATCGTATCGCCATGAGCTTTGCGGTGGCAAGCTTACGCGCCTCTAAGCAGATTACCATTGAAGGCGTTGAAACCGTCAATACCAGCTTCCCAGGATTTGCAGAACTTGCCAACCAAATTGGCATGTCTATTGACGTTGTGAGTGCTTAACGCAGTAACTTTAATTTGAGCCAATGATAATAGCTTAGCAATAAAATGAGCTATTAATTTTATTGTTGATTTTATTATTTTAATTATGGTTTTCGGCAGCAATGGGTTGATACGATTTCTAGTATCAACTCATTGCTTTTTACCTTTTATTCTATCTGTAGTGACCCTGTACTCTTAACACCAAATTACCATCAATGATAATAATTGGGTGAGGGTGCGCTTTGCTCTAAAAAGTTGTCCTATCTTATGACTACCCAAAATGTCATCAAAAAACCTGCTGCTCCCATTAAAACAACCAGACGTGGTATTGTCACTGCGCTGATAGCTTTTTCTATCTGGGGCGCTTTTCCTTTATACTTTAAGCAATTATCGGACTATAATGCCACCGAAATTATTGGTCATCGCATTGTTTGGACCTTTGCTTGTCTTTTAATCGTGTTAGTAGTGACCAAGCGCTGGCAGTGGATTGACACGCTAAAGAAAAACCCGAGGTGGATAGCCTATACCTTTGTGTCAGGTATTATCATCGCGATAAACTGGCTCACTTATGTATGGGCGGTCAATAACAATCAGATTTTAGAAGCCAGTTTGGGGTACTTTATTGGACCACTGGTTGGCGTAGGGTTGTCGATGCTACTGTTCAAAGAGCGCCTGCGTACTTTGCAATGGGTGGCAATTGGTTTTGCGCTATTATCAGTCGTTATTCAAGTGGTCATGCTGGGTAGCCTGCCGTGGGTATCGTTAATATTGGCGTTTAGCTTTAGTACTTACGGCACTATTCAGCGCCAAACCCCTCTGACAGCAGTCGATGCAATGTTTGTCGAGACAGCAATGCTACTGCCTATTTTTATCGCATGGTTCTGGCAGTCTGATGTGGCGAGTAGTAATATCAGCTTTTGGTTTACGCCTTCTATTTGGCTGCTTATGTTGGCAGGACCTATTACTTTGATACCGCTATTGATGTTTAACAAATCCACCAAGCTGGTCGCTTATAGTATCCTCAGTTTTATGAATTATCTGACGCCGACCTTTATTTTCTTCTTGGCGGTATTCTATTACAATGAGCCTTTTGATTTACATCGTTTGGCAGTCTTTGGTTTAATTTGGCTGGGTCTGCTATTATTCAGTATCGATTTATGGCGTCATCGCCCAAGCAAGCAGCTAAAAGCGGCACGTCTACCTGAAGAAGCATTAACGTCTAAATAAATTATCAAACTAAAATAGATAGTAAAAATATCATTAACAAGGATGCTTGTATGTTTCATACCCAGTCTGATGTCGTGTTTGTAAAAGGCTTAAAAGTAGAGGCGGTGATTGGCGTTTATGAATGGGAGCGCGCCATTACACAGCCGTTATTGATTGATATCGCGCTTGAAACCGATATCAGTCGTGCTGCGGTGTCAGATGATGTAAACGATGCGCTAAATTACAAAGAAGTCTGTGATGATGTCAGTGCGTGGTGCCAAGCTATTAAGGCTCAGTTACTTGAACATCTGGCTGGGCAAATCGCTGATAAACTGCTTGAAAAGTATAGCTGCGATAAAATTTCCTTAAGTATTGCTAAGCCTACCGCTATTCAACAAGCAGATGCAGTTGGTGTCCAAATCACCCGCTATGCCAAAGCCGCATCTAGCGTATCTACCAATCAAGTTAATCCTAGCTTGTCTAATGATGCATAAAGCCTTGGCTGATTTATTTGAATCACTGATAAGCTGCGATCCTGAAACGCTGCAAGCACAGCCTGTAAAAGCTGTGCTACTGGCCTTAGGTAGCAACCATGATGCGCAGATACACTTACCGCGTGTCCGAGAGCGATTGACAAGTATTGGTGCTATAACATTGTCAACAGCCTTTCAAAATCCTGACTTCACTGCCACTATAGAATTACCAAAACCTGACTATACCAATCAATGTGTCCATATTTTGTTAATGTCACCGATGACATTACAACAGTTGCAGCAAATTTTCAAACAGTTTGAATGTGACTGTAATCGGCAGCGTTTAACGGAAACACAGGCACCAATAAAAAAAGTCACGATGGATATTGATATATTGCTTGTTAAATTGGATAAAGATAATAGCCTAAGCAAAAAAAATGATTCTGAATGGATAATAATGGCAAATCGCTATCCATTTAAAGCGCATGAGAGGGCAGGGATAAAAGAATTGGTAGCGGGGATAGATAGTTGACAGTTGTAAAACGAAAGCTCTAAGCTGAGCTTAATATTAAACCCAGCCCAAGAATAAAAAGTTATTACGATTCAGCACCTATCTCATTCATGTCACTTTTGCCAATCACGTCCAAATCTTCTAAGCACAATTTGTCATATTCTTTTTTGCAAAAGTTAGGATCGATTTTGCACATGGCAGTTTGTAATTGATCTAAGCGATTTTCTGATTGTTGAATGTGTTCAAGCATTTTAGCAAAGGCTTCAGCAACAGGGTCTTGTGACATGGGATCAATGCCATAAGCTTGAAAAGTGGTTTCGCGCGCTGTGTGATTCGTTGTTTTTTTATCTGCGGGGTTCTCGGTAGAAGCAGCTTGCACTGCTTTTTCTTGTTGATTGGCATCATTGACTTTGGTCGTAATAGGATTGCCTTTTTCGTCATGATGCTCTGATATCATACGAGCAGCATTACCGACCATGGTTGCGCCTGCTGGCACTGCTTTAACCACGACAGCATTTGAGCCAATTTTAGCGCCTTTACCAACAGTGAATGGTCCTAATACTTTAGCACCGGCACCGACGATGACGCCATCTTCCAAAGTAGGGTGGCGTTTGCCGTTATTCCAAGAAACGCCGCCAAGCGTGACGCCATGATAAAGGGTCACATCATTACCAATCTCTGCTGTCTCGCCAATGACGATACCCATGCCATGGTCAATAAAAAACCGACGACCGATCTTAGCAGCAGGATGAATCTCGATACCAGTAATGATACGCGAGCCATAAGAAACCACTCGAGCAGCAAGCTTTTGCTCATTTTGCCAAAGACAATGCGCGCCGCGATGTAGAATAAGCGCGTGGATGCCAGGGTAAGTTAAGATTACCTCTAGACTATTACGCGCAGCAGGGTCGCGATTGAATACCGCATCAATATCTTCTTTTAGGTCTCTTTTGATGCGGACGAGCGATTTGAATAAAGCAGTTGGCAATGACATAAATCGTCCTATCGTATTTTTGGTTACAATCTCTTTAGTTATAGCAGTTTTATAGCAAAAAATATAGCAATGTACTTTAAATAAAAAATCGTCTGTAGATAAAACGCCAATAATTAGCGATTCATCTCCAGACGATTACTCTTATCCTTTAGCTATCACTGACAACATATTTGAGCAATTCAACAATCTGCTCAGGCGTTTGCGCCCATGCCATTGCCGCGGCATCCACTTCTTTTAACGGATGAATAATATCCTCCGCATGCAATGTGATATACGGTTTGCCCAACGCGGCGCAATAACCGGCATCGAATGCGGCGTTCCACTGCTTATATTTATCACCGAAACGAATAATAGCAATGTCACACTTTTGGATCATATTTTTGGTGCGAATCGCATTAACTTTGGACGATTTATGATCGCGCCAGAATCCATTGTCATCTTTACCGAGTACATCACCTGCCGCATCGCTGGCTTCATGCTCAGTCACTGCTGATGTAAATTTAATAACAAGACCATGGTCTTTCGCGCCTTGCATAATTTTCTGTCGCCAGTCAGTGTGTATTTCTCCGGATAAGTAAACAGTCCAATTCATCGTAAATCCCTTTTTATTGTTAAATGATATGACTACCTGTACTACTAATAATGCCCATAGTGGCAAGAAAATTAACTTATTAAATGTTAGTCTTTTAAAAGTTTTGCCAGCAGAGCACTGAGTAATTGATACTCTTTTTGGTCGAGTTGAATACGTGAACCGAGTCTAGATAAGCGCGATGGCAGCGATTTTAAGTTTTCACTATCTGCCAGTTTGCGTTGAACCATTAATGCGGTGGTACGCTCAGTAAGCAGTTGCAATTGCTGTTGAGTAATCGCTGGCTCATCCCATTGCTGGCGCACATAGGTATTAAGCATCCCTTGTTCAAGCGTCTCTAGGTTGTCAGTTACCTGTGCTATATCATTAACTTCGCTGTCAGCTTGGATATGAGTTTGTGCATAAGCATAAATGAAGCTTGCGATCACTTGAACGGCTGAAGCGACATTGAGCACTGGATAAGCAGGATTGGCATCAATTTGAACATGATAGTCAGCATAAGCCAATTCTTCATTGGTCAAGCCGCGATCTTCACGCCCAAACAGGATGGCAATATTGGGCGCTGTATTACTGTCGTGCCCGTCAATCGTGCTTTGCTTATCAATAAAATCCAGCATGATTTTGGCAGCTTGTGTCGGCGTGACCACAGGACGCGGTAAATGACGGCTACGACTACTGGCCGCAAATACCAACTGGCAATCAGCGATAGCAGACTCAAGCGTTGGTGCGATGATTGCTGATGATAGCAAATCACTGCCACCAGCAGCATGAGAAACGCTAGTGTCATCAATCGGTAATTTTGGATCAACCACCGTCAATCTCGATAAACCCATGGTGTGCATGGCGCGTGCTGCTGAACCAATATTGGCAGGCAATGTCGTATTGACCATCACTACTTGAACACAAGACAAATAATTGCTGACGTTTGGTACTGCTGTTGCTAAAGATAAGGGTGCATTGTTACTCATTGTTGTCCTAGTCGCTGGTTGATGTCTTGCTCAGCACGTTGCAATGCAACTGCAATGTCCTCGATAAGAGGGGCTTGTTCGCTGATAAGACGCTCACGGCAAAGCTCTTGCAATTGACTGCCAAGACGCGTCATTTGGGTTGCGCCCAAATTGACACTGGCTCCTTTTAGTGCATGAGCAAGCTCAAAGCCATTGGCATTATCTTCTTCTTGCTGAGCTTGTCTGAGTTTTGTGATACGGTGACGACAATCAGTAAAATAGACTTGTATCAAATCGACAAAGTCTTCTTCTAATAAGTCGCGCATATCTTCAAACTGCTCAGTATTGATAATCTCGTCATCAGTTATGGCGGTCATATCCTTGTTCGTAATAGTAGCCATAGTCATGTTCCAATAGGATTAAAGTTAGCGCAGAAAGAATTATTATAATAAATATTTTCCTACTAATGAATATGCTAACGATAATACATTCGTTAGCTGTAGTGAAAATGTAAGTTATCTTCTCTAATCATGCTTTTTAGCTGCTGTAAATTATCATCATTTGGATAGATGCGCCAATGCTCAGACAGTCCTACATTAGCAATGCCATATTCTTCATAAATACTGAGTCCAAGGGGTAGGCAATTATCTCTAATAGAGACGTCGGTATTGCTTAGAGCATTATTGGCGTAGCTTTGATTAGAGGCGCTTTGACTCCTATTACTTTCTAGTGCCAACAAATCATTACCGTCTTCGTCATATAAGCTGCCACCCATAGCAGGATCGTAGACGCTATTGTTACTATTATTACCTTGTTCGTCCTGATCATCGTTATAAGACAAGCGCGGTGTTGGTATGATGTCAGCTTGTGCCGATTTCAGTAAAGGCTGCATGCGTGTCAGCAGCTCGATATCACTACCATGAATTTTAATACTGATCTTTTTGAGCCATCTTAGGCGAGCATCGACCATACTCATGGCATTATCAAGACGAGCAAATAAACGCCCATCACGCTCACGGATGCTGCCTTTAATTATGACGACTTCATCTATTTTTAACTGTTCTTTGACACGGTTAAAGCGCTCAGCATAACAACTGACCTCTAACCTTGATGTCCCATCGTCCAAGGTAATAACGTTACGAGTACCAAAGTTGGCGATATCAATGATAAGACCGGCAAAATAGCAGCTGCCGTTATAGCCCGTATCAGTCAATTTATCGAGACGAGCACCTGAGGTATAGCGTTTGAGCTCGTCTCGATATTCATCGATAGGATGTCCGGTCAAATAAAGCCCTAGAGTATTTTTCTCTGCTTTTAGGCGGTGTTTGTCACCCCAAATTAGCTCTGGCGTCATAACGAGTGGCGGGGCAGCGACGACACCATCCATTTCACCAAACAAATCCATCATACCGATTTCACGATTTTGACGATCTTGCTCGGCGGCTTGCACGGCGCTTGGCAACTGACTCATTAACGCACCGCGAATCTCGTAGGCTTCATCGGCTGGCAAGTCTGGACGTAAAGTCGCCGCAAAGTCATCAAAACAGCCAGCACTGACCAAGGCTTCAAGCGTGCGTTTATTGACCTTTTTAATATCAACGCGACGGCAAAAATCATATAGATCTTTAAACGGACCTTCACGTCTTCGTGCATCGACAATAGACTCGACCGCGCCTTCACCGACCCCTTTAATCGCCCCCAAACCATAAATGATATTGGTCGGGGTATCAGCGACGAAATGCCATTCACTGCGATTCACCGATGGATTAACGACGGTTAACTCAAAGTTTTCACGGCAGTCATTGATAAAGAACACGACGTTATCAGTGTTGTTCATATCTGAGGTCAATACCGCCGCCATAAACTCAGCAGGGTAGTACTGTTTTAGATACGCGGTCTGATAAGCAAGCACACCATAAGCGGCAGAATGCGAGCGGTTAAAACCATAACCGGCGAATTTTTCCATCAAGTCAAACACACCGCCCGAGGTAACTTCATCGATACCTTGTGCCGTAGCACCTGTGACGAAAATGTCGCGCTGCTTAGCCATCTCTTCAGGTTTCTTTTTACCCATGGCGCGGCGTAGCATATCTGCACCGCCCAAGCTATAGCCTGCCATCACCTGTGAGATTTGCATGACCTGTTCTTGGTAGACAATAACGCCATTGGTGTTTTCTAAAATTGGCTCAAGGTTGGGATGGTCATAAATGACTTCCTCACGACCATGCTTACGGTCGATATACATCTCTACCATGCCTGCATCGAGTGGACCCGGACGATAGAGCGCACACATGGCGATCACATCTTCGATGTTGGTCGGTTGTAATTTCGCCAGATACTTTTTCATACCCATACTTTCTAACTGAAAGACAGCAGTGGTCTTGGCATCTTGCAAGAGCTTGTAGGCTTTAGCATCATCTAACGGCAGGTCTTCTAACACCAACGCATCTTTGCCTTCTTTTGCACGGCGCAGGTTGATATTTCTGACAGCAGCATCAATCACGGTCAAGTTACGTAGACCCAAAAAGTCAAACTTTACCAGCCCAACGGCTTCAACGTCATCTTTATCAAATTGGCTGACGCGGTGACCTTCATCATCACAATAAATGGCGCTAAAATCTGTGATTCTGTGCGGTGCAATCAATACGCCGCCGGCATGTTTACCCACGTTCCGGCAAATACCTTCAAGCTTGATAGCCATCTCCCATACTTCGATGGCATCTTCATAATCCATATTATCAGGATTGGAAATTAAGTCTTTCAGCTGCGGCTCTTGCTCAAGCGCTTGACTGAGTGTGATCCCCGGTGTTTTGGGAATAAGTTTAGACATTTTACTGGCAAGAAAATAGGATTTACTTTGCGCGCGCGCCACATCTCGTACCACTGCTTTTGCCGCCATGGTACCAAAAGTGATAATCTGCGAAACCGCTTCACGCCCATAAGTTTGCGCGACATAATCAATAACACGGTCACGACCTTCAATACAAAAGTCAATATCGAAATCGGGCATTGAGACACGCTCAGGGTTTAAAAAGCGCTCAAATAATAAGTCGTAATGGATAGGGTCGAGGTCGGTAATGTTTAACGCATAAGCCACGAGCGAGCCTGCACCAGAACCACGACCGGGACCGACTGGTACACCATTGGCTTTTGCCCAACGGATAAAGTCCATCACGATCAGGAAGTAACCGGGGAATCCCATTGATAAGATAACCTTGAGCTCATACTCTAAGCGGTCATCGTATCTTTGGCGGATATCACTCCAATTATCACTGCGCGCGTCAACTGGAAAGAGCTTGTCTAATCGATTATTAAGCCCACGCTGCGATTCTAAGCGAAAGAAAGATTCAGTGGTCTCGCCCTCAGGTACTGGAAACTCTGGTAGGACATTAATACCTAGCGTTAAGGTCACATTACAGCGAGTTGCTAAGCGCAAGGTATTATCAATCACCTGCGGAATATCAGCAAATAGCTGTTCCATCTGCGCTTGGGTCTTGAGGTACTGCTCATCTGAATAAGTCTGTGGGCGATTTTGGTCGGCAAGTACATAAGAGCCAGCAATACAAACTCGCGCTTCATGAGCATCAAAATCATCTTGCTTTAAGAAGCGCACGTCATTATGGGCAATGATGGGGATGTTTTGCTTAGCACCTGAATGAATAGCAGCTTTAATAAAGGCATCTTCGCCAGTACGATTGGTGCGTTTAATCGCAAAATATAAGCGATCAGCAAACTGCGCTTGCCATTCTGTCAGTAGCTCATCGGCTTTTTCTGGCATTGAGCCAATCAATGCTTGCCCAACGTCTGACTTTTCAGTGAATAAGACAATGACACCTGTCGCATGCGCTAAAATATGGCTGCGTTTAATAACAGGAGTACCGTGATTAACAGGATCAGCACGTCCTTCGGTAAAGCCAAGCGATACGATACGAGTGATGTTTTGATAGCCTTCGTTGTTCATCGCCAATAAAGTTAAGCGCGTGTCCTCATTTTCCATGATGACTTCACTACCGATGATGGGCTTGATACCCGCACCTAAGCAAGCACGGTAAAACTTTACCGTGGCATAAAGGTTGGATAAATCCGTCAAGGCAAGGGCGCTTTGATTGTCTGCCGCCGCCGCTTTAACCAACGACTTAATACGCACGATAGAATCGGTAATGGAATATTCGCTGTGGATGCCAAGGTGTACAAATGCCATAGAAGACTCTTACGAATGCAAACAAAAGGAGAGGGTGCGAATGAGTGTCAGAGATAAAGCAAGTGAAAACAGATGGTAATGTATTTAAAAAATATACTATATCAATGGTTTGACTGATATTTTCAGTAAACTATCATGTTAATAGCCACACTTTATACGCTGTATCTCAGCCGCTAATCATAGCATTATTTGCTCATAACAGCCACTCATTCGGAGTTATCAAATAGCATAGTGTGTTATTGCTAATGGGTCTAATAATAGAAAAAAGCCTTCTACATCATTATGATATAGGAGGCTTGTATGGGGAAAAATTACGATTATTTAGCTAGAATTTAACGCTTATGATGTCTATCACTATATTCTATCCAAAAGTCTGCATTTTCAACGCCCGCTTTTCTAGGGTCAAAGACAGGGTCAATTCCCAGCTTCATTTGCTCATCGTAGTCTTTTAACACTTTTAGCGCCGTTTTACTGAGTAATACGATAGCGATGAAGTTAAGGTAACACATGCTGCCAAAACCAATATCACCTAGCGCCCACATCACGCCAACAGACTGCATGCTACCGGTAAAGCAAACTATTAAGAACATTATTTTTAATAATGGTTTTAAAACAGGGTAGCGCAATTTATTGTCTAAGTATACTAGCGTGGTCTCAGCAATATAGTAATAAGCAATCAAGCAGGTAAAGGCAAACAAGAAGATGGCGATAGCGACAAAGCCACTTCCATATTGGTTAAACACTGTCGATACAGCTGCTTGGGTAAATGCGGTTCCAGCTTCAATGCCTGGCATGTTTTCGACTAGTACCAAGCCTTCTGCTGGAATGACGTTATACATACCAGTAGATAAAATCATCAATGCAGTAGCGGTACAGACAACAACCGTATCGATATAGATAGAAAAACTCTGTACTAAGCCTTGCTTGGCAGGATGAGAAACCTCTGCAGCTGCTGAGCTGAAAGTTGCTTCGCCTGCACCAGCAACGTTAGAGAATACCGCACGGCGGACACCCCAAGATATGGCTAGACCGACGATACCGCCAAATACAGCATCCATACCAAACGCGCTTTTGAAAATCAAGGCGAACATAGCAGGTAGGTTTGAGGCATTAAAGGCTAAGACGATAACCATCATCAAAACATAGCCGATCGCCATAATAGGCACGACCTTGCCAGCGAAGTTTGCAATACGTTTTATGCCACCAAATATGATAAATGCTAACAGCGCAACGATAATGAAACCAGTTGCAACAGGTGGGATGTTAAAAGCGGTATTAAAAGAATCAGCGATGGTGTTGGCCTGTACGCCAGGAACCAAAACACCATAAGAAAGACAAGTCACCGTAGCTACTAAAATAGCAAAGGGTTTCATCTTTAGGCCACGCTCGATATAAAAGGGTGAGCCGCCACGATACTGGTCATCAACGGTATGCTTATATACCTGTGCAAGTGTTGATTCGATAAAGGCACTGGCACCGCCAAGCAGACCCATGACTATCATCCAAAATACTGCGCCAGGTCCACCAGCTGCGATAGCGGTGGCAACCCCTGCAATGTTACCGACGCCGATTCGGCCTGATAAGGCCATACTAAAGGCTTGAAATGAGCTAATACCTTGGGTTGAGGTTTGCTTGTCAAACAACAGCCTAACCATCTCTTTAAGATAGCGAAACTGTACGCCGCGGGTCATCACGGTAAAATAAATGCCGACACCGAGTGCCAAATAAACTAAAGCATCGCTCCATATATAGCCGACGATGGTATTAATAATCGCTTCCATGGCCTTACTTCCCTGTAAGTATGTGACTAAAGGCTTAAATCATTTAAGCTGTTGTTTTAATTGATGACTGTACTGACTGTACTGACTGTACTGACTGTACTGACTGAATACGTTTGTTAATTAACCAGCCAAATGGTTTTGGTCTGTGCGTATTGTGCTAAGGCTTCTAAACCATTGTCACGACCGCCAAACCCTGATTGCTTATAACCGCCAAATGGTGTGGTGATATCACCTTCTGAAAAACCATTAATAGAGACCGTGCCTGCTTTGATGGACGATGCCACACGATAAGCGCGCTTGATGTTCTGTGTATAAAAAGAAGCGGCGAGTCCATAATTGGTTTCATTGGCTAATTTGATGGCTTCTTCTTCCGTCTCAAAGCTTGTCACCGCAAGCAAGGGTCCAAAGACTTCTTCCTTGAACAAAGTCATATCGGCTGTAACATCATCAAAAATAGTCGGCTCGATATACCAGCCACTGCCCATGTCGTCATGAATGTTGCCACCTGCAACGATCGTTGCGCCTTCCTCTTTTGCAGTCTGTAAGTAATGACAAACCTTATCGAAATGCGCTTTTTCAATCATAGGACCAATAGCCGTGTCGACATCGTAAGGTAAGCCGACTTTCCAACCTTTCAGACCGTTTTTTAGTTGCTCAAGTAACGCTCGTTTTTGACTGCTGTGGACTAATAAGCGTGAGCCGCAGCTACAGTTTTCACTCATATTCCAAAACGCGGCCGATAAGATATCGTTAATCGCAGCGTCATCGAGTACGGCATCGTCAAAGACGATTTGTGGGCTTTTACCACCGCATTCTAAGACGATTTCTTTTAGATTGCTTTGTGCCGAATACTGTAAGAACAAACGTCCGACCTCAGTCGAGCCAGTGAACGACACCATGTCAACATCCATATGTTGACCAAGCGCCGCGCCGACATTTTCACCAAGGCCACAGACCATTTGCAGCGCTTCTCTGGGCACGCCAGCTTCATAGGCAAGCTCAGTTAAACGGTAGGCAGATAAAGAGGTCAGCTCAGCAGGTTTAACAATAACGGAGTTGCCCATAATGAGAGCAGGGGCGACTTTCCAAGCGTACATTTGGGCTGGGAAGTTCCAAGGTAATACCGCACCAACGACACCAATGGGCTCTTGCACAATAAGTCCTAAAGCTGTGCTACCTGTCGGCGCGATTTTGCCAAATACCTTATCAGCGGCCTCGGCATACCATTCAAAAGTCTCGATAGTTGCTGGGATATCGGTATTTAAGCATTCAGTAATCGGCTTACCCGCATCCACACAATCTAATGCTGCCAGCTCCTCGACGTGCTCATGCATGAGTGCACACCAGCGCTGCATAATAGCCTTGCGCTCAGCAGGAGCCAGACGACGCCATTCACCGTTTTCAAAAGCATCGCGAGCGACTTGTACGGCAGTATCGACATCATCGCTAGTACCTGAAGCAATCTGACCGATAATACTGTTATCAATCGGCGTGTAATTGTCCAAAGTAGCTTCTGATAAGCCATCTGCTGCTATTAAGTGACCCGCCCATAATTGCTGCTGTTTTGCTTTCTCAAATACTTGCTCTTTAGTGGCTTGTTCTTTAGTGCTCATTTTTCTAATCCTTGTCTGCTAAATTTGATGCCATCGATTCGAGATTTGAATACGGCATCAAATTTAGCGTGGGTTATCCTTGACATTATTTCTACTAAGCTGAGGTGAGTGCTATTTAGATAGTAAGGCTAAAAACTCTGCTTTTTCATCTTCTGGCATGTCAGTTAATGGCACACGAACTGAGCCAACATCCATACTGCCTTTTAAGCAGCCCGCTTTTGCCTTTTGGTTATAGTTGCCAGATTCCATAGAATGAATAGCAGGATAAATCTCACTCATGATTTGCTTGGCTTTATCCCAGTCCCCTTGCTGAGTGGCATTAAATAATGAAACTTGCTCTGCTGGGAAGACGTTCGCTGCGCCTGCAATCCAGCTCTTTGCACCCCAAAAGAAGAAATCAACGGGCTGATCATCACAGCCACAAACCACCTCAAAATTGTCAAAATCAGCTTGCAGCATGCGTAGCGCATGACTAAAGTCGCCGCTACTTTCTTTTACACCGACGATGTTAGGATGCTTAGCTAGATGAGCAACAGTGTCAAATTCAATGGCAACGCCAACACGATCAGGGAAATTGTACATAATAATCGGCAGCTCACTGGCATCCGCAACTTTTTCAAAATGCGCGATAATGCCATCTTGCTCAGGTAAGCTATAAGGGGTGGCAGACAGCATAAGGCCGTCATAACCTAAGGCTTTGGCTTGTGCGGCAAGCTCAATAGAGTGGTCAGTCGATAAGCTGTTGATACCAGCAATCAGAGTGACTTTATTCTCAGCGCCTTTATTTTTTGCGGCTTCAGCGATAGTGGTTAATACGAGCTCGCGCTCTGCCGCCGAAAACGTATAGTACTCACCTGTAGTACCGCAAGCGACGATACCAGCAACGCCTTTTTCAATAAAGGCTTCGACCAGTGTCGTTAATTTTTGCGCATCAACGTCGCCGTTATTGTCGAAAGGGGTGACGATTGGGACTAAAATTCCATTTATGTTCATGAGACTATCCTTATTGGGGTTGATATTGTTGGTGATTTAATGGGTAATGATTCAATGATGAATCGGTTGATTTTTGCTGGGTTTATAACCGTTTAATAAATAGCTTATTGAAAGCGGGCAAGTTGATACGGTTTTGGATCAATCGTATGGTCTTCATCAAAATAGTATTCGGCAATCATTTGCGCACTAACGACAGCTTGCGTTAACCCTAAATGCTGATGACCAAAGCTTAAAAATACACGCTCGATTTTGTCGATGACTGGTAAGGAGTCTGCGGTCGATGGACGAAACCCCATCCATGACACGCTATCGCTAGCATCTAACGGCGCTTTTAACATAGGCTGCGCTTGTTGTAATAGCATATGTGCACGCTGCATATTGGCAGGCGCGTCCAGTCCTGCGTACTCCACCGTACCCGCCAAACGTAGGCCGTCTTGCATCGGAGTCATGACAAAGCGTCGATCCAAACTCGATACGGGAATCTGTAAGCGCGCGCTTTCATGAGGTAGCATTAAGTGATAACCACGTTCGGTATCTAAAGGGATGTTGACGCCCGTTAATTGCTTGGCCAAGGCTTTAGAGTGGGCGCCTGCTGCTAGCATCACTTTGGACACGGTCATATCACCTTGACTGGTGGTCAAATGAATACCATCTGCATCATTCGTCGCTGCAAGGACGCGACAATGTTCAATGACATGACCGCCCAATTGTCTAAAGGTATCGTGAAGCTGATTGATAACGGCTTTTAAATTGGTGATATGTCCTGTATTTGGGAAAAATAACGCTGCTAACTGATTGTCTTGTAAGGCAGGCTCACGCTCTAATAAATCCTCTTTGCTCAGCAGCTCATTGCTCACATCAATGTCATTGAGACGCTTACCGTGTGCTGTTAATAGCTCAAGGCTACTAGGCTTTTCAACCGTTAATAACGAACCCTTTACTTGTATCCAATCACCCAATTGCCACCGATCAGCAAAGCCTTGCCACGCTTGCAGGCTGTTTTTATTTAAGCTTAACAACGCGTGATGAATCCGCTCAAATGGCTCAGGGCGCATATTCATCAGCAACTGCATCGCCCAAGGCATCAAACGCGGCAGATAGCGCCAGTCTATGCGCAGCGGTCCAGTCGGATTCAATAGCATGGCGGGTACATGACGGAGCATGCTGGCATCAGCAATGGGGAATACTTGCTCGGTAGCGATATGACCGGCGTTACCTAATGATGCGCCTTGACCCACTTCATTGGCGTCCAGCAGTGCGACTTTTACGCCTCGCGCTTGCAACGTCACCGCAGCCGCTAGACCGATAATGCCGCCTCCAATGATATGTAAGTCGACGTTTGAGATAGTCATAATTTTTCTCGCTTACGTTCGTCGATTAAGCGGTTTTAAGAGTGTTCACGCGTTTATCAATAAACCTGTCATTTCATAAATAATGCTGTGATTTTATTAAGATGGGAGTCCCCATTTAAAGGGATCGTCTTGTTGCACAATGAGTGTGGTCTCAGCACAAACATAAGCATGACCACGAATCGTTGGGATAATGGTCTGTGCAGGATAAGCCGTACCAGCTGCATTATTGAGCTTAGTACTAAGATCGGTATTCAACTCAGTATTAAGCTCAGTTGCATGCTGATAACTGCCAGTGAATACGCTGCCGACTATGCCCTGTTGCTGCCATAATTGTTCAGGAGCGAGTTTATTGTCAGCCGCTAGGCAAGCAAGTTTGGCGCTGGTACCGGTACCACAAGGGGAGCGATCGTAGGCTGAACCTGGGCACAAAACAAAGTTTTTACTATCTACTTGTGTATCATCGCTATCAGAAAATAACTCAATATGGTCAATCTCGCCGCCGTTGTCGCCAGTGATGTTGGCATTGAGTAGTGCTTGCTTAATTTGCATGGTTACTTGAGTAAGCTGTTTAACGTTGCTGGCTTGAATGTTTTGTCCATGCTCACTCACTAAGAAAAACCAGTTGCCACCCCAAGCGATATCACCGCGGATAAGCCCTAACTCAGGAACGTGAACTTCGACTTGTTTTTTATAACGATAAGAAGGGACGTTTTGTACACTGCAGCTGCCATCATCACGTAGGGTTGCTTTAACCAGACCTACGGGAGTCTCTAGCCAATGTATGCCTGCTGATATTTTTTGTTGATAAGCTAAAGAGACGATGACGCCAATCGTGCCATGACCGCACATGCCCAGATATCCAGCGTTATTAAAAAATATAACGCCTGCTGTGGCTTTAGGATTGCTGGCAGGAAGGAGTAGCGCGCCAACAAGGACATCATTACCGCGGGGCTCTAAAATGATGCTTTGACGTAGATGATCGAAGTTTTGTTTGAAGGATTGTAGTTTGTCTTGAATAGTATCGCCGACGAGGTCAGGAAAGCCGTCATAGACCATGCGAGTAGGCTCACCGCCCGTATGCGAGTCAATAATTTTGAAATTAAATAGAGAAGAAGCCATGACCGACATCCTAATTCATCCGTGAAAAAGTAACATTCCATTGTTGTTTGCTAGACCTTGTCAAAACCATCGTGTTAACGCGGTCTGTATATAGAATGAACTTTTTTAGATACAGCGTCTTGCTGTTTTCTGATGAAAAAATGCGCATTCCTGCACAGTGGCTCGGTGTACACTAGAGGCTATAATGATGGTTTTTAATGAGAAAAATCCATCGTGAGATAGCTTCTGATTAAGTAGTGTTTTGATAGAGATTTACTATCTTTAGCAAGGGAAGAGCAAATAGTATTGCTTGTTAATGACTGGGATTGAGATGGCAGGGATGACATAGGATGATGGATGTAATAGAAGAGACGGGGCTTGTCGGTTTTACTGCCTCGTTGCGGCAGAGCATGGCTACTTATTATTCAGAAAGTAGTGAGGCATTTATTGGTAATGTCTCATTATTACTGCCTCTACTTGATACTTTAAAGAATGTGGTGTTTTTTGTGAAAGATGAGCAGGCACGCTATCAGCTGGCAAACAAAACATTATTAAAGCGTTGTAAGTTAAGTCAGCATAGTGACATTGTGGGATTTACCACTGAGCAGGTATTTTCTCATCAGCAGAGTAAGGATTATATCTTGCAGGATATGAAAGTGTTGCGAGATGGGAAGTCAATCGTTGATAATTTAGAGCTGCACAGTTATGCATCTGGTCAGTTAGGTTGGTGTATTACCAATAAACTGCCTATCTATAATAGCAGTCAACAAGTGGTCGCAATGGTTGGGATATCCGTCGATATTGATGAAGATAACGAACGCATTTTACGTAAGCACGCGAGACTGGCTGACGTAGCACAGTTCGTACGCGGTAATCTGGATCAGAAAATCAATATAGCAGAATTGGCGGAGCTGGCACATTTTAGCTTATCGCAGTTAGAGCGCACCTTTAAAGCAGTGCTAAATATGTCGCCTTTACAGTTTGTACAAAAGCTGAGATTAGAATATGCGGTTAAGCTATTAGCCATGCCTGAGATGTCAGTCACTCAAATATCGTTGAACTGCGGCTATAGCGATCATAGTGCCTTTAGCCGCCAGTTCAAACAGTTTACGGGCTTGTCACCCAGCCAATTTCGCCAAACGCATTTATCATGAAAAAGTTAAATCAGTAACCAACGACTGCCGCATCGACAATACGTGGATCTGAAGATCCATACACGCCATTTGGGGTAACCATAATAGACTGTGTTGATCCCATAGCTGACTGCTGACTGACCTTATGTCCCATGGACTCCAGTTTCTTAATAGTATCGATATTTAGTGCTTTTTCGATACGAATCTCATCCGGTAGCCATTGGTCATGAATACGTGGCGCATGCGTCGCTTCAGCGATATTCATATCATGGTCAATGACATTTGAGATCACCTGCGTGACGGTAGTAATAATGCGGCTACCACCCGGACTGCCTGTGACGATATAAGGTTTGCTGTCTTTAAATACGATTGTTGGACTCATAGAAGATAACGGGCGTTTATTGGCTTCAACCGCATTGGCGTCGCCGCCGATTAAGCCGTAACCATTTGGCACACCGGGCTTAGCAGAAAAATCATCCATCTCGTTATTGAGCAGTATCCCCGTACCTTCAGCAACAAGCCCCGTCCCATAAGAAAAGTTCAGCGTATACGTATTGGCTACCGCATTGCCATCTTTATCGACAATAGAAAAATGCGTGGTTTGATCACTCTCATAAGGTAGAGGGTTATTTGCCTTAATAGTTGCTGCTGGCGTGGCCTTATTTGGGTTGATTAACGTGCGTAGCTTATCAGCATAAGGCTGGGCAGTTAAACCGCTGGCAGGTACGTCAATAAAATCAGAATCCCCCAAATATTCAGAACGATCTGCATAAGCCAACTGCATAGCTTCAGCCATTAAATGAATGGTTTGCGCGCTGTTTTGACCATAGTCTTTTAGCGGATAACCTTCTAAGATATTTAAAATCTGCACGATATGAATACCGCCAGAAGACGGTGGTGGCATTGAGACAATCTCATAACCACGATAATCGCCTTTGACCGGCGTACGGGCAATAGCTTGATAATTTGCCAAGTCCTGCAAGCTCATTTTACCGCCTGCTTCATTGACCGCTTTAACCAATTTACGGGCGGTTTCTCCTTTATAAAAACCATCACTACCTTCTGCCGCAATCAGTTTAAGGGACTTTGCCAGCTCCGGCTGTTTTAAACGCTCACCCGGTTGATAAGTGCTGCCATCGGCTTTAAAGAATATCTTTTTGGTACTTGACCATTTTTGTAAGCGATCGCTTAACGCTTCTAGGGACTCTGATAACCCAGCAGTGACTTCGATACCGTTTGCAGCCAGCGCAATCGCTGGTGCCAGCACTTGCCCGCGGCTCATGGTGCCATGATCCTCTAACGCTTTGAGTAAGCCTGCGACCGTACCCGGCACACCAACTGCTAGGCCATGATAACGAGATAAATCACTGACGGCATTGCCCTCCTTATCGAGATACATATCACGCGAGGCGCTACTAGGGGCTTTTTCACGATAATCGAGTGCGACTGTTTTGCCTTGCTTGGCATCATAGACCATCATAAATCCGCCACCGCCGATATTACCGGCTCGCGGTAATGTCACAGCTAACGCAAAGCCAACAGCTACAGCAGCATCAACGGCATTGCCACCATCTTTCAAAATCTTTAAGCCGATATCAGAAGCCAGTGCTTCTTGGGTAGCAACCATGCCGTTTTTTGCCCAAACAGGATGGTGGATAGCGTCCACAGAATAGATGGCTTGATCGGTTTTGGCTTGCGTAGCCTTAGGCGTGAGCGTGTTACTTTTCGCTCGTGTCACGCGCTGCGTCTCAGACAATACCGTGGGATTTTCTTTCATAACCGCTAGATTAATCGCACTGGTATTAATCGAGGTTGGATTGATGGTTTTTGAGGCGACAGCAGTATTTGTGTCTACCGCATGGGCAGATACAGAGAGTAATAGCGTGCTGCCAATAATTAACGTTGCAGATTTTAAAGTCTTATAAGTGGGCGCTTGTGTCTGATGAGAATAAGAATATGGAGCTGACATCGCAAAGTCCTTTTTACGAGGATGAAAGAAATTGGGCTAAAAATACAGGATTAATAAATAAGATTAACTGATAAGGTTAAATAGTAACGAATATTGCTAGTAGTAGAAAGGACTTTGACATCTTTCGTTTTCAGATAAGAAAACGGTTATGAGGTAATTGAATTTAGGAAATGTAAAATACAGAGGAAAAGAAGCGCATCGGTAAGCCGATACGCTTCTTTAAATTTTCTTACTTTATCTAACTAATGCTTTTTAATTCCATGGCTTATATCTTACTGCGCTTGGTTATGCATCTTACGCTGTTTTGAACCATGATGACCTTTGGTTGTTCTTTCTGATTTTAACTGTGCCATTTTTGCACGCTGCTCAGCTGTGAGTACTTGCGAAATGGCATGTTGGGTTTGAACACGTTCAATAAAGCGCTGCTTGTTTTTAGCTGCTTGCTGGTCTGCAAGACGATTGATGGCAGCGTTATCCAAGGTATTAGCGTTCGTCAATGCCTGCATCTGCTGCTGCATTTGCATACGTTCTGCTTGATGTTTTGCACGGTCATTTTTGCGATCGCCCTGTTTTTCTTGCATGATGGCTTTGATTTGTGCCTGCTGCGTCGCTGTTAGATTTAGCTGCGCCATTGGACCTCTCATGCCGTCTTTCATGCCTTTATGCTGCATTTTGCTCGTGGTTGGCGTCGCCTCAGTAGCGGCATTGACACTACTGCAGGCAGTCACGGTCAATACGCTAGACATCGCTAATACTGAACCCATCAATAATTTTTTCATTTGCGTCATTTGCGTCATTTGCATAAGAGTTACCTTAATTTTTGTAAAAGTGAGGGTATGTCTGATAATTCTAGTCTTGATCGAGCGTCCCGGATAGTCACTATGGATCACTAATATGAATCATTGCTCGACATTGTAAATTAGCATCAACTTGTTTTTGATAACCACTATCATACGACAGCCAGAGGTTACGAACATTTATGAAACATTAAGAAAGGTAACGTTTATAGCGCATAGGTAGCGCTTGCTTGATAATATGAGCCGTAAGATGATTGAGAGGTACAATAATAAGGTGATAACGATGTCAAATATTTTATTGGGTGACGATGACGAAGAGTTGACTCAATTACTGCAAGAGTATCTGCATAATCACGGTGTTCGTTGTGACTGCGTGCATGATGGCGAAGCGGTCATAGAGCGATTAAAGACGACGATGCAAGATAATTCGCCTTATGATTTGTTGGTGCTCGATATCATGATGCCAAAAATAGACGGGCTCAGTGTGTTACGTCAGCTACCTGCTATTAGTGATATCCCTGTCATTATGCTTACCGCAAAAGGGGAGGAGATAGACCGTATCATCGGGCTGGAGCTTGGCGCTGATGATTATATTACCAAGCCTTGTAATCCACGTGAGCTGCTGGCACGCATCAATGCGGTGATTAAGCGCACCAGTATTGCGGTCAGTTTTACCGAGCAATTACCGCTGCCGAGTAGTCGCTTATATCTTGACCAACAGCAAAGGCTTTGCCAGATAGATGGCGTTGAGCTGCAATTAACAGGTACAGAGTTTGATTTATTACTGGCTTTATTACGACAAAAAGGCGAGGTAGTCAGTAAATCGTGGCTATCACAGCATGTCTTGCAGCGAGAATTACAGCCTTTTGACCGTAGCCTTGATGTCCATGTCTCGCGCCTGCGTAAAAAACTTCAACCTTTCCATGATGAGCCAATCAAGGCAATTCGTGGTAAAGGCTATCAGTTGGTACTCTAATGACAGAAGCTGCCCAAAATCCTACAGCGATAAACAAACCGAAGCTGAGCATACCTGTGTCGCTATTTTGGCGACTGTTTTTGAGTTTGCTATCTATGATTCTGATCACTTCTATCTTATCTATAGCAGTAGAGCGCTGGCTTAATGAGCGAGAGCTTGCTACTCGTATGGATTCTCAAATTGATAAGCTGCTTATTCAGCGTGAGCGGCTGGTCATATCCTTGAAGGCGGGTGATTTATCTGCTGTAAAGCAGATTTATAATGAAGATCGAAGACTCATGAGCCAAATCAGGATATACGATGAGCAGGGCGCTATTATATTTCCAAGATATCGGTTTCGAGAAAATCGAGTCAAGCGGCGTCAAGCACGTGACGTGGCAAGTATAAAGGCAATAGATTTGCAGATAGAAGGTGAGCAATCATCTGTACCACCGAATATGCACAATTCTGTGAGTAGCAGTACTGACAATAAAACATCTGATTATCGTGAAATTAGTGATAAAGAGCGTGTCGATAAGAACCCTTATAAGGCGTATTCCTTTGATAAGGATGGCGTCAAAAGCGCGCGCCCGAATGATAAGCCTTTTAGCCTCGATGATATTTTAAAACCGGTACCGTCTCATAAAGCCATTGCTGACATTGATAGCCGACCTGAGTTAGCTGAGGTTACGGTGGTCATGCCAAATAATGACAGCGTTATCGTACAGCTGCGTCCGCACCTGTTATTTAAAGATGTGTTAGAGCTACAGCGGGGCAATTTTATGCTGCGGCTCTTGCTGATTATACTCTTTAGCGTGTTGGTGTGCTTTTGGCTCAGTCGTACGTTGACTCAGCGTATTGGGCGTGTGCAGGATACCGTACACCGGATGATAGATGGCAACTATGAAGTCAATCCGCAGTTATCAAGTCTGGGTTCTGACGAATTGGGGTTATTAGCAAAAGATGTCGCTTTACTATCAACGCGGCTTGCTGACAGTGAACTGGCACGCAAGCAGATGTTAAGTGATATCTCGCATGAGCTGCGCTCGCCGCTGGCCCGTCTCGATGTAGCTACTGAGCTGACACGAGATTTTGCGCCCAACGCCAGTCGTTATCTTGACCGTATCGATAAAGAGTCAACGCGGATGAATGAGCTGATTGAGCAAATTATCCGTATTCAATCGTTGCAAATGCAGCAATATACTATCAACACTCTAGAAGATGAGGCAGTAGACATCTGTGAAATTATCAATGAGATCGGTCAAGATGTCTGTTTTGAGTTTCAGCATAAAAATATATATTGGCAATGGCATGCGAATCCGTCTTTATTGCCAGATTCTTGCACAGTAATGGGCAATCAAGAACAGCTGCATAGTGCCCTTGAAAACATCATCCGTAATGCCTTTATGCATACTGCTTTTGATTCGGCAGTGATGGCTGAGATACAAGCAGTGAAGATGAATAATAAAACAGCAGCTATTGAAATAAGTATCACTGATGAGGGCGGCGGTGTTGCCGAAAAGGATCTGGAGCGTATTTTTCAGCCTTTCGTTAGGCTTGATACGGCGCGCCATCGCGAAACGGGCGGTTATGGACTGGGGTTGGCAATCGTTCATGCCGTAGTAATGGCACATAGAGGTCAGATCACTGTCCATAATCGCCAAGATGGCATATTAGGGCTTGTGATAAAAGTAATATTACCTATTAAATAGAAACAACCTCAAATGAGAATGTATTTCATCAACATATATTCACTAATAAGAATATAACCGATGAACGGTAGTAAATTACCGATGGGTGGTATTGAGACTCTGTTTATATTCGTTAATAATAATATATAGAGAGTTATAATGATTTACAAAATAAGACGCTTTATGTCTCAAATAATTATCTAAGTAATTTTTTAACCCTAACTTCTAATCCTATTGCCTCATAACTGTTTTCTTTTGTTACATCAACTCTCTACAAAATGGATTTTAACTTCGATTTTTTAAATCAGACGAATCTATAAGGGAGTATACATCATGAACCGCATCTATAAGGTAATATGGAATGAAGCCTTAAACTGTTTCACTGCAGTTGGTGAATACGCAAAGGCACGTGGCAAATCTTCCAAATCTAGCGTGAGTGCAAACGCTACCATCAATACAACAGACAATCTTTCTTCTACCAGTGCTTTTAAACTCACGGCTATCGGGCTGGGTCTAATGGCGGCTGGTCTTACTATGTCGCCGCAAGTTTTTGCTGCAAAAGGAGTCGGTAATAGCATCTCTATTGGAACAGCTAATAATTGTGCTAATAACAGTACTACAAATACTACGAATGCTTCATCAGGCTTAGCTAATAGTGTAGCTGTTGGTTGTAATTCTGTTGCAGATTTATCAACTGATCCTTCGATAACTTTTTATAATAGAGAAAACCCTAGTAATTTACCGCCTGTTAATTTTAGTACAGATACACCATTTAATTCCACAGCAGTTGGTACTAATGCGAAAGCATATCAAGCCGGTACTTCTATAGGGATGAATGCTTCATCACGTAGTTTAGGTATCGCTTTAGGGGTTCAGGCAAAATCTGATAACGTGGCAGCTGTTGCGATTGGTCCAGCTGCTTTAGCAACTGGAAATACTTCTCTAGCGTTAGGTCGTCAATCTGCGGCAACAGAGAATTTTGCACAAGCGATTGGTAACGTAGCTTCTGCTACAGGTGTGGGTTCATTGGCAATGGGTCATTCTGCAAAAGCAGAAGGTTATCGCTCAATTGCTATTGGTTCTACAGATATTGTCAGTGCAAGACCTACAGATGATCAACCAGGCGTTATTTATAATCCTATAGGCCAAACTAAAGCAATAGGTGTGGACAGCATTGCTTTTGGTAGTGGGGCTCAAGCCTTAGGTGACCGTTCAGTGGCTATAGGTGAAGGGAATACAGTGAACGGCGCTAACTCAATCGCTGTGGGTACTGGCCATATTGTTAGTGGTAATAATTCAGGTGCATTTGGTGATCCTAATACTGTCAATGGTATGAATAGCTATGCAATTGGTAATAACAACACCATCGCGGGTAACAACGCCTTTGTTCTCGGTAATAACGTTACGATTGCAAATGGTTTAAATGGTGCTGTTGGTATTGGTAATAATGCTAGTGTCACAGCTATAAACAGTGTCGCTTTAGGTCAAGGCTCTGTTGCAACTGTACAAAGTGGCGCTTCTTTTTTAACCAATATTGCTGCTAATGCAAATAATGGTACAGTCGCTGTAGGAGCTGTTGCAAGTGAGCGTCGTATTATTAATGTCGCAGCTGGTTCATCTGATACTGATGCAGTCAATGTATCTCAGCTAAGAGCGTTGGATACTATCGTGTCTGACATTGATTTCCCTATCCGCTCTAGCAGTGCACAACCATACACCACGTCAGTAACAGGCACTGATGCTCTTGCTGTTGGCTCTAATGCTATAGCAAATGGCGACCGTTCAACTGCTGTTGGAGAGAATGCTAAGGCAATTGGTATTCAGGCTAGTGCCTTTGGTGCAGGTGCAGAAGCAACAGCCCGTAGCAGTTTGGCATCAGGTTTCAAAGCTAAAGCTAAAAGTGGCGAATCAGTTGCTCTAGGTGTCAGGAGTAGTGCGGAAGGTTTAGGTGCCACAGCTGTTGGTCCTACTGCAAACGCTAGAGGCGAAGATAGTGTAGCGCTAGGTCGTCGCTCTAAAGCAGACGGTGCTGGTGCCATGGCTTTAGGTGGTTTCTCTGAAGCCGTAGGTGAAAATGCATCAGCTGTTGGCTTTAATGCTGAAGCTTCCATGGGCGGTACTGCTATTGGACAGAGCTCTAGCGCAGCCAGTAATGCTACAGCATTAGGTCGCAGTGCTATTGCAGGGCAATCAGGTAATGTGGCTCTGGGAAACAGCTCTGTTACTACAGCCCAGCACATCGGAAGTTTTTCTATCAATAATTTACCAGTTGCTGGTTTGACTAGTGGCGCTAGAACGGTATCTGTAGGCACTGTCGGTGCTGAACGACAAATTCAAAATGTTGCTCCGGGTGTTGTAGATGCTAACAGCACCGACGCTATCAATGGCAGTCAGCTTAATGCGACCAATAGTAGAGTCACGACTAACACCACTAATATCAGCAACAATACTAATGCTATTGCTGAAGGCATCAAATTCAACGTTAATAACAGTCTCCAAAGAACCTTTGCTTTAGGTGAAGAGATCAAGTTTGATACGGACAGCAACTTAACCACCACCGCATTACCAAGTGGGGATGGTATTAAGCTTGCGCTTGCAGATATCGTCAATGTGGGTAGTGGAGCAACTCCTGTCAAGATTGATGGAACAGCAAGAACTATCTCAGGTCTAAGCAACGTCACCTTTAATCCTGCTACAACTTATACAGGTGGACAAGCGGCAACTCAAGAACAGCTAACAGCGGCAAGTGGTGCTCTAACTGAACTTGGTTTCAACATCACGGCTGATAATAAAGACTTAGGTCCAGGTGAAGTTGAAGACAACGTCAAGCTTGGTGAGACTGTTAACTTTACTAATGCTGATGGTAATCTGGTCGCCACTGTTTCAGACAATGGCATCAATTACGACTTAGCTCCTGATATTACGCTAACTAGTGTGACTATTAGTGATGGAATCAATGATACTACATTGACTACGGATGCTAGAGGTTTGAGCGTCAATCAATCTAAAATCGTTGACATTTTAGATGGTAATGTGACGTCTACTAGTCAGCAAGCTATCAATGGTCGTCAGCTATTTAGTACTGCACAGTCTATTGCTAATAACTTGGGCGGTGGTTCAGTTGTTAATACTGATGGTACGGTCAGTACTCCAGTCTATCAAGTTAATGGTAATGACCAGACTGGCGTTGCAGGTGCTATCGAAGAGCTAGATAAAGGCTTTAATTTGAAGACTAATGGTGCCAACATTAGCACTGTGAAAGCTGGTGACACAATTGACATAGGTACTGCTACTGGCGAAACCAATATTGAAGTAGCTAAGACTGGCAATGACATCAAGTTTAAACTGGCTAATAATATCGACCTCAATAGTGTCACGACAGGTAATACTGTCATGGATACTGGCGGTATTACTGTCACTAATCCTAATCGTCCAGATAGAACTGCTAGCTTAACAAGCCGTGGTCTAACCATTAGTAATGGTCCAAGCGTCCTTAGATCTGGTATCGATGCTGGTAATAAAAAAATCACAGGTGTGGCTGCTGGCGATGTGAACCAAGATAGCACTGATGCAGTTAACGGTAGCCAGCTTAACGAAGCTAAAAAAGATCTTAGCAACAAAGGCTTTAAGATCACTGCTGATCGATCTAATTTAGCCAACTCTAAGACAGTAGATAAAGTCAAACTCGGCGAGACGGTTAACTATACCAGTGCAGATGGAAGCATCATCACTACGGTTTCAGATAACGAAATTGACTTTGCACTTGGTAACAACTTAAGCGTTGGTGGACCAGGTCAAAACGGTGCAGATGGTGTAGATGGCTTTGTTGGTGTTAATGGTGCAGACGGCACAAGTGGTGTTGCTATCAATGGTTCGAACGGCACAATCGGTCTAACAGGGCCTGCTGGAGAGGCAACGCTTACCATGCGTCCAGAAGTCAGACCTGGTAACGTGTTTAGAAATAACACACCTGTAACTCGCTTGAGCTATGAAGACAGTGCGGGTAAGAGCCATACTGTAGCGACATTGGAAGATGATGGTTTACGATTCTCTGGTAACGAGAACCCCAATATCGGCTATGTAACTCGCAGACTTAATAAAAGGTTACAGATTGTTGGTGGTCAAAGCGTAGCTGGAAATTACTCATCAAGCAACATGAAGACAGTTGCAACACAAGATGGTGGTATTGAAATCCAAATGGCTGATTCACCAAAATTTGGTAATGTAATCATCAATGATGCTGGCACTGGTAAAATCACAGGTGTGGCTGCTGGCGATGTGAACCAAGATAGCACTGATGCAGTTAACGGTAGCCAGCTTAACGAAGCTAAAAAAGATCTTAGCAACAAAGGCTTTAAGATCACTGCTGATCGATCTAATTTAGCCAACTCTAAGACAGTAGATAAAGTCAAACTCGGCGAGACGGTTAACTATACCAGTGCAGATGGAAGCATCATCACTACGGTTTCAGATAACGAAATTGACTTTGCACTTGGTAACAACTTAAGCGTTGGTGGACCAGGTCAAAACGGTGCAGATGGTGTAGATGGCTTTGTTGGTGTTAATGGTGCAGACGGCACAAGTGGTGTTGCTATCAATGGTTCGAACGGCACAATCGGTCTAACGGGTCCTACTGGTGTATCAGGTACCGTTGGTGTCATTAACGGCGTACCAGGTGTTAATGGTGGTGATGGTATCACACGTATCGTTATCGACGATATCCAAGTTGCCACGATGGAAGACGGCCTGAAGTTTGCGGGTAACACTGGCACTACCATTAATAAGAAGTTGAACGAAACGTTGAGCATCGAAGGTAAGCTGGCGAATGCTGCTGATGCATCGGGTGCAAACCTACGTGTTGACAGCCTCAATGGCAAACTGAACGTCGTGATGGCTAAGAACCTAACGGATCTTGACACAGTTACTGTGGGTTCTGACCCAAGTAATCAAACCTTTATTAACAGAGGTACGATTAGCAGCAAAGCCCTTAATGTTAATGCTGGTCGTTTTGTTGTCGAGGACGATAAAGTCAGTGTGGCTCTGGGCACCAACGTCAGCATGGGTGGTAACCAGGTTCACAATGTTGTAGCAGGTGCTGCTGGTACTGATGCAGTGAATGTTGATCAGCTTAATGGTCAAAACACTACTATTGTAACTAAAGGTCTAAACTTCGCTGGTAATGATAATATCAACATCCATAAGGATCTTGGTACGCAACTTAAAATTGTAGGCAGTTTAAATCCTCTTAAAACAGCATCTGCAAAAAATATCCGAACTGTAGAAAACAACGGTCAGTTAGAGATTCAGATGGCTGATGCTTTAGATGTAACCTCCGTCACCACTGGTAATACTGTGATGGATAATGGCGGTGTTAGTTTCATTAATAGTGGAGTAAAATTAAACAGTACTGGTTTCACTATCACTAATATTGTTCCAGCTAAAACTGTCAGCTTAACAAGCACTGGTCTTAACAACGGTGGTAATGTTATTACCAATGTTGCACGAGGTGAAGCAACTACTGACGCTGTGAATGTTGGACAGTTAAATGAAGTCAAGCAAAGCGCTACTGATGCCAACAAAGGCTGGAATATTAGTGCCCAAGGCGCGAATATTAGCACAGTGAAACCAAGCGATACAGTCGACTTAAACAATACAGATAACAATATAACCGTCTCTAAAACAGCAGAGAGTAATAATGTTACCTTTAATTTAAGTAAAGACATCGCTATAGATAGCGTAAAAACGGGTGATGCCACGATGAATAGCAGTGGTCTAACTATCGTAGGCGGTCCTAAACTTACTAAAACTAGTGTTGATGCTGGTAGTAACAAGATCACCAACGTTGCTAATGGCTTCATTGAGGTAGCGAGTAAGGATGCCGTCAATGGTGGACAATTATTTGAGTTTCTCTCTCTTGTCAATACACAGACAACTGTGATCGCTGAGATGGGTGCTGGACTCAACTTCGATGCAGATAGTGGTCCTGTTATCAACAAAAAAGCAGGTTCTGCTCCACTTACGTTTAAAGGTGGCAATAATATCACCACGACATCAGCAGGCAGTAGCATTAAGTTTGATTTAAACGGCAACATCAATGTCGACAGCGTGACGACTGGTGATACAACCGTCAGTACAAACGGAGTTGTCATTGCAGGTGGCCCTAGTATCACTAAAGCCGGTATATATGCAGGTAATGGTGAAACTGCTCCTAGTATGACAGCAGCCGGTATTAATGCTGCTGGCACTAAGATAACCAATGTTGCGGACGGCATGCAACCTAGAGATGCTGTGAACTTCGGTCAATTGGATGCAGTCAATAGAAACCTAGGCAACAGCATCAATGAGCTGGGTTATAGAATTGGCGAGGTTGAGGACGACGCCAACGCTGGTATCTCAGCAGCCATGGCGATGTCTTCATTGCCTCAAGCTTACATCATCGGTAAGTCTATGATAGGTGGTGGTATCGCAACGTATAACGGTGAGAGTGCCGTTGCTATCGGCTTTTCGAAACTGTCCGCTGATGGACGTTGGGTCATGAAGTTAAATGGTACTGCAGATACTCAAGGCAACGTAGGTGCAGCCATAGGTGCAGGTTTCCATTTTGACTAAACACCTATTTGACTAAACATCTAAGCGAAATGACAATCATAATCATTAGTTAGATACAAGAAGCAAGGCATCAGATGCCTTGCTTTTTTAATGGATATTTATCAACATATAAAAACCGACAGAACAGATTAAAAGTATAATCACGCTCGTTACCTATTAGCGCACCAAAATAACTGGTGACAGCGTACTGGCGATAATCTCTGTTGTAGTGCTGCCAAGAAACAGATGCTGTAGTTTTGAGCTGCCATAAGCCCCCACCACAATCATATCGATTGCATGCTCCATTTGAAAAGCTAACAATCCATTGACCGCGTCAAGCTTTTGGAGATGATGAGTCTCTACTGAAAATCCTGCTGCTGCCATCTGCGCGCGGGCATCGGCAAGGCTTTGTTTGGCGGTTTCATTATCGTTACCGACCATCACGATATGACCTTGCATGCCTTTTAATAATTTGCTCTCTGACAGCATAGTTATGGCCTTAAGCGCTGTTTTACTAGCGTCAAAGGCTACCATGTATGAATGAGGTTCTTTGAATTTCTCTGAGCAAATGAGCACCGGTATGCTTGACGCTCGTGCAACTGTCTCGATTTGGCTGCCGATGTTG
Organism: Psychrobacter sp. LFX-11D; assembly: GCF_904846475.1. NCBI lineage: Bacteria > Pseudomonadati > Pseudomonadota > Gammaproteobacteria > Moraxellales > Moraxellaceae > Psychrobacter > Psychrobacter sp. LFX-11D. Next base: position 212,129 of record NZ_CAJHAV010000005.1, read on the forward strand.
ATGCGACTATGTTTATGGTCTTCACCGCGGCGTCCCATAACGATGGCACGATTATGCGCTGTAAAATGCTCAATAGCAGGCAGTAGCTTGCCACGGCGCTGATAAACATGGACATTTACGTCATCAAACTGATTTTTGATATGGCTTTTGGCATCTTGCACCAAGGCGTTACTATAGCTATTGACTACCTTGGCTCTTTGCTCGTCAAGCTGAGACAATTCATCTAGCAAGAATTGACGGCTATTAATGCCAATCGCCCCAGACAAGTCTCTTCTAATAGACGCTGCTACATCGCTGACATGCAACAGTCCTACCGAAATATTGAGTCGCCTTGCATACCATGCTGCATAGTCACAAACAGACTCTGTCACTGCTGAGCCGTCAATACAAGCCAAAACGTGCTGTTGAGTTGTCATCATTCATCCTTAAATGCTTATTTTTTCGCTACCAACTTTATGTCAATCAGCTAATAATGAACTGCTTTCATATCAAATTTAGCACCAGTTTTTATCAGTATAACCTTTAGTTAAAAAATTTTGCCAGTTTCTGAAATATAGCATGCGTGGAGTCCTTTTAAAAATATGACACTGATAATCTTACTATAATTTTTTTGGGTCTATAGACAAAAAACCAGAAATATTATCGTTAATATTTTTCTATTAATCAAAAATATCCCATTCTATATTTCAAAGTATAGTTTTTAAATGCGTTGATACCTATCTGAGAAAAATAAATAATAAGGATTTTTAACCATCATACCTTACAATAAGCATATCTATTTGTGATAAAGAAAAATAGATATGACTGCAATTTAAAGAGGAAAAGAACGTTATATAAACGATATTAAAAAACGAACTAATGTTAGTTTATATGAGACAGATAAAATCTCTACAGGTAAATTTAAGTCATTCAACTTGTTTTTTGCGGGAAAGTTGCTAATATGCAGCAATGCATTTTATTGTTGGTTTCGTATCAAACGTTTCATCACGAAGTGGTTTGATTTTAATATGGAAGTTACTAGGAAAAAAGGTATGACATCATTAAATCATGAAGGTCGCGTGCTTCACGACGGTCTAAGCAAAAAAATTATGTCTGCTGATCAAGCAGCAGCGTTTATCAAAAACGATATGAATGTCGGTATGAGTGGCTTTACTGGTGCAGGTTACCCAAAAGCGATACCCGCTGCGCTTGCCAAACACATGGAAGCGGCTCATGCTCGCGGTGAAGACTTTCAAATTGGTTTATTGACAGGTGCCTCTACCGCAACCGAATGTGATGGCGTATTGGCAGAAGCGAACGGCATCAAGTGGCGCACGCCATATCAATCAGAGCCTGCTTTACGTAAACAAATCAACGCAGGTGAAGCGCATTATTTCGACATGCATTTATCGCATGTAGCGCAGCAGAGCACCATCGGTTTCTATGGCAAGATGCATATAGCGGTCGTTGAAGTGTCTGGTATTTTGCCAGATGGTCGCCTGATTCCATCGACTTCTATCGGTAACAACAATGCCTGGTTAGAAAATGCAGACAAAATCATCTTAGAAGTGAACGCGCAGCAAAGCTTGATGTTAGAAGGTATGCATGATGTCTATAATGATATCGGTATGCCGCCAAACCGCAAGCCGATTCCACTTGTGACCCCAGGCGGACGTATTGGTGTGCCGTATCTACATTGTGACTTGGATAAAGTGGTTGGCGTTGTCTTAACGAACTCGCCTGATCGCAACAGCAAGTTTGCTGATCCTGATGAATGTTCAAACAAAATAGCCAGCCATATCATTGATTTCTTCCATGATGAAGTCAAAAAAGGTCGCATGCCAGAAAATTTATTACCGATCCAGTCTGGTGTAGGTAACGTAGCCAATGCAGTATTGGCAGGACTACAAAACAGCCCGTTTGAGAATTTAACCGGCTACACAGAAGTATTGCAAGACGGTATGTTAGACCTAATTATGTCTGGCAAAATGACCATGGCATCTGCCACTGCACTGTCATTAAGCCCAGATGCGCTAGAGCGTTTTAATGCCAATATCGAAGAGCTGCGTGCGCGTATTGTATTGCGTCCACAAGAAATCACCAACCATCCTGAAGTCGCGCGTCGCTTAGGTGTATTGGCCATTAATGCCATGATTGAATGTGACCTGTATGGTAACGTCAACTCAACCCACGTCATGGGCACCAATATGATGAATGGCTTGGGCGGCTCAGGTGATTTCGCTCGTAACGCTTATACGTCATTCTTTGTATCGCCATCAGTGGCAAAAGATGGCGCAATCTCTTGTATCACGCCGATGGTCTCGCATCACGACCATACTGAGCATGATGTGATGGTCATTGTCACCGAACAAGGATTGGCAGATTTGCGTGGTCTATCGCCGCGTCAACGTGCAAAAGCAATTATCGATAATTGTGCCCATCCTGATTATCGCCCAATGCTACAAGATTATTTTGATCGTGCTTCAGATACGGCTGGTATGCAAACGCCGCATATCTTAGACGAAGCATTATCATGGCATCAGCGTTATGTTGAAACGGGTGATATGCGTATTAAAAAATCAGCTTATAAAATTGCCGTTTAATATAATAGATATTATAACAGCATAAATAAATTCCAAAAAAACGCCCCTTATTTAATTTAAGGGGCGTTTTTTTGTGCAACGTTAAGTGATTTAGTGACGAATTATTTAGCGGCTGGTAAATACAATCGCTTTCGTACCGTTGTTTGTCGGTTGGCTAATCGTCACTTTGCTATCTAAGATATCACCGCGCGCATTGATTTTATAGCATTCTGATGAGACACCATTGGGATCATTTGCGACGAGTAGATTGGCTGAGGTGTCGACACAAAACCATGCAGTGTTGTTGGTGTCTCTGGTCAATGACCAGCCTTGTCTGTAGCTACCTATCTTTCTGCGCATACTTCTATCGGCGTATACGTCCTCTGCAATCAATTGACTAGAGGAGCCAACGGTTGCCAGCTTAGGAAGCGTCGTGCTCTGGGTCGCTAGTGAGTATTTGCCTGAGCTATCAGTATAACCATGGAAAACTAATGGATTTAACGTAAAGTAATTGATGGCAACAGATTGATCAGTGATTTGATTATTTACTTTATTAATAGTATTTACTTCGGCAGCTTGTACTTGTTTATTATTGAATACCATACTGCCTTTTGGGGTAATTGTAATATCAGCGGAGGCAGTTTGATTGCCGACGGTCGCTACCAAGCTTTGACTGCGAGCTTTGGTATAAATGTTGAGCATCGCTGCTTCAACAGGATATTGAGTGACGATAGTATTTTGGTTGTTATTGCCAATGGTGCCACCGTTTATCCCGCCAGCACATGCGCTCAAGCTCAGTGCCACTGCGGCGCATAATCCTAATTTTTTCATCATTTATTCCTTATTTTGTTTATATGAGCATATCTATGTCTACTATAATCGAATTTTTGTGCGATGGCATCTGCTATCTACCTTTGTCTTTGCTATCATTACATCACTATAACAACCAATGATTTGTTAGGCATCTATTGCACAACAAGGTGATAAAAATAGTGATGTATTTTTACGATAAATACTTATTCACAGTTCAATGATAAGCATCTTTTTGCACCTCATTATGGTGAGTCTGTTATCATTTCGCTCTGCAAAAGTATCAGTGTTAGGAAGTCAATATGATCGTCAAGCAAAACCCAAGCGCCATCAAACTATTCTTTACCTTGCGTGGCTCAATTCTTCCCAAAGTATATCCTCAAATTTTGCTGATTGGTCTTATCAGTGCGCTTATTACCAATATTCAGCACGGCTTTCCAAGCTCTTTTTCTTCTTATGGCGTTGCGCCTTTCACCTTGCTTGGGATTGCCTTATCGTTGTTTTTGGGCTTTCGTAATAATGCCAGCTATCAGCGTTGGTGGGAAGCAAGGGGGCTATGGGGACAATTGGTTTATGATGCGCGCAGCCTGTGCCGTCAAGCGCTCTCTTATATCGACGAAGACAATCCAATAGGGCGAGATACTCAGCGCCGTCTGATTCATCTGAGTATTGCTTTTACTCATGCGGTGCGTCATCGACTGCGAAACACCTCGCCTTGGGAGGATATCGAGCGCTTTGTTGATCCGAAATATCATAGCAAAATGCGGCAGGCAAAAAATCTGCCTGATTATCTGATGCGCTTGATGGGTAAGGAGCTTGGATATTGTCGACAGCAGCATTTGCTATCAGAGCAGATGGTACAAAATATGGATGAGCGTCTGAACTCTATGACGGTGGTACTGGCAGCGTGTGAACGTATTCATAATACGCCATTGCCATTTGCTTATACTTTGCTTGTACATCGAACCACTTATCTTTATTGCTTTATGCTGCCGTTTGGTTTGGTATCTTCTTTGGGCTGGGTGACACCCTTAATCTGCAGCGTGATTGCCTATACCTTTTTTGGACTTGATGCGCTAAGTGAAGAGTTAGAGTCACCATTTGGCTTGGCGGACAATCAGCTGCCATTAACGGCTTTATCGCGCACGATTGAAATCAATTTGTTAGAGGCCTTGGGTGAAACTGATTTGCCAGCTGATATCAGCCCTATAAAGGGCTACTTACCATAAATAATGGGTAAGATAATAAAAGACCGCTCGATTGGAGCGGTCTTTCTATGTTCGTATGTCACTTTGATTACTTATTAGCCTTAAATACCTTTTAAAAAGCTCAGTAAGATCCCTTTTTACGTACTAGGTCATTGTGTATCGCTTTTATGAGCGCCGCTAAGGGACAGTTGCTTATAGCTGGCTAGGAATTTTTATAGGGATAGGGTAGTTATACATCCAAGTATGCGAGGTATAGTCAGTTCAAAACAAAAGTGTTATGGCTAGGACAAACATCATAAAATAATTTGGATAAGTCATTTTCCATCCACCCTTGGCGTAGAGACTTTACTTGAGCCCATTTTTTCTCAATAGGGTTTA
>NZ_CAJHAV010000006.1:0-189297 GCF_904846475.1 Psychrobacter sp. LFX-11D
ACGGCTAATTTAAAGCCTAAAGTATAATCTTTTTGAGTGCGCTTAACCTTTACAGTGTCTAACTTGTCCATGAATAAGCTCCTTTTTCGTAAACTTATTTTAGGACGGGACATAAGTATTAAAAAAGCCTAACATTGACTGTTAGGCTTTTTATTATTCTAAAAATCGCTCTGTCGATTACGACTTATCGCGAATCAACTTATAGTTTAAAAATTCAGTAATGCCAAGGTTACCAAGCTCTCTACCAAAACCTGAGCGCTTCACACCGCCAAATGGGGTATTGGCTTCACTACCAGACGGGGCGTTGATAGTCACCATACCGACATCTAATTGCTGAGCAATCTCTGCTGCCAATGCTGCGTCTTGAGTTTGAATGGAAGCACCTAGACCAAATGGTACATCATTGGCAATTTGAATCGCATGATCGACATCACGCGCTTTATAAATGACAGCAACTGGACCAAAAAGCTCTTGACGATAGACGTCCATGGATTCATCAACGTCTGTCAGTACCGCAGGCTTAAACCAAGCGCCCGGCTTGTCTTTCACCATACCGCCTTCTACCAATACGGTTGCCCCTGCTTGAATGGCGCTGTCGAGCTGCTCTTGTAAGTTTATTGCTGCTGCTTTAGAGGACATCGGTCCGATAAAGGTGCCATCGTCAAGTGGATCAGCCAAGCTCATATCACGTACGACATCGGTAAAGCCTTTGACGAAATCATCATAAACTGACTCAATGACGATTAGGCGTTTGGCGGCATTACAGGCTTGGCCAGTATTACCAAAACGACCAGAGATAGCGCCTTGTACCGCTTTTCCGATATCAGCGTCAGCTGCAACGATGAACGCATCTGAACCGCCAAGCTCTAGCACGACTTTTTTGAGGGCGCCGCCTGCTACTTTAGCAACTGCTTGCCCAGCTCGTTCAGAGCCAGTTAAGGAGATACCTTGTACCCTGCTGTCTTCAATAATGGTCGCTGCTTGTTCATTGGTTGCAAACACATTGTTATAGACACCCTCTGGTAAGCCTGCGTCTTTGAAGATATCGACGATAACTTCTGCTGTCTTAGGGCATTGCGGCGCGTGTTTTAAGATAAGGGTATTGCCTGCCATAAAGTTTGGTGCGGCAAAACGTGCAACCTGATAATGCGGGTAGTTCCATGGCATGATACCCAACAGGACACCAACAGGTAGCTTCTCTACAGAGGCAGACCCTGTATCGACATCAATTTTATTGGGCGCTAATAGCTGCTCTGCATTATCGGCATAGTAACGAAAGATATCAGCAACCAATCCAATCTCGCCTTTTGCTTGCGCGACAGGCTTACCCATCTCTGTTGCTACGATACGTGCAAGCTCTTCTTTACGCTCAAGATAGAGATCAGCAATTTTATGCAGTAGCTTACTACGCTCACTTAGCGATACTGTACGCCAGTCTTGATAGGCTGTGTCAGCTTGCTCAATCACTCTTTGGATATCTTGCTCAGTTGCTGTAGGGTAAGTGGCTTCTACTTCACCAGTGGCTGGGTTATTAACTTGATAATCGCTCATAGTTATGTCCTTTTTTAAAATATTATTGGGTTCAAAATCCATTTGGGTCTATATTTTTATGCGGCTGCTTTTAGTTAATACTTTTAGTTGCTGCTTTTAATTGATGATTTTGGTTGCTGCTGCGTAATGCAATGAATATTGCCGCCACCAAACACAATCTCTTTCGTTCGTACTCCCACTACCTGATGTTGAGGAAAGACTTTTTCAAGCTGCTCGATAGCGAGTGCATCATTTATATCATCATATTGCGGTACGATGATAGCGTCATTACAAATCAAAAAATTGGCATATGAGGCAATACAGACGTCACCCGTTAAGCGCGCCTTGGCATCATCAGATTGTTCAGTATCATAATGTTCAGGCAAGGTGACAGAGTTCTTGGTACAGCATAGCTTATGGACTTTTAAACGTCTGCCTTTTGCATCAGTCATCTTTGAGAGCTGCTCATAGGCCTTTTGCGTTGCCTCATAAAACGGATGCTTAGGGTCGTCAGTAAACAAGCAAACCACTTCACCAGGGCGCGCAAAGCAGGCGATATCATCAATGTGACCTGTAGTCTCATCAGGATCAATACCGTCATCAATCCACAGCACTTTTTGCACATTAAGATAGGCTTTTAGCTTGTCTTCAATTTGATCTTCGGTTAGGTGCGGATTACGCCCTGGGCTTAGCAAACACATGCGTGTAGTCAGAACAGTGCCTTCACCATCGACGTGAAATGCGCCGCCTTCCATGACAAAGTCATCCGTTCGATAGCGTTTGATATCTAGATGGTCACATAAGCGTTCAGCCAACTTATCATCGTCATCCCACGGCGAGTATAGTCCATCATAGTCGCCGCCCCATGCGTTGAATGTCCAATCACAAGCGCGTAGCCCACCTTTATCATTGATTAAAAATGTCGGGACAGTATCACGCGCCCAAGCATCGTTGCTGGGCATCGATATGAGGTCGATATCAGCAGGTAGACTGTCACGGCATGATTGATAATCATCAGGATTGACCAGTACACCAACTTCACAAAATCTGTTGATTGCCGATGCAACATCAGCATAAGCTTTCTGAGCAGGAATGGCTTGCTGTCGCCAGTTATCAGCACGGTAAGGCCATACCATCCATATTTTTTGTATCGGCTCAAATTCTGCTGGCATGTAAAAGCCGTCTTGTTGTGGTGTTGAGCCAGTGATTAATCGGTTCGGTAATAATGACATATAGAGCACCTTATTTGACGACTTTTTTTAGCGATGAGTGGAAAGAGCCTAAAGCTCGAGTGGTGGTTACGCCAAAAGATTTGATAGAGCTGAGCGAGCCGAGCAGTAGAGTGTCTCTAAAGCAGGTATATAACTGTAGCACCACCAAGAACCTGGGTTTTTTGATCGAAACTTATCAGCCAAACAGCTCAACGGAAGAAAAAATTGCTCATGAAGGTGAAGAAATCGGTACCGTCATCGAAGGTAAAGTGTTGATTCGTATTGAAGAGACAACCTACTTATTAAATGAAGGTGACAGTTATGTGATCGATACGATTAAACCGCATACTTTTATCAATCCTACTGACGGCGTGACTCGTATCGTTAGTGCGCATACGCCAACGACTTACTGAACAAAAATCAGCATAAGCTTTTATACAGTGATAGGTCCATATATTAATGTATTTTCAAAAGCGTATGATTATTGAACATACAGGATTGCCTTTTACTCACGCTATTTTCTACTAGAAAGTAGCGTTTTTTGTATGTGTCTTTGAAGCGAGCTGATAAGAGGAAAGTTAATAATAGATAGGCAAGCAGTCAAATTAGAATTGACGCCAATTAAGCATCGTTTGGCTCTTCTGTTACTTTAGTACTATAAGATGTGTTGGGTTTGTCTTTGACCAACCTGACTTTATTGGCTGTTTTTTTATTAACGATGGGCTTAGAAGTTACGCCAAAGACTTTTTTGTGTCTTCTTACGGCTAAAGCATCCGCTGCCGCTTTTTCTTCTGCTAATGCCTGCTCATGCAGATTTTTATAGACGCCTATTGTCTCATCAATCATCTCACGCATGGTAAATTTGTTGGTCATCTCAGGGCGAGTCACACTTTCTAACTGATTGCGCACCGCTTTGCACAGTGCGTTGGCATTGTATTTTCTGACCAAACCTTGCGGATAGAGTGGGCGCAGAATTTCACTAAATGCCGCTTGATCCCAGCCAATGACAGGCGTACCCAAATGAATGGCTTGTAAGGCATTGATACCGATAGATTCAGGCTGATTGGCAAGTGCCATGACGACATTGGCCGCTGACAACCACTCACGCATATCATTACGTTTGCTGCCGACATAAGTGATACGATCGGCTAATCCCAAAGTATTGCTGCGTTGACGAAAATCTTCATGGGCGACATCGCCCGCGCGATAATCATCATCCATAATAATGGCATGGATATTAGGGAATTGCTCTTGAAGATTGCCCAAGATATCAATCAGCCATTCTTGACCATATTCCTTACCGATGATGGTTGGAAATACCAGCCATTTTTTATTCTCAAGCTCAGGGTATTCAGCAAAAGTATGACGTAGCCAATATACTGATGGATTATGACGATAAGGATAGCGACGCGTATCAACACCGCGGTAGATACGTTTAATGACTCTGGGGTCCAGCTCCTCACGGCGCAGCCCTTTTTTTAAGTAATCAGTCACACTATCAGACACAGTAATAATGGTGTGAACATCAAGTAAGGCTTGTGAGTATTTATTGATAGGATAGAAGCCATACATGGTTGATACCAGTTTTGGTCGACGTTTTACCCGTGCACGGCGCAGCGCTAAATGCAGTACCCATGCCGGTGTCCGCGAATGCACATGGATGATATCAGGGTCATATTTTTCAATCAGACGGCGCAGTGGCGCGACCTGTAATAAAGACAGCCAAGATTTTTTGTTCATATATAACTGGTGATAATGGTTGCCATCACGCTTTAGGCGTCTGACCAAGTCATTGTCTTCACTGGCACTAGAGATAATAATTGAGGTATGCTCGTTTTTGACCAAAGCACGCCCAAGATGAAAAATACCGCGCTCGGATTCATCATGCTTCAAAGACGACAGTAAACGCATAACTTTCATAATGGCGTGGGTCACTATTAGAGGAGATCAAGCTGCTATTGTCAGTGAAAAGTGCTGAAAACTCAACCACCAAGATAAAAAGATAGCATGGGACGATGACTATTATTTGTCGTCAATAAATACAGGTAATATAAATGACAGTAATCAAATATTTAGCGCTGTTTTTTGAGGTGCTGCGCATTTGGCAGGACTTGTTTTTCACTCAAGTATTTCCAATAGCGCTGCGGTAAGTATTGCTTGTGCAAACGTGGATTTTTACGCTCTTTGATATTAACGTTGGTAAAATAACCTTGCCAAAAACGCTGATAACGTTGCTCATCTTCGCTATGAATGCTGGCAGGATTGCGCAGTACTGCCTCATCAAGCTCAGTAATGGTTTGCAGGGCTGCGGGGCGCTTGGGCGTGCTTCGGCTTTTGTCATAATAAATACCATAGCCACGCGCCAAATCATAAATTGCCCAATGCTGATCTTGATAACGCTGACGAAAATGCTCCCCAATCAAAGGCAAAACATTAAAATCCGGCTCAACACGGGCAAAGTAAATGTCTTCAACTGTATGCTCAAAGCGTACAAAGGCTTCCATGCGGTGTTTTTCACGACCGACAGACTTGACCGTTTGCACGAGCTCTAAAACATTGAGATTACCCAAATCATCCATGATATGGCGACTTGGGTAGTTAATAGCGTATTTGACCACTTGAAACAATGTGCTACCAATATTGTCTTTTTCTGACAAAAAACCCCAAAGTAAATTTCGCATACCCGAGCGACCTAGGAGTTGATTCAACTTCGTAAGTACTCGTTCGGCATGGTTGGCATTGGTCTCTACACTAATGGCGTGAGCGAGTAATGACGGCACATAATAGTCCTGCGCAATAAGCTGTAGCGATGTATCGTCCTGTAAGTGATTGGAATAGACGTAAAATACTGCACTGAGCCACCCCTCAAAACTTGGCTCATAAAGTACAATACTGGGCGTCAATTGACCCAGCTGGTAGTTTTGATTTTTGGCAAGTTCTGACAGTGATTGCGACATTATTTGTCCTAAAATAACTTCATGATAGTAGCTAAATTATCAATAATTTTAATATTTAAAACAAAGCCAATTGCCCACTGCGTTGATCTTTAAATTTCGTCTGCGTTTGCGCCAGCACATATTGACGAAAGTTATCACGGGTTAAGTGTGCGAGATGCTCGTTTTTACCAGTAGTCGCAATGAAGTATTTGGCACGATTGACCGCCGCGCCCATTTTCTTCAAGTGATAAAGTGTCAGCTGATTAAACTTGCGGGCTTTGACTATTTTTTTAGCCGTTTTTGTACCGATACCGGGAATACGTACAATCATCTCATAACTTGCTGTTTGGATATTGACCGGAAAATGCTCACGGTGGCGGATTGCCCATGCTAACTTTGGGTCGCAGTCCAAATCTAAAAATGGCGAGTCCGGTTCAACGATTTCGTGCGCACCAAAACCATAAAAACGCATCAGCCAATCCGCTTGATAGAGACGATTTTCGCGTATCATTGGCACAGGCGTACCGATAGCTGGCAGGCGACTGTCAGATAACATTGGCACATAGCCAGAATAGTAAACTCGTTTTAAATCATAGTGTTTATAAAAATGACTCGATAGCTGAATCACTTGCAAGTCGGTCTCGTTACTTGCGCCAACAATCATCTGGCTAGTCTGACCTGCAGGCACAAATTTCGGCGCTTTTTTATGCGTTTTACGGCTCTCACGAATGGTGATGATTTCTTCTTTGACCGTCTCCATCGGTGCTTTTAATTGTTCGTGAGATTTTTCTGGTGCCAGTAACGCCAATCCTGATTTAGTCGGAATCTCAATATTGACGCTTAAACGGTCAGCATATAATCCAGCTTCTAATAATAATTCTTTTGAGGCTCCGGGAATGGTCTTTAGATGAATATAACCATTAAAACGCTCACGGGTACGTAATATCTTAGCGACCTCAACCAGTCGCTCCATCGTATAGTCGCCACTTTTAAAAATACCTGAGCTAAGAAACAGGCCTTCGATATAATTACGGCGATAAAACTGCATGGTCAAATCCACCACTTCTTCGACACTAAAAGCGGCACGCGGGGTGTCATTGCTTTTGCGCGAGGTGCAATAAGCGCAATCGTATATACAATGATTGGTCAGCAGGATTTTCAGCAGGCTGACGCAGCGACCATCTTCGGTATAGCTGTGACAAATACCGGTTGCTGAGGCATCGCCAAGGCCACCGCCTTGGTTTTTCCGCGTACCAGCGGAGGATGAGCAAGAGACATCATATTTAGCAGCGTCCGCTAAAATATTGAGCTTACCTTGTAGTCGTTCATAATTGATGGTTGCCATAAGCGGTATTTACCATGTCAGTAATGAAAGACTATTTTAGCAAAATTAGCGTTAAGTCATTGTATTTATGAGTAAAATAGAAATCATAGACGACAACTGTTGTCGTCTATTCTGAGCTGCACTATACGATTATAAAAGCGCTTAAACTTGAAGCAATATAGTCAATGAAAAGTAATATCGATACATTGAGTACTGCTAGTATTAATTTTGCTTGCTTGCTTGCTTGCTTGCTTGCTTGCTTGCTGTGCCTAGGTAGACAGAGGCTGCAAAAAAATTATACTAGCAGTACCGTAACGTTTTTAAGGTGTTTTGACTATGGTTTATGAATAGCCACAAAAAAGGCCTTGCCGGCTAGAGACTTAGCAAACAAGACCTTTTATTAGTTTTAGTATTTCTTAAGTTTCAATACTATAACTTCACTGCCGTATTTATTGAACTTTAGCGCGTATCACGACAGTCTGTGCAGCTTTAGGACTAAGATTTACTAAGTTCCATTTAAGACCTGAGTAATTTTCTTTTACCACTACTGTATTGCCAACTTGTTGGATAGTTTGATAGCTATCGCCACCAGTGGTCGCAAGCGTTGGTAGTGGACTGTTCAATGACACCATTCTGACGCCATTTGGCAAAGAAACCATGGCATTGATATCAGTCACTGGTTGCGCTGTGGTATTGGTATAAACGGTATGATACTCAATCACATCACCAGGCGCGATATGGTTGGCAGGTACTGCAACTTCACGTCCATCGCTATTTTTCAGGATTTTCATGACCTTAGTTTGCGCATTGACCACATCAGGCGTACTAAAAGTTGGTTTGAGCTGCAAGGCTTCTATAGAAGTAATTGTTGTCACAGGGGTAGTGATCACCGGTGCATTGATTACTGACGTATTTATGACTGGCAGCTGAGTTGCTGTGGTTACAGGCAGTATTTGAGTCGTCGGTAATACTTGAGTGACAGTACTGGTTGGCACTGCGATGACATCAACACGACTGCTTTGATTGGTTATTTGGTTGGTCACCGGTACGCTAGTGACAGTCGCACTACCTTGAGTGACGACAGTATTACTAACACCATTACTGGCTACTTGGCGAACCACGTAGCGCGGTACATTGGTAACCTGCGTCACAGCAAACGGCATGCCATCTTGCATACCAATGCTATTAGGCGTAGCAGTAATGACAGCTGTTTTACCATCAGAATACTGCTCGACCACGGTGGTACTACCGCCCGTAGAAGGTAGAACGGTCACTTCAGTGGCGGCATTGGCAGCAGACATAGCCATAACAGTGCCTGCCAACAGTGCGGATACTGCCGTGAATGTAGCTGTTTTTTGCATCACAACGAATGAGCGATTAATACTGGTGGTCATAATAAAGTCCTTTAAAATGATAATAAGTAACACAAAAATAGAGAACACTTAAATAAGAAAGCCCAGATAAGAAAACCCCCGTTAATTGACGCTGCAGGGGAGGTCAAATAACGGGGGCAGCATTACTGATAATAGTAGTAAATAGCCAGACGATAAAAGCTATCTGTCAAACCGTCCTATCAAACTATTGATTTATCCGTGATTATTTTAATTAGTTGCTAAGCATACACTTAGCAATCTCAACTCAACAATTATGCGCTAAAACGAGTTAGGTAGAAAAGCAGCGTTGTGTAACTGCTATCCTATAAACGATGACTTTTTGTGTGGTTTACTTTATCTAATTTCTTAAGAAAGTTACTATTTGATTCACTACAAAAGACGACTATATTAATCGTAAATGACTTTCATAATTTCGTATTCAACCACACCTTTTGGGGTTTCAATACGTGCTTCATCGCCCTCAGATTTACCAATCAAACCACGCGCAATCGGTGAGTTAACAGAGATTTTACCGGCTTTGAAATCCGCTTCGTCGTCACCAACGATTTTGTACTGCTTTTCTTCTTCAGTGTCCATGTTTTCGATAACGACGCTGACGCCGAATATCACACGGCCATCTTTTGGTAACGTCGTAGGATCAATCACTTGCGCACCGCCAAGTTTGGCTTCGATATCACGGATACGAGCTTCACAAAATCCCTGCTGTTCACGCGCTGCATGATATTCAGCATTTTCTTTCAAATCACCATGTTCGCGTGCTTCAGCAATAGAGGCGGTGATGCGAGGACGGTCAATACTTTTTAACTGTTTTAATTCGGCTTCTAAAGCCGCATGTCCTTGCGGAGTCATGGGATAACGTTGCATGTTTTTTTCCTTAAACCAATAACACGGGCACCATCTCCTACTCTTAGTGAATAGTGAGATGGTGTCAGAGTTGTTGCAATGGGTATAAAATAAAAAAAGAATAATGATGCAGACAGCGTAACCAGTCAGGTCGCTATCATTCATTGATATCAATTCAATAATCTGGGTGTTTAAGCTTACGTAATAAAAAGCATAGTCGCAGTTTAGCCACTATGCTTTTTAGGTCTATCATTTAAATTTTATTTCAAGCATGGTCTACATTATTAAACGCTACACTATGCTCAAATAAGCTCCTAGGCAAGCCTAACGGTTATGCTTAATCTACTGAAATTATTCAGCCAAGTCAATAGAGCTATACAATAGACTTTGCTTGCTCATGTAAATCTTGTAATTTATACACCTCAAAAGGTAGGTCAATCGCATAAGATTTACAAACGGCATCTGCTGCGCCCAAAGTCGTGACGTAGAACACTTTACCTTGTAGCGCGCTACGACGGATAGAGAATGAATCCTCTTGTGCCTGCTTACCTTCAGTCGTGTTAATAATAATATCGATTTTGCCGTTTTTTAAGGCATCAACGATATGTGGGCGACCTTCGGTGACTTTGTTAATTTGCTTGCATTCAATACCATTGTCACTTAGTACTTTTTGCGTACCAGTAGTCGCTACAATGTTAAAGCCAAAGTCAATCAGCTGACGAGCGATAGGGGAAATTTGCTCTTTATCGCTATCACGTACTGAAATAAAGACCGTTTTGGTTTCACCTTCAGTTGGCAAACCGGGCAAACGCTCATTACTACCGATAACCGCTTTGTAGAATGCTTCGCCAAAGGTTTTACCCACGCCCATCACTTCACCGGTTGATTTCATCTCAGGGCTCAAGATTGGGTCAACACCAGGGAATTTAGCGAATGGGAAGACCGCTTCTTTTACCGCATAGAATGCAGGAACGATTTCTTTCGTAAAGCCTTGGTCTTTGAGCGACGTGCCAGCCATACAGCGTGCTGCTATTTGTGCTAAAGAAGTGCCGATACACTTAGAGACAAACGGTACGGTGCGCGCGGCACGTGGATTGACTTCTAAGATGTAAACCGTTTCACCTTTTACCGCAAACTGGACGTTCATTAAGCCGACAACACCAAGCTCTTTTGCCATGGCGACAGTTTGCGCGCGCATCACATCGCACAGATCATCAGACAACGAGTAAGGCGGCAATGAACAGGCTGAGTCACCAGAGTGAACACCCGCTTGTTCGATATGCTGCATGATACCGCCAATCACCACATCTGTACCGTCGCTAACACAGTCAACATCGACTTCGATCGCATCGTCTAAGAAACGATCTAATAGAACCGGCGCTTCATTTGATGCTTGTACCGCAGTGCGCAAGTAATGTCTTAATTCATCTTCGTTATAAACGATTTCCATCGCGCGACCACCAAGTACATACGATGGGCGTACTACCAATGGATAGCCAACGTCTTTTGCCTTGACCAAACCATCTTCTAAGCTCGTCGCTAAGGCATTGGTTGGTTGCACAAGATTCAACTGCTGAATCATATGCTGGAAGCGTTCGCGATCTTCAGCGCGGTCAATGGCATCAGGGCTCGTACCAATAATTTTGACGCCAGCGGCTTCAAGTGCGCGGGCGAGCTTCAATGGTGTTTGACCACCAAACTGTACGATAACCCCATCAGGGTTTTCGATACGGACGATTTCTAGCACGTCTTCAAGCGTGATTGGCTCAAAGTAGAGACGGTCAGAGGTGTCATAATCGGTTGAAACCGTTTCAGGGTTACAGTTGACCATGATGGTTTCGTAGCCGTCTTCGCGCATGGCAAGGGCTGCGTGCACACAGCAATAGTCAAACTCGATACCTTGACCGATACGGTTAGGACCACCGCCGATAACCATGATTTTCTTATTATCGGTAGGGTTGGCTTCACATTCGCTATCGTATGTTGAGTACATATAAGCGGTGCTGGTAGCAAACTCTGCTGCACAAGTATCGACACGCTTATAAACTGGATAGACATTTAAGTCCCAACGCTTGGTACGTAGCTGCTTTTGTGAGACGCCAAGCAATTTAGCAAGACGCAAATCTGATAAGCCTTTACGCTTAAAGCTGCGTAAATTATGCTCAGTTAAGCCGCCAAAACCTAACGCTTTAACTTGTGCTTCGGTTTTTACGATATCCTCGATTTGTACCAAGAACCATGGGTCGATTTTGGTTAGTTTGAAAACGTCATCGACGCTCATGCCAATACGGAAAGCATCCGCAATATAATAAATGCGCTCAGGCGTTGGAATGGTTAAGCGGTTGGTAATTTCGCTACGCGCTTTTTCAATACTTACTTTTGATAAGTCAATTTGATCATCAAAACCATCATTGCCAGTTTCCATGCCGCGTAATGCTTTTTGCATCGACTCTTGGAAGTTACGACCAATCGCCATGACTTCACCAACTGACTTCATTTGCGTTGATAGAACATTATCGGCTTGTGGGAACTTTTCAAAGTTAAAACGAGGAATCTTAGTGACGACATAATCAAGCGCAGGCTCAAAGCTGGCTGGGGTTTTGCCGCCCGTGATGTCATTTTGCAATTCATCTAGGGTATAGCCAATTGCTAATTTTGCTGCGATTTTAGCAATCGGAAAGCCAGTCGCTTTTGATGCCAATGCTGATGAACGTGATACGCGTGGGTTCATCTCGATGACGACCATACGACCCGTTTCAGGGTTGATACCGAATTGCACGTTTGAGCCGCCTGTTTCCACACCAATCTCACGCAGTACTGCTAATGAAGCATTACGCATGATTTGATATTCTTTATCGGTCAAGGTTTGTGCTGGCGCAACCGTGATTGAGTCGCCTGTATGTACACCCATTGGATCAAAGTTTTCAATCGCACAGATGATGATGCAGTTGTCGTTTTTGTCACGGACCACTTCCATCTCGTACTCTTTCCAACCGATGAGTGACTCATCGATAAGCAACTGATGGTTTGGTGATAAGTCAAAGCCGCGCTCGCAAATCTCGATGAATTCATCGCGGTTATAAGCGATACCGCCACCTGAACCGCCCATCGTAAATGAAGGACGAATGATGCACGGATAGCCCATTTTCTCTTGGGTCGCAAATGCTTCTTCCATGGTTTCAGCGGTTTCAGCGCGTGGACACTCAAGGCCGATGCGCTTCATGGCTTTATCAAATAAGTTGCGGTCTTCCGCCATCTCGATTGAATCTTTGGTTGCCCCAATCAATTCGCAGTTATATTTGGTTAGTACGCCGTGCTTGTCTAATTCTAAGGCACAGTTTAGAGCGGTCTGCCCACCCATCGTTGGCAAGATAGCGTCAGGACGCTCTTTAGCGATGATTTGCTCAACCGTCTGCCACGTAATCGGCTCGATATAGGTCGCATCCGCCATGGTTGGGTCAGTCATGATGGTCGCAGGGTTTGAATTGACCAAGATGACGCGGTAGCCTTCTTCTTTTAGCGCTTTACACGCCTGCGCGCCTGAGTAGTCAAACTCACATGCTTGGCCGATGACGATAGGGCCTGCGCCAATGATAAGAATGCTTTTTATGTCGGTACGTTTTGGCATAGTTAGGGCTACCTTCGTTTGAGTGATATTTTGAGTAATCTACATTTTAACAATATTTTCAATAACGCTTATCGTGTCTGGCATGGTGCAGCTTAAACCACCATCTGTGCTTCAAGCTTTATACTTATTATTTGTGGCTAGATATTAAGCTTTCGCTGCTGCCATCATATCGGAAAATTTATCGAACAGCGGCGCGGCGTCATGCGGGCCAGGGCTGGCTTCTGGGTGACCTTGGAAACTAAAGACTGGCTTATTGGTCAGCTCAATCCCTTGGTTGGTACCGTCAAATAATGAGCGATGGGTCGATTTAACATTGGCAGGCAGCGTGTCTTCATCAACCGCAAAACCATGGTTTTGACTGGTAATCATAACCGTGCCAGTTGCCAAGTCTTGTACCGGATGGTTGGCACCATGATGACCAGTTTTCATTTTGATGGTTTTTGCACCGCTGGCAAGACCAATCAGCTGATGACCTAAGCAGATACCAAAGGTTGGAATGTCCGTTTCTTCAATGATATGACGTACCGCATCGATAGCGTAATCACAGGCAGCTGGATCGCCAGGACCGTTCGATAAGAAGATACCATCTGGATTCATCGCGAGGACATCTGCGATAGGCGTTTGTGCTGGCACGACAGTTACATGACAACCGCGGTCTACTAGCATACGTAGGATATTGGTTTTGCTACCAAAGTCATAGGCGACAACGTTGTATTTTGCTTCGACATGCGTGCCCAAATGCTTAAAGAAGCCGCCCGTACCGCTATCATGGCTACCAGCTACATCACGATTGAGTAGGGTGTCTGATAAATCCCAGCTACCGGCGGTCCATTCAAATATCGTCGGTGTACAGCATTCTTTTGCCAAGTCCATACCTTCGATACCAGCAAATTCTTGTGCCAATTTAATCGCTTGCTGTTCATCTTCGCTGCTAATCGTTGCGCCGTTAGAAGCGGTCATGATACAGCCGTTTTGCGCACCTTTATCACGTAATAGGCGGGTCAATTGACGGGTATCAATATCAGCAATGGCGACGGTATTATGGCTTTGTAAATAATCAGTCAGTGACTCTGAGTTGCGGAAGTTTGAGGTCACCATGGTCGCATCGCGGATGATAAGACCTTCAGCCCATACTTGATGACCATTACCAGACTCGACATCTTCAGCGTTGGTGCCGGTATTGCCAATATGCGGATAGGTAAGCGTGACCAGTTGGCGCGCGTAACTTGGGTCAGTTAGGATTTCTTGATACCCTGTCATGGCTGTATTAAATACCACCTCACCGACACGATGACCAAGACTACCGATACTCAAACCGCGAAAAATCGTACCGTCTGCTAGTGCCAAAATTGCTTGTATTTCTGCCGATGAATTCAAGGGTTGCCTCCGCTGTTATTAGTGAGTGCTGTGCTGTTTTTTGGTTAAAATAAAGCGCTGCTTTTTTGATTATTGCTATTTAACTGCGGCTAAATAACCATAATAAAAGAGACAGCGCCAAAATTTTTCCACAAAAAAGCGAGAAGACATCATAGATGAAAAGGTACAGGATTCACTAGGTGGTGAATAAGTAACTTACATCATGTCCGCTCGCTTTGGCACAGATTTTGCGCATTATACTAGAGTTTTGCACTAAGGGCTAGCATCTTAAGCTGATGCTTGACTAATAAATTTAAGATGTTTCTTATTTAACCTTTCAATCATGAGCAGCCATAGTAGATTTGGCTATAGGTAGTGACTAGGAGGTGATATAAATAGGTATGAAGACTAGGATTTATTGATCAAAAGTTATAATGTACTGATAAGCCATAATAATCTGGCGATAAGTTGGTGGCGATATGCAGCTGGTCATCTTGATAGCTTTTCGTCAGATACATACTGCTCGCCATACCTAAGGCAGCGCCTGCCAATACATCGACAGCGTCATGCTCATCGGCTTCAATGCGGCTATAAGCCACAAAACCTGCGCCAATATAGGCAGGAACACTATATTTTAGTCCATAGCGTTTATGAATAAAGCTGGCACCCTGAAAGGCTCTTGAGGTATGACCAGATGGATAAGAATCATCATCGCTGCCATCTGGGCGCTCTTTATCAATCACAGATTTTAGGGCATAAGTGGCTGCAACATTGGTTGCAAATGAATAATAAAATTGCTCTCGTCCCTCTTTATCATCCATATAATAAGTGCTACCGTAAGCAACTGCTGGTATAGCGAAAGATAGAATGTCACCCGCCTTGTCGATATTATCGCTACTACTGGCGTGAGCTGGCATAGCGACAAGCAAGCTGCTCGATAATAAAAAACTACTGGGTAATAAAATGATAGCGGAAGCGTTTTTGCTGATCATTGCGGCAATCCTAAAGAGGGTTTATAGGGCAGATGAATGAAAACCGCATTATACTACAAATGCTTGCTCCTAAATTCAGCGCTCACATATTTACAGGTCAGTTTTATAGCCGATATCTGTCTCAACTACATTTATTAATAATAACAACTGAATAAAACCTATCAAGGATAGAGTATGATTTATCAATATTTAGACAAAGTGCCTACATTCGCTGTACCCTTTAATGGTTGGGTTGCAGACTCAGCACGCGTGATAGGCGACGTGTATTTGGGTCATCAGTCAAGCGTCTGGTTTGGCGCGGTGATTCGTGGCGACAATGAACGCATCCATATCGGTGACTATACTAACGTGCAAGAAAACAGTGTTATTCATACTGATGCTGGTATCGAGGTAAAAATCGGTAATCATGTCACCATTGGTCATTTAGCGATGCTGCATGGCTGCGAAATCGGTGATAATAGCTTGATTGGCATTGGCGCGGTCATTTTGAATAATGCCAAAATCGGCAAAAACTGTATTATCGGTGCCAAAGCCTTGGTCACCGAAGGCAAAGAGATACCAGATAATTCTCTCGTTGTGGGCGCGCCTGCAAAAGTGGTGAAAACATTGACAGATGAACAGGCAGTCATGATGAAACTGTCAGCGCTACATTATAGCGATCGTTGTCAGAAGTTTAAAACGGGTCTTAGAGAGATTGAGCAACCAGAATAAGTTGCTAATGAACAATCACTAATCAACAGTTACTAACGACCGATTACTATTAATTATTATCAATTGTCATTAATGAGTATTTTATTATGAGCACGCCAAGCACTGTTAGTCAGACTGTCTCACGTACGTTAGCACTATTTGATTTAGACCATACTTTGCTCGATGTCGATAGCGACTACTTATGGGGCGAATATATCGTCAAGCATAATCTTGTCGACGAAGCCGAGTATCGCACTGCCAACCAGAAATTTTATAATGATTATATCGAAGGTACGCTTGATGCGACGGAATATAATGAATTTGTGGCACAGTTTTTAAGCAGCTTACCAATGGATAGGTTGCATGAGTTGCGCGAAGACTATATAAAAAGTGAGATTGAGCCGCACATCCGCCCAAAAGCAATGGAAGTCCTGTGTCAGCATGTTGAAGCAGGTCACGATGTGGTGATTATTTCGGCGACCAATGACTTTGTCGTTTCGGCGATTGCTAAGCGTTTTGGGATTGAAGACGGCAATGTGCTCTCAACGCCTCTTGAAATAAAAGATGAGCGCTATACGGGTAAATTGACCGATAAGCCAAACTTTAAAGAAGGTAAAATTTATCATTTGGATAAATGGATTGGCAAACAGCAACTGACAGGTATTAATTTTGACAAGACTTATGCGTATTCAGACTCCAAAAATGATATTCCTTTACTAGAGTGGGCAGATGTGGCGATTTGTGTATCACCTGATGATGCGCTACATGCTCATGCGTTGTCGCATCGCTGGGCGGTTGAGGATTGGTCAATTTAAAAGATGAAAATAGCGGCTAAAATTAGCCAAACATTTCACCCAAATCTCATTTAAAATAGCGCCATCGTATTTTTAAAACAGACAGGAACCCTTATGGAAATCAATCCGTATCAAGAACGAATTAAAGATTTATCAGAGCGTGGGCAGGACTTGCGGAGGTATCTTTGACTTCGATGGTAAGCAAGAACGCTTAGAAGAAGTCAATTTAGAGTTAGAAAACCCCGAGCTATGGAATGATCCAGAACGTGCGACCAAGATTAATAAAGAAAAAAGTCAGCTTGATGGTGTGATTGATGTGGTGGTGTCGCTTGAAACTACATTGGAAGATGCGTCCGCTATGCTAGAGCTGGCGGTAGAAGCAGAGGATGAATCCTTGCTGGCAGATGTGCAAGCCGAATTAGACAACGCTGAAAAGCGCGTTGCCGATTTAGAGTTTCGCCGGATGTTTAGCGGTGAGATGGACCCAAATAATTGCTACTTGGACATCCAGTCAGGTAGTGGAGGTACAGAGGCGCAAGATTGGGCAGAAATGCTACTGCGTATGTATACGCGCTGGGCAGAAGCGCATGGCTTTAAAGTTGAAGTGATTGAAGTATCATCAGGTAGCGTCGCTGGTATCAAGTCGGCAACCATTGAGATTAAAGGGGATTATGCCTTTGGTTGGTTACGTACCGAAATCGGCGTCCATCGCTTAGTGCGTAAGTCACCATTTGATAGTAATAACGGTCGTCATACTTCATTTGCTGCCGTCTTTGTGTCGCCTGAGATCGATGATAATATTGAAATTGATATCAATC
The DNA here is from genome assembly GCF_904846475.1 of Psychrobacter sp. LFX-11D. Taxonomy (NCBI): domain Bacteria; kingdom Pseudomonadati; phylum Pseudomonadota; class Gammaproteobacteria; order Moraxellales; family Moraxellaceae; genus Psychrobacter; species Psychrobacter sp. LFX-11D. The sequence goes on from NZ_CAJHAV010000006.1 coordinate 17,517, forward strand.
CAGCAGATTTGCGTATCGATACCTATCGCTCATCTGGCGCAGGTGGTCAGCATGTAAACACCACCGATTCTGCGGTACGTATCACCCACGAGCCAAGTGGCGTGGTGGTCACTTGTCAGAACGAGCGTAGCCAACATGGTAATAAAGCGACGGCGATGAAAATGTTGCGTGCCAAGCTTTATGAGCTTGAGATGCAAAAACGAATGGAATCTCAGCAAGCAGTCGAGGACGGTAAATCAGACGTTGGTTGGGGCAGTCAAATTCGCTCTTATGTGCTTGATGATTCACGTATCAAAGACTTGCGTACTGGCGTTGAAACTTTTAACACTGGTGCGGTACTCGATGGCGACCTCGATCAATTTATCGAAGCGAGCCTAAAAGCTGGACTGTAAAAATAGAATATGAAGACAGATTTAAAATATCAACCAACACTTAATTAAGGAAAATTATGCCAAGCGTTAATAATTATTTTGAAAACAAAGTGACTTCTATTGCCTTTCAAACCGCAACTAAGCCTGCTACTGTCGGTGTAATGGAGATTGGTGAATACGAATTTGGCACCAGTGAGTTTGAAACCATGTCAGTCGTTAGCGGTACCTTGACGGTCAAGCTACCAGAGAGTGATGAGTGGCAGACTTTTAATGCTGGCGAGCAATTTACCATTGATGCCAACCAAAAGTTTCAAGTAAAAGTGGAAGTTGAGTCTGCTTATTTATGTACTTACGGTAAATATCCATTTCCCATATGAGTACAGTCGTCAAAAAAACGCCAAGTTGATGCTTGGCGTTTTTTTATGAGTACTTTATTCCTCGACTAATTTCAAAAAATAAAACAAGCTAATACAATCTATAAGTTCTTACGGTATTGCACCATATCTGTTTGAGTGGCGATTGTGTCATAGAGTTTGCGCGCTGTGGTGTTTCCCTCTTGGGTTGTCCAATAAACGCGGTTGCAGTTTTGCTGGCGGGCAAACTCATAAACCTGTTCAATCAATGCACGTCCTACGCCTTGCCCGCGCACAGGTTGATCCACATATAAATCCTCTAAGTAGCAGCATTCAGTGCTATTCCAAGTATTGGGGTGTAGCACCACATGCGTGATACCTACCAACTTGTCGTCTTGCCAAGCACCAAAACCATAAATCGGCACATTACTATCGAGCAAACTGTGCCATGTTGCATTCGTCGTTTCTAATGGCAAGCTGCTCTCATAAAACGTCAGATAGCTTTGCCAGAGGCTTAACCAAGCATCGTAATCACTTTTAGATAATGGCATTATTTTTAAAGAGCCATTAGTTGGATTTATAGGAGTGGCGTTTGTCATATTAATGGTGTCTTTAGTCAGTTTGTCTTAAATTATGCCGTAGCGCCCAAAATCTACAAGCCATTTATCGGTTTTATTTTACACAGCATTACACATTGTCCATGGCAAGTACACAGCAATGATAATGGCGGTTGATTATGCTAAAACAACGATATTAGCAAATGAGTATTTTTTATGGCGAAGTCAAATCAACCAAGCAATATACAAGATGTGCGCCATGATTATGAGCACTTGGCGAGCCTCGCGAACTTACGTTATGTCAGCGATAACGATCCTGGATATGGGCGTCGGCGTTCTGGACGTGGCTTTACTTATCGAGATGCCACTGGCAAAACGGTTAAAGATAAAGCCTTGCGTCAGCGCTTTGATGCTTTGGTCATACCGCCGATGTGGTCAGAGGTTTGGATATGCCAAGATGATAAAGGACATCTACAATCGACAGGTCGAGATGATAAAGCGCGTAAGCAGTATTTATATCATTCAGAGTGGGATCGGGTACGTGACCAAGCCAAGTTTAATGCCATGATAGGTTTTGCTGAAGCGTTGCCCAATCTGCGTGCGCAAGTTGAAAAAGATTTAGAAGCCAAACCCTTATCACGTGACAATGTGTTGGCAGCAGTGGTCAAATTACTTGAGACCACCTTGATTCGCATCGGCAATAGTCGTTACGCCAAGCTCAATAAAAGTTATGGTTTAAGCACGTTACGCAGTAAGCATGTCAGCGAAACGGATACTGGACTGGCATTTGACTTTGTCGGTAAAAGTGCCAAAGAGCATCATATAGAATTGCAAGATGAGCGTTTGATTGACATCATCCAAGCGTGCTCTGAGCTGCCCGGTTATCAAGTATTCAAATACTTAGATGAAGAGGGTAATAAGCAAGTCGTTGATAGCGCTGATATCAATGATTATCTGCGTACGCATACCTGTGGTAATGAGTGTGAAAGTTATAGCGGCAATTTATACAGTGCAAAAGACTTTCGTACTTGGATGGCAAGTGTATTGGCAGCAAGCTACCTTTATGATGAGTTGCAAACCAAATCTGGTAAATTGATTTTAGCCACTGCGCCTGATAGTAAAGAGCGTCAGCAACTGGTGACTGATATGGTAAAAAGCGTCGCCGATGAGCTCGGCAATACCCCAACGGTCTGCCGATCCTCTTATATCAATCCTATTATTATCCAGCAGTTTTTAGCAGGGGAGTTTTTTGAGCCTTATAAACAAGCGCGCCGTGGACGTACCAGACGGCATCAAAGCTGTGAAGAGAAGGCGTTACTTGGGTTTTTGAGCGCGCGACAGTAAACCATTACTAAGTAACTGTCTTTAGAGAATAATAAAAATGATACGTTATGTATTGAAATAAGTATAAAAATACGTTACTAATAGAGTATGTGCCATTTAAGATTTTTAAACAGTTGATCAAATATAGCTGTTTTACGATTTATTCTATTATTTCTAACTCTCTGATTTTGTCAGTGATTCTCGATTGCTAAAGGATTAGCTTATGAATACCTCTCCTTCAAGTACTACCTTTTTAAACACCCCTTCAAATCATGCTGTAAATACCTCACAGGCGCTAACGAGTTATAGTGACTATTATCATAATTTTGATATGAACGCATTACTAACAGAGATATTTGGTGAAAATGTAGATGATCGTTTAAACGCCTATATGGCGTGCTGTGGACGTCATGTACGTGACGGTCGCGGTGATCATATTGCGCTAGTTCATGAAGATACGGCTGGCAATGTCACGCGTATGAGCTTTGCTGAGCTTGATAAAGCAAGTGCACAGGTTGCCAGTTTACTACTTTCTTATGGCGTGCAAGCGGGTGACCAAGTGGCAACTATGCTACCGCGTACCCCTGAGTTACTCACCATTGTATTAGCCACTTGGCGGATTGGCGCAGTCTATCAACCGCTGTTTACCGCCTTTGGTTATGATTCGATTAAGTATCGAATGGACAAAGCCAATACCAAGGTCGTTTTTACCAATCAAGACAATCGTGGCAAGTTTGACGACTTGGCGAAGCAAACCAAAATGGTGTTGGTTGGTAGCAAGGTAGATGCGCAAAGCTGGGGTGATGATAACTATGCTGACAAGATATCAGAGCAGCCACAAACTATAGAACCAGTGCTACTAAATACCGATGCACCCTTTTTGCAAATGTTTACCTCAGGTACAGTAGGCAAATCAAAAGGCGTTAGTGTGCCACTAAGCGCGCTCTCAGCCTTTTATCTGTATATGCGTTATGCAATTGACCTGCGCGCGGATGACAACTACTGGAATATGGCAGATCCAGGCTGGGCGTATGGGTTATATTATGCGATTACTGGGCCATTATTACTAGGTATTACTACCTATTTTAATGAAGCGGGCTTTGACGCTGCTCATACCCGCGACTTTATGGTACGTCATAAAATTAGCAATTTGGCGTCCTCACCGACAGCATTTCGGATGATGAAATCGAGTGGCGTGTTTGAAGCTGCTCACAATGACAGTAGTAATGACAATGAGGCTAAACTATCACTGCGCTGTGCCAATTCAGCAGGCGAAACCTTGAATACCGAAGTCGTCAACTGGGTGGAAACTTATCTAAACTGCAAAGTGTGCGATCAGTATGGGCAGACCGAAACGGGCATGACCTGCTGCGAGCACCATGCGTTAGCTCATGAATGCCCAGTAGGCTCGATGGGCATGGCGTTATCGGGGCACACATTGGTCGTATTAGATGATGACATGCAAGTATTGCCTGATGGTAAGCAAGGACAGCTGGCAGTGGTCGTCAGTCAATCGCCCGCGTTTTATTTCCGTGGTTATAGCTGGAACGAAAAAGACGCCTTCGCTGATGACTATTATTTAACAGGTGATGTGGTTGAGCGTCATAGTGATGGCAGCTATTGGTTTTCAGGGCGTGATGACGACATTATTATCACCGCAGGTTACCGCGTTGGACCAACCGACGTTGAAAACACAGTGCTGGAGCATGAGGCAGTCGCAGAGTCCGCAGCAGTTGGCGTGCCAGATGAAGTGCGCGGTCATACGATTAAGTCTTATGTGGTGCTAAAAGATGGTATCAAAGGCACAGACGAGATTGCTAAAGAGATTCAAGATTTGGTGCGCAGACGTCTATCAACTCATGCTTATCCACGTGAGGTTGAGTTTGTGAAAGAGTTACCAAAAACCCCAAGTGGTAAAATTCAGCGCTTTTTGCTGCGCAGTTTATCTGCGGCTTGATAAAGCAATGCATTCATATCGTTAGGTTAAGATAAAAATCGATGACTGATAAAAATAACAGTATAAATATTAATTAAAGGAAAAATTATGCAAATTGAACAACACAGCTTTTTGGTCACGGGCGGTGCGTCAGGTCTGGGTGAGTCGGTAGTGCGTGCTATCGTGGCTCAAGGCGGCAAGGTTGTCATCGCTGATCTTAATGAGTCGACGGGGCAAGCATTGGTCGATGAATTGGGTGACCATGCTCGTTTTGTGCGCTGTGATGTGACCAGTGGCGATGAGGTGCAAGCGGCTGTTGATATGGCTGAAAGCGACTTTGGCGGCTTACAAGGTTCTATCAACTGTGCAGGTATCGCTGTTGTACAGAAGCTCTTAGATCGTGAAAACAATCCGGCAGATCTCGATGCTTTTAGTCGCGGCGTCAATATTAATCTTGTCGGTTCTTTTAACGTGGCGCGTTTGGTGGCAGCCAGTATTGCGAAGCGTGTAGCTAATGCCAATAACGCAGACAGCTCCGTAGAGAAGAACGCTGACAACGGCGTCATTATTAATACGGCTTCTATCGCTGCCTTTGATGGGCAAGTCGGACAAGGGAGTTATGCTTCATCTAAAGCTGGCGTCGTTGGCATGATGTTGCCGCTCGCACGTGAGCTGACTCGTCATGGTATCCGTGTCATGACTATCGCGCCTGGGGTATTTGCAACGCCTATGATGCAAAGTTTGCCTGAAAAGGCGCGCGAGCAACTAGAGGCTGCGGTACCGTATCCTAAGCGCTTGGGTAATCCTAATGAGTTTGCCAAATTGGTCATGCACATCATTGATAATGCCTATCTCAATGGCGAAGTGATTCGTTTGGATGGCGCGATTCGTATGGTGTAATAGAATTCTAAGAATTTAATGTCGCATTTTTAAGTCTCATTCGTACAACTCGCACAACGCTTGGCATGGTTTTTTGTTATAGTTGATCCACTTTTAAAAGAGTACGGAACTACTGAGGTTCATTATTCGCAGCCTCTGTCTGCGTAGGCACAGCAAGCAAGAAAAATTAACCCCAGTAGTGATTGATAATATTTGTATTTCTTTGATTAAGGACTGACTATATCTTATAGATAATAATTTTATTTATTAATAATAAGAAGTAATACCATGCCATTTTTTCGTGCAGATTTTAGTCAGTATCTTGTTTGGTTAGTAAGCGCAATAAGTCTTAGCCTCGTGACTCTCATGAGTACCAATGCCGCGCCAAACATACAAAATACTTCAAAATCTACCCCCTCTATTCCTGATACTGCCATTATCGACAAAGTTTTCGTTGATAAATCAGCGCGTGTTCTACAATTATTAAGTGGTGACACTGTGATCAAGTCTTATCATATAGCGCTTGGTGGCAATCCTATTGGTCACAAGCAGCAGCAGGGTGATAAGCGTACCCCGTCAGGTTCTTATACACTCGATTATAAGAATGAAAAATCCAAATTTTATCGCTCTATTCACATAAGTTATCCTAATGCGGCTGATAAGGCACATGCTAAGAAGATGGGCATCAATCCGGGCGGTGATATTATGATTCATGGTCAAAAGAACGGTTCTGGACATCTAGCGTCGGTCAATCAATTACGCGATTGGACCAAGGGCTGTATCGCCGTCACTGATGAAGAGATGGATGAAATCATGGCGATGGTCAAGGTCGGTACCGCTATTGAAATCGTAGAATAAGAATATTAAATAATCGGTATCTACAGGCGTATTTTTTCTAAAATAAAATTCATTATGTATTAAATGTTAGCACGATTTAGTGACTTGATTTTAAGCAATTAATATCATTACTATTAATAAGGTTTTAGTGCTAAGTAGGTTGAAATTCCTCTCTATGTACCGCATATATAAAGGCAGACGAAGGCAAGTAAACAGCATAAGTTTGCTGCCTAATAATATATAAATGATAAAAGGATACGACTATGAGATTTGAGAAATTTACCCAAAAACTGCAATCTGCCATTCAAGAAGCACAAAGTTTGGCGTTAGGGCGTGACCATACCGGTATTGATCCGGTGCATTTGCTAGCAGTCTTGTTACAAGATGAGTCTAATTTGTCTATCTGCCAACAAGCGGGCGCGTCTATCCCTGCGCTAAAAAATGGCGTGGCAAAGGCGCTCGACAACCAAGCAACGATTAGTGAGCCAACGGGTGACGTTAATCTAAACCCAAATTCAGTCAAAATTCTGAACTTGGCAGACCGCCAAGCACAAAAAGAAGGCGATGATTTTATCGCCACTGAATGGGTGATGTTGGCGCTCGCTGAGCAAGGCGAAACCAAAAAGATATTTGAGAGTGCGGGCGTAACAGCGAGTAAATTAAAAACAGTCATTGAGCAATTGCGAGGTGATGATACCGTGAATAATCAAAATGCTGAAGATCAGCGTGATGCGCTGAATAAATATACCATTAACTTAACTGAGCAGGCGGAACTTGGTAAGCTTGACCCTGTGATTGGTCGCGATGAAGAGATTCGTCGTACCATTCAAGTACTCTCGCGTCGTACCAAAAATAACCCAGTACTGATTGGTGAGCCAGGTGTTGGTAAAACGGCTATCATTGAAGGTTTGGCACAAAAAATCATCAATGGTGACGTACCAGAAGGACTACGCCGCAAAGAAGTGTTGTCGTTAGATTTGGGCTCATTGATTGCGGGTGCAAAATTCCGTGGTGAGTTTGAAGAGCGACTCAAAGCGGTACTCAGCGATTTATCAAAGCAAGAAGGCAATGTCATCTTATTTATCGATGAGTTGCATACTTTAGTAGGTGCTGGTAAAGCCGATGGCGCGATGGATGCCGGTAATATGCTAAAACCTGCGCTTGCGCGTGGTGAGCTACACTGTGTCGGTGCGACAACTCTCGATGAATATCGCCAGTACATCGAAAAAGATGCGGCTCTTGAGCGTCGTTTTCAAAAAGTACTGGTCGATGAGCCAACGGTCGAAGACACCATTGCGATTTTGCGTGGTCTAAAAGAGCGTTATGAGCTGCATCACGGTGTTGATATCCAAGACAGCGCGATTATTGCTGCTGCGCGGATGAGCCATCGTTATATTACCGATCGCAAGCTGCCAGATAAAGCGATTGATTTGATTGATGAAGCGGCAAGTCGTTTACGTATGGAGATGGACAGCAAGCCTGAAGCCTTAGGTAAGCTTGATAGTCGCTTGATTCAGTTGAAAATGCAGCGCGAAGTGCTCAAAAATGAAGAAGACGCTGGTGCGCAAGCCGAGCGTAAAGTGCTTGATGCACAAATCGAAGAGTTAGAGAAAGAATACGCTGATCTTAATGAGATTTGGCAAGCAGAAAAAGCTTTGGTCAAAGGCAGTCAGCAGCTAAAAGACGAGCTGGACAAAGCGCGTATTGCTTATGATAAAGCCAGTCGTGAAGGCGATTATGAGACCATGAGTAAGCTACAATACGAGACGATTCCGCAGTTAGAGCGCCGTATCCATGAGTCGGATTTGGCAGAGCAAAAAGAGCAGACTGGTGAAAATAGTGGTGTAAAACTGCTGCGTAACAAAGTCACGGATAATGAAATCGCTGAAGTCGTCGCGGCTGCGACGGGTATTCCAGTCAGTAAAATGATGCAAGGCGAGCGTGATAAAATGCTGGCAATGGAAGAAAAACTCCATGAGCGCGTCATCGGTCAAGATGAAGCAGTCGAAGCGGTAGCCAATGCGGTACGTCGTAGTCGTGCTGGCTTGTCGGATCCGAATCGTCCTTCAGGTTCATTCTTATTCTTAGGACCTACGGGTGTCGGTAAGACTGAGCTGACCAAATCATTAGCGAATTTCTTGTTCGATAGTGAAGATGCGATTGTCCGTATCGATATGAGTGAGTATATGGAGAAGCACAGCGTCAGCCGCTTGGTTGGTGCGCCTCCAGGCTACGTCGGTTACGAAGAAGGTGGTGCCTTGACTGAAGCGGTACGCCGTAAACCTTATAGTGTGATTTTATTTGATGAAGTTGAAAAAGCGCATCCTGATGTGTTCAATATCTTGCTACAAGTGTTGGATGATGGTCGTTTGACTGACTCACAAGGTCGTGTCGTTGATTTCAAGAATACTGTAATCATTATGACCAGTAACTTGGGTTCGCATAAAATCCAAGAAATGGTCGGCGAGAGCTACGAGGATATCAAAGCAGAAGTGATGGATTCAGTTGGGCAGCATTTCCGTCCAGAGTTTGTCAACCGTATCGATGAGATCGTGGTATTCCATCCACTAGGTATGTCGCAGATGGCAGGTATTGCTGCGATTCAGTTAAACCGCTTACGTCAGCGTTTATATGAGCGTGAGTTAGACATCGAGTTATCAGCAGAAGCGATGAATAAGCTGGTTGCAGTTGGTTATGATCCTGTTTATGGCGCGCGTCCACTCAAGCGTGCCATTCAGCAAGAGATTGAAAACCCATTGTCATTGAAGCTGCTGGCGGGTGACTTTGTTGCTGGTGATATCATCAAAGTCGATGTCGGTGTGGATGATAAGCTGACATTTGATAAGCTTAGAATGAGCTAATCGTTCATTTTAGCCCTTGATCCGAAAATAAGCCCCTTATTTGCCCATTTTTTATACAGGCAAGTAAGGGGTTTTTACTTTGTGCGCCATCATTATTTTTACTCTTGCCATACTTAGATTATGTTATAAATAATCTAAGCTCTAATTATATAAATATAAAATTTATGGAGATAAAAGAATGATAATAATAAATAGGCAGTATATGAGTAAACCATTAACGTTACCGATAATTATCACAGCATTACTGTTTAGTACTTCTGCTTGTTCCAATCAATCTGCAACTGATACCAATGCCGATTTGGCAGAATATCAAGAAGTTGAAACCTCAGTAGCAGATATTGCAAGTACGGACAAACCTGCCTTTACCACAAAAGCCGCTGCCACCTTTGATGAGCCATGGGCAATGACTTCATTACCAAAAGTTGATAATAAACCATTAAGACTGCTCGTAACACAAAAGACAGGTGAGTTATTTATAGTCAATACAGCGACTGGCGCTAAGACAGCCGTCGTGGGCATACCTAAAGTCGCTTATGGCGGGCAAGGCGGTCTTGGCGATATTATTCTTGCACCGGATTTTGCGACTTCTAGCTATGTATATATCAGCTACGTAGAGGCAGGCAAAGGGGTTGATAATAATAAATTTGGTGCAAAAGTCATCAAAGCCAAGCTGTCAGGCTTGGATACTGATAAGCCAAGTTTGCGGGAGATTGCTCCAATTTGGCAGCAGATGCCGAAGGTAGACGGGCAAGGGCATTACAGTCATCGCTTAGTATTTTCTCCTGATGGGCAATATATGTATATTAGCTCAGGCGAGCGTCAGGAAAAAACCCCTGCTCAAGACATGACTGTCAATTTGGGCAAAATAATACGGTTAAATGCTGACGGCTCGATGCCAATGGACAATCCATTTGTGAGTAATAATGACATTGCTGCTCAATTTTGGAGCATAGGACATCGTAATGTACTCGGGATGGCATTCGATAGTAAAGGGCAGTTGTGGGCGCATGAAATGGGTCCACGAGGTGGTGATGAGTTCAATTTGATTGAGAAAGGTAAGAATTACGGCTGGCCAATTGTATCAAATGGTCGCAATTATTCTGGTGTGGATATTCCTGATCACAGTACGCGTCCTGAGCTTGAAGCACCCAAAATCACATGGACACCAGTCATATCCCCTTCATCAATCAGTATGTATTCGACTGGTACACATGCTGATTTTCCTGCTTGGCAAGACAATGCGCTGATCAGTGGTTTATCCTCCAAAGCACTGATAGTCGTTAATTTCGATGAAAATAATGGTGCGACTGAGCGCTATCGCTATGATATGGGCGAGCGTATTCGTAGTGTACTGGTTGTAGATGGGCAGGTTTGGGCGCTAGAAGACGGCAACGATGGTGATTTGTTGCAGTTGTTACCACAGTAGCAATTTATCTCCACTATCCTTTGTACTTAAGAAAGATTAAACGCTCCTAACGAAGTTGATAAGCGGATAAATATAGGAATTACTTGCTAAGTTTCTGAGGTTTTACGGTATTGTGGTTTGCGTGACCAGAGAGTTTTGATTCATGTCTATCAATGAGAAAAGCGTAAATACTTAATTAAATTTGATAGTTGGCAGCTATCTTGTTAAGGTTACCTTCCTAAAAACTAAGGCTAACAAACAAATGGATCATGTAAAAGTTGGCAGGTTAGGCCCTTTTCCACGGGTGAGTAAACCTGTGTTTATTACTTCAGCGTTACTTATCGTTGGATTTATCATCTTCGGTGCTTTCTTTACCGAGACCGCTGGCGCGCTATTTAGCTTTTTGCAGGACTTTATCACCGATAAGTTCGGCTGGATGTTTATTATATTAATGAATGTGGCGCTGGTCTTTTGTATTTATCTAGCGGCAAGTCGTTACGGCGACATACGTTTAGGTCAACAAACAGAGAAACCGCAGTACAGTCTGTTTTCTTGGATTGGCATGTTGTTCTCTGCTGGTATCGGTATTGGACTGGTATATTGGGGAACAGCTGAGCCCCTATACCACTTTATGGCACCGCCATTAGGTGAAGCTGAAACGGTAGAAGCTGCCAAGCAAGCTATGAGCATCTCATTTCTACATTGGGGATTACATGCTTGGGCAATTTATACCATAGTGGCATTAGCACTGGCTTATTTTCACTTTCGCCGTGGACTGCCGCTATCTATCCGTTCGACGTTATACCCGCTAATAGGCGAAAAAATATATGGTCGATGGGGTCATACAGTTGATATCCTAGCCGTATTCGGGACAATGTTTGGTGTGGTAACTTCCTTAGGTCTAGGGGTTATGCAGATCAATTCAGGTCTTGAAAATTTATTTGGTATACCAAATTCTTTAACCGTACAGTTTATTATTATTGCTTTTGTGACTGCGTTGGCATGTGGCTCATTGATGCTCGGTCTTGATAAAGGTATCAAGCGCTTAAGTGATATCAATATGGGTTTTACAGGTGTGCTCTTAGCCTTTATGGTCATTTTAGGGCCAACCTTATTCATTTTTGATAGTTTTATAGAAAACATCGGTAATTACATCGTTGCTATGGTGCCTTTATCAACATGGGGTGAAGCTTATAGTAATACCGATTGGCAGAGTGGTTGGACGATCTTCTACTGGGCATGGTGGGTAAGTTGGGCACCATTTGTAGGCGTATTTATTGCCCGTATCAGTCGTGGTCGTACTATCCGTGAGTTTGTATTGGGTGTGCTGTTGATTCCGATGGTAATTTTGTTCTTCTGGTTCACCACTTTTGGTGGTGTCGCTATCCATATGGAGCTTTTAGCGGCGCTTGATCCAGCTATGGCCAGTCCAGGATTGGTAGAAGCGGTGCAAGCAGATTCGGGTAGCGCTATTTTTAAATTGGTTGAATACTATCCATTTGCAAAACCAATTACTTTTCTTATCGTGATTATGATTGTCTTATGGTTCGTGACCTCATCGGATTCAGCAAGTTTCGTGATCGACATGTTGACGGCTGGTGGCGATACCAACCCACCCAAGATCCAACGTTTATTCTGGGCGTTGATGGAAGGTTTGATTGCCGCTATATTGTTAGCGGCAGGCGGACTAGGCGCATTGCAAGCCGCTGCTATTGTGGCTGGACTGCCATTTGCTTTGGTGATATTTGTCATGATGTATGCGTTACTTCGTGGCTTAAGTCGAGATCGATTGATACTGTATCGAGCTCAACAGCACTTTATTACTGAAGAATCTGCAGATCATAATTCAGCCAATGAGTTTGCAGATGAGCATTTGTTGAAAGGCCCACCTAAAATTGTAAAGGGTGATTAGTCAACACGATGCTGTTTAATAGTCATGAATTAGGGCTTAGATAAGCAAGCTGTGATTAAGCGAAGAAAGATCAAGAGTGTGCTGACAGTCGTTTCATTCAATGATTGGCAGCTCACTATATCTGTTTATTATTTATTAAAAGACGATAAAATACTTGTAATATCAAATCCTAAGATGCATGGTTATCTTAGGATTTTTTTATTTGTTGACCAATAGCAAGGTTATAAAGTGTCTAATTCGATTTGATAGTTGTGTAATATCTTGTTAAGGTGAGCCCCTTCAAAAACTGAGACGACTAAATGGATCATGTAAAAGTTGGCCGCTTGGGCCCTTTTCCACGGGTGAGTAAACCTGTGTTCTTAACTTCAGCACTATTAATTCTGGTGTTTATCATCTTTGGTGCTTTTTTTAATGAGCAAGCAGAACTGGTATTTGGTCACGCAAAAGCATTCGTGTCTTTGCGCTTTGGCTGGTTCTTTATTGTGGTGGTTAACTTAACGCTAGTGATGAGTATTTATATGATATTCAGTCGCTATGGCGATATCAGGCTTGGTCATCAGAACGAGAAGCCCGAGTATAATATAGTCTCTTGGATTGGCATGCTGTTTTCAGCTGGCATCGGTATTGGACTGCTCTATTGGGGCACCGCTGAACCCTTGTACCATTTTATGGCGCCGCCATTGGGAGAGCCCGAAACGATCGCCGCCGCCAAGCAAGCGATGAATATCTCGTTCCTGCATTATGGCTTACATGTGTGGGCGCTCTACGGCATGGTTGCTTTGTCATTGGCTTATTTTCACTACCGAGTGGGCTTACCACTAGCAATCCGCTCGACACTTTATCCTATATTGGGTAAGAAAATCTATGGCGGTTGGGGTCATACGGTTGATACGCTAGCAGTGTTTGGGACGATGTTTGGGGTAGTGACGACGTTAGGTCTTGGGGTATTACAAATTAACTCAGGTCTTGAGACGTTATTTGGTATTCCCAATAATATTACAGTGCAAATTATGTTGATTGCCTTTATCACTATGCTGGCAGGACTGTCTCTATTTATGGGACTCGATAAAGGAATTAAGCGCTTAAGCGATACCAATATATTATTTACTGTGATATTACTCAGTTTTGTGATTATTTTAGGACCAACTCAGTTTATCTTCAATAGTTTTGTAGAAAATATCGGTAATTACTTACATGAGATTGTACCACTAGGTCTTTGGACAGAATCTTATAACGGTGAAGAAAATTGGCAAGCCTCATGGACGATTTTCTATTGGGCATGGTGGATAAGTTGGTCGCCTTTCGTTGGGGTGTTCGTGGCTCGTATCTCTCGTGGTCGTACGATTCGTGAATTCATATTGGGAGTGTTGTTGATTCCTATTACCATATTGTTCTTATGGTTTACCGCTTTTGGTGGTTCAGCCGTTAATATGGAGCTAATGGCGGCGGCGGACCCCAATATTATCAGTCCTGGCTTGATCGAGGCCGTCCAAGCAGATACTGGCAGTGCCATCTTTAAGTTGATGGAGTCTTATCCGCTAACATCGGCTGTGAACTTGCTCATCGTGGTAATGATTGTTCTTTGGTTTGTCACGTCATCGGATTCAGCCAGTTTCGTCATTGATATGTTGACCTCAGGGGGCGATGCCAATCCACCGAAAATTCAGCGCTTATTTTGGGCGGGTACCGAAGGTGTTATTGCGGCGGTACTATTGGCAGCAGGTGGCTTGAGTGCGCTACAAGCGGCTTCCATTGTGTCAGGTTTTCCTTTTGCGATAGTGATAGTCGTAATGATGTATTCGCTACTACGTGGCTTAAGTCGTGACCGTTTGATATTGTATCGCAATCAGCAATGGTTTATCACCGAAGAGTCAGCAGAGCACAATTCAGCCAATGAATTTCGTGATGAAGACTTGCTTACAGGTCCGCCTGATATTGAAAAGCCTGAAGGTTAAGAGTTTTTTAGACAATGTTTAAATAATACTTAAGCTGAAAAATAATTCAAAAAGCCCCAGCTTTATCATAAGTTGGGGCTTTTTCATTTCTACTGATATATCTATAGTCAATCCACTGTAAATCAAACACAATGCTACAGGGATAAATTTTGCGTCGCCTCTGTCTGCGCAGGCACAGGCACAGCAAGCAAAAAAATTATACCAGTAGCGCGTTATAATATTTGTACTTATTTTATTTAGGATCGACTATATTATGATGAAAAGTATTTGATTAGAGTTACCAGAGGTAGGATATAAACTACACACATTGTCCTTTTACATAACCGACTGCAGAGGTAGTACCACATGCTGAACAGGCGTTGCCCGCAGTACGATAACTGACACCTGATTGGTTTTTTACAGTGACACAGACAGGATCATACTGTGCGGTACACATGGTTTGCTCAGGATTAAAGGGTGGGCATTTATTGAAAGGATTGTTAATTGAGCCTTGATTTCTGCTAGCACTGTGGTCTTTGTTGTTTTCAGTGCTATGAATAGGCGGCTCAGAATGGGTGCTGATTGGAAGATTATTACAACCAGATAATGTGATGGCTACTGAGAGCCCTAGTATTGACAGCCACGGTTTAGATAAATGATTCATAATGATGTTTCCTTATAAATAGCGCTCGATAACTTCCTGTTATCAACAGTCAACGACAACCATATCAGAAATAGAATGATACAAATGGATAGTAACTTATTTAGGGGAAGTCATCCACCACATCATATGATAAGTACAAAATAAAATCGAGAAAATTATATATGTATATATAGTCAGGGAAAAGTAATATCGATACATCAAGTACTGCTGATATTAATTTTTCTTGCTTGCTGTGCCTACGCAGACAGAGGCTGCAAAAAATTTATACCAGCAGCACTGTAGCGTTTTTGAGATATTTTAACTATAGCTATACTACTGCTATGTATTTTGCTCAATGCCTGAGAAAAGCTGCAAAAACTTCATAGCAATAGCATTGTTGGCTTTAATAATAGCTTTCTATCATTTACAAGCAAATAAAAACCCCAAACTTAATAGTAAGCTTAGGGTTTTTTATTTGCTCAAAGATAATTTCTGCCACTAAAGATGCTCAGATAAATATCTTTAACCAAGCATAACTGTTTTATTTAGCAGGCTTATCATCTTGATTAAGCTGAATATATTTATCAAAGTTCTGCGCATAATCAGTCAAGTTGTCGCTCAGCATTTGGCGATATTGTTTGGTATAAAATTCGACAATATCATCCTTTTCTTTGGCAAAATCATCACCTTTTACAAAGCCGATTGAGGCGACCGATGCGCTATAACGTGCTGCGGCATAAAGCAGTGACGCACCTACTTGACCTGAGTGCGCATCAGGACCTAATTGACTGTTTGCTACACCAATAATGGCATCAGCACGTTGATAAAACGACTGCATTTCAGGGGTGATTTCAAGACTTGCATCAATCTCATTGTTTTGAGCATTCTCTTGAGACATAAACGACTCCTAATAATGGTAGGTAAATTTAAATGTATCACAGCAGTCTAATAACTGGATAAGATAATAGGTACAAAAAGGGTTTTAGCAAAAATTTTATAAGCCAGCATCCGCTTTTAAAATCTCAGCTTTGTCAGTTTTTTCCCACGTAAAGGCGGTTTCAGAACCTTGGCGACCAAAATGTCCAAAACTAGCGGTTTGCTGATACATCGGCTGCAATAAATTCAGCATACGAGTGATACCATACGGACGTAGGTCAAAATGTGTACGAATCAAACTAATGATTTCATCGTTGCTAATTTTGTTAGTACCAAAAGTATTAATCGAAATAGAAGTCGGTTCAGCAACGCCAATGGCATAGCTTACTTGTACTTCACAGCGATCGGCAATACCAGCAGCGACGATGTTTTTAGCCACGTAACGCACCGCATAAGCCGCACTGCGATCGACTTTTGAGGGATCTTTACCACTAAATGCGCCGCCACCGTGACGCGCCATACCGCCATAAGTATCAACAATAATCTTACGACCGGTCAGTCCTGCATCACCAACAGGACCACCGATGACGAATTTGCCAGTCGGGTTGATATGATAACGTGTACCAGCATGTAGTAGCTCTGCCGGGAGTACTTGTTTGATAATTGACTCCATGATCGCTTCTTGTAAATCGGCTTGCGAGATACTTGGATCATGCTGCGTAGATAAGACGACCGCGTCAATAGCAACAGGTTTATTGCCATCATATTTAAGCGTGACTTGTGCTTTGGCATCCGGACGTAACCAAGGTAGTTCGCCTGCGCGGCGCAACTCCGACTGACGCTCCATCAAGCGATGAGCATACTCGATAGGGGCGGGCATCAATACTTCAGTCTCATTACTAGCATAACCAAACATCAAACCTTGGTCACCAGCGCCTTGTTCTTCAGGGTCAGCGCGGTCAACACCTTGGGCAATCTCAGGCGATTGTTTACCAAGCATATTAATAACCGCACATGTCTCGCCATCAAAACCCAAGTCTGAATGATGATAACCAATGCCATTAACCGTATCACGCACGATACGCTCAACGTCGATATTTGCCGTGGTGGTTATTTCACCTGCCAATACGACAGCGCCAGTTTTGACTAGGGTCTCACATGCCACGCGTGCATGTAAATCTTGCCGTAAGATCGCATCAAGGATAGCGTCTGAGATTTGATCAGCCATTTTGTCAGGATGACCTTCGCTCACAGATTCTGAGGTAAATAAGTTGTATTCGCGCATAATAGGATCGCTTAATTGAATCAGTAAAGATAGGAAAAAGCATAACGTCTGGGCGCTGCTTTAATTGGTATTGGCCAAACAATGTATTGCTTGGTGTTTAATCGGTACTACTTAATTCACTTATTCATAAATGCATGTGTTATATAAATTTACATAAGGCACAGATGTTTATAAATCATATGGGGTCAGGCTAAGAGAACGATAGCTTTACGTTGTACTATATCGAATTATTAACTGACAACGTGCTTGAAGCTGTCGCCAATCATACGTCTATCAACTGATTATCAGCAGGATCAAAAATATGACGTACTTGCCTAAAAATACGCTTATTCTAACTCGAAACGCAATAAAACTCTAGTGAGCTGCGCTCGTTCTATTATAAGTAATGCTCAATCATGACATTATTATAATTTAGCATAAGTATATTGATCGATAGGCTCTGCGATCATTATCATCTGCTCACGTTACAACTCTAAAAATACTGCTTTATCCTTAAACATACATTCGTCATAAACAGGACAAGCGCCGCATTTTGGGGTGCGAGCCTGACAAGTATAGCGCCCATGCAAAATCAAGTAATGATGAGCATCAACGATAAAGTCATCGGGGATACGTTCGACCAGTTTCTTCTCAACGATTAAGACGTTTTTGCCAGTGGCAAGTCCCGTACGATTACCCACTCGAAAAATATGGGTATCAACCGCCATCGTCGGCTGTCCAAAGGCTGTATTTAGAACTACATTCGCCGTCTTGCGCCCGACACCTGCTAGAGACTCTAAGTCTTTTCGGTTATCAGGAACGGTGCTATTAAATTTCTCAATCAAGTCACGGCAAGTTTTGATGACGTTTTTGGCTTTGGCATTAAACAAGCCGATATTCTTAATATAGGATTTCAAACCTTCTTCGCCTAAAGCGAGTATTGCCTCAGGCGTATTCGCCACCGGATAGAGCTGATTGGTGGCAATATTGACGCTGACATCAGTCGCCTGCGCTGATAATATGACTGCGATAAGCAGCTCAAAGTTACTCTTATAATTGAGCTCAGTCACTGGCTCATCAATTGTCGCCGCCAACTTCTCAAAAAATGGACGCACATCACGGTTGGGCATGCGCCTCGATGGCGGAGTATCAGCTGTTTTATGTTTGACGGTTTTACTCATGGTATTTTTACCATTATTTTGTTCATTGGTTATTCAAAGTGGATATTGGCTATTAAAGTTGTGCAAGCTCAGCTTTTAATTCATTCAATTCTGCTTGTTTGCTTTCATTGGGACGTACGCTAAGCTGCTTTTCTAACTTCTTAATTTTACTGCGCAGCTTTGCCGCTGCAATAGTGTTTTTTGCTTGAGCTTCACTGATATTTAACGACTGACTGGCGGCATTATTCAGTTTTGCCTCCACCATGCTAACCACGGGTCTACTATTGCTGCTATCCGCAAGTTGCTTGCTCACACGATTTAAATGGGTATGATAACGCTGTCTCAAATCCTCTTGCTCAAGGGTGCGCTCAGGTGTCGAAAGCGTACGCTCAACCGTGACCAAATCGATGCAGTCAACAGGGCAAGGCGCTATACATAATTCACAGCCCGTGCATAAATCTGTAAAAATAGTATGCATATGCTTGCCAGTACCAACGATGGCATCAACAGGGCAGGCGGGAATACATTTGGTACAGCCAATGCAATCATCTTCACGAATAACGGCGCGCACTTCAACAGGCCGCTGCGAAGTAGCATCTAACGGCCATTTTGAAGGTTCAGCGCTTAATGTTGGCATATCAGCATCGATAATCTGCGCGATAGTATCCGTCACTGGCTGACCACCCGGTACACACTTATTATGTGGCTCACCATTTATCACGATAGCAACTGCATAAGGTAAGCAACCATCAGCATGGTCGCATAGACCGCACTGTGTTTGCGGTAGGCTGCCATCAATGCGCGCAATTTTTTCCTGAACATCAGCAGGCAATGTTTCTATCTTCAGCGAATCGAATAAGATTGGCAGATTGTTTAAACGGATATGATTGCTGTTTTTATTCATGGTGCTTTGCATTTAATGTAAAACCTTTATATCAGTGCTAGATGCTGATATCAAAATAAATAGGATAATAGTGGTAAGGATAAATGCTGAATGAGGCGTTGATATGATAGATTAAAGCAAAATACCTTGCTCATTGGCAATTTGCGCAATCAGCTCATAAGCAATGCTACCCTTAAAGGGGATTTTTGGCAGCTTTGATAGATCGAAAAAATCTGCATGTGATAGCTCATCTTCTTGTATAACGATATCGCCATCTGCATAAGATGCTCGAAAGCCCAACATCAAATTAGACGGAAACGGCCATGGCTGACTGTTCACATAGCGAATATCGGACAAGCTAAGACCCACTTCTTCTGCCACTTCGCGTACCACAGCATGCTCTAGACTTTCACCTACTTCTACAAAGCCTGCAATCAAACCGTATAGTAACGGTTGGGTCGACTGTAATAAATGAGAAGCTGTTTTTTGCTGACCGTAACGATGATGATGAGCCAATAAAATTTGCATTTCACCCGTTTGTGGGTTGGGTCGAGTAATGGCGGTAATGACGCAGGGCTGTACACGCGGATACTGACGCAATCGACAAACGTCACAAACCATAGCACGCTCACCGCATTTGGCAGCTACAGTGCGTGCCGCGCAGCGACTACAAAACCGTGTATCTGCTTGCCAACGAAGTAGTTGTATG
Source organism: Psychrobacter sp. LFX-11D (assembly GCF_904846475.1). Lineage (NCBI taxonomy): Bacteria > Pseudomonadati > Pseudomonadota > Gammaproteobacteria > Moraxellales > Moraxellaceae > Psychrobacter > Psychrobacter sp. LFX-11D. The sequence goes on from NZ_CAJHAV010000006.1 coordinate 37,420, forward strand.
GCTTGGCTAAGCTGAGCAGCTAATGCTATGGGCAGGTGCGTGATAAGCTGTCGATAAGGTATAAAAGTGTTAATACTGTTCTCTACATTGCTAATAACGCTACTATCCAAGTCACTACTTGTTAATTCATCACTGTCTAAAATACTGGGCAAGGCGATATTATGTGCTATTGCATAATCGTAAGTGATAGCGCGGCTTGCTTGTACAGTGACAGCATTAGCGTTATCAGTATCATCTACATCACTCGGCAGCCAGCTATTGGGCGCTACGCTATCAAACAATGTAACCTGTCCTAATTGATAAGCTTGCTCACTACTGACATCAGAGTGTGCTAGCTCAACCTGTAAAGGCCACCAGCCATTAGGCGTTTGACGACATAAGATCGTTTCATCAGATAGTACAAAGGCGCAGATCATCATATAGTTTTCCAAACGGTCAAAGACAAGCTCATATCAGCTTGTCTTTGTATAAAAATTTACATAAATGATTAAGCGGCAAGCAATTGGCTTAAGCTATGCTGCCCAACATCCAATGCTTGTTTGCTGACAGGGCGATTGTTCTCGAAACCGTCTAGATGATGGTCAACTGCCATGATAACATCAGCAATATAAGATAAGGTGCCATCATCGATACGATTACCACTATTGATACGTTGCTGTAAATAATTTGCCAATTGACTGAGCATACTGGCAGGCGTTGGCAATTGCAAGAAGCGTACCGCACCGCTTACTTGACGCAGCATTTCAGGGGTATTTTGAATATTAAGAATATCGCGCTCAGGCTCCGCAAGGTAGTCATTGATTGCTTGTTCAGCACTGGCAATTGCCGTACGACTCTCTTCTATCAAGGTATCATAAGCGGTATTCAGCTGATGTAGTGAGATATGAGGATTGTTCAACGGCAGATAAATTGCACCTGGAGTATGCATCTCAGCCATGGCGATGGTCGCGTTTTCTGCATGCATGAGTGCCAATAATAAATGATCAAAATCTTCTGGAGTAGGCGAGCGCCATGTGTTGACGGCTTCTGACGCTTTAATCAGGCTATTGGCGGCATTAGATAGACCAAGAAGATGCAACGCAGAGCTTAAAGTAGTGAGTTCTTCAATAATTTGCGAGGTCTGCATATCGACTGGATTGATTGAGTCGCCACGGGCATAGCTGTCGACATTTTCTTTAATCGTATTGATTTGAGTCTGGATAATGATATTCAAAGTATCCGTCAGCTCACGGTTTGGACCAAACAAGAAGCGCTCCATCTGCTGGCGCTGTGGATCTTCTAAACGGTTGGCGGCGTATTGATCGCGCAGTATTTTTGCCGCTTCAGTATCACGTTGTCCGGCAAAACTGACCAAATCAGCAAAACGCGTATCCATGACAGGCAAATAGCTTTGGAATTGCTGCTCAACATAAATAAGCGTGTGCTTTTGAGTGATATTAAGCGGCAGGATGGCTGCGATATCAGTGACCGCAGCGGACGCTGCTTGCCAAAATAGACTGCTGGTATTTTTCGCTATCAAAGCACAGGCAGCTGACATAGCATCCAATTTTTGCTGATCATCTTGATTGATGTTGCCATCCCGATTGATCAAAGTAACGCCAAGCCCACTACGATAAGCATAGGTCAGTAGCTCTTGATCAAGGTTGAGCTCATTTAGCGGCTGAAAATTCTGTTCAGGATTGGCAATAATGACGCTACTATTACCAAAAGCAGAAAAATAATCAGCAGCAATAGGCACTATTTGGCTATGAGCATTCAGCTTATTAATAATAGGTAGTAATAAAGTAGGCTCTACCGACTCAGTCAGCAGCACAAATTCAATATAACGATCAAGCGTCATGATCGCTTCGGACAGATCCATGATTAAGTCAATATCACTATTGTCGCCACTGTCATAAAGCTCCTGTAAACCGTGTACAATCGCATTATTGAGTGCCTCTGCACCCACCAAAGATATCAGCTCAAAAATACAAGAAAGCTGTTTTAATACAATAATAGAGTCTAATAATAAGGGCGCTTGGCTATTGTCGTCATTAAATTCGCCCAAATGAATCTCAGTATCTTTAAGTATGACCTTGACCTCATCGTGCAATAAGTGCAGCGATGGCAAATTAAAGTCAGTAACACTAAGCGTTGGCGCGGTCAATTTTATTTGCGTAGAGTGGTTCATAATTATTTTTTCCATAAGATACTGACGAAAATAGCAAATAGTTAGAGAGTAAATTAAAAAATAGCGCTAGATAAGGTTTTACTTTTTATCGTTATAATAATCAAGACTATATTCTCTAATCGCCAATATAAGAAGCGATTTTAATGCCTGTTACATTTTGGCTTTCAGCTCAGGATAATCTTCTGCGAGCGACGCATACCAGCTTTGATTGGCGCCCTCATCAGTACTTGACTCAAGCAATAAAGCCGCTAAATTGGCAAAGCTAGCATGGGCTGTGTGTCCGCCATCCGCTTGCGCGTCATCCTCAATGCCTAGCGTTACTTGTCCGCCAGTCATCGCCAAATAGACTTCTGCTAAAATCTCTGAATCTAGTAATGCCCCGTGAAAGGTACGGTCTTGCTTGCCCACGTCTAAACGACGTACGAGAGCATCAAGAGTATTTTTCTGTCCAGGATACTGCTGCTTTGCCATGACCAGTGAGTCGGTCACTTTTACTCGCTCAGCAAAGTCATGCATGCCAACTTTGGCAAACTCCATATTTAAGAAGTTCATATCAAACGAGGCATTATGAGCGATGACTTCTGCACCATCCATAAAGTCATAGAGCGACTGCGCGACTTGGTCAAAGGTTGGTTTGTCCGTTAAAAACGCTTCAGAAATACCGTGAATTCGAATAACTTCTTCATCCATACCGCGCTGTGGGTTGATATAGACGTGGAGCTTTTCGCCGGTGAACTTACGTCCGATCATCTCTACAATACCGACTTCGATAATGCGATCGCCTTTTAGCGGATCAAGACCGGTGGTCTCAGTATCCATAATGAGCTGACGATCTGATTCATGACGATGGATTGGCTTGGGTAGCAGCGGTATAAAATACGGATTGGCACGGCTGGTATCACCATCGAATTTTGGCGTATCTGCTTCAACATTAGTAACCATGTTGGACGCATGGTTATTGATGCTTGTATCAATCAAAGGCGTCTGGGCATCTGGCATTTCTATAGCACTCATTGAATTGGTGGCATTGTACGGACTAATATTTTCTTCAGCGAAAGCATGAGTATTTATTACACTGTCATTATAACTTTGATTCTCTAGTAGTTCGGCATCAAGCTCATCATCCATCATATCAAAACCTAATGGATCAAAATTTAGCCAATCATCGCTGCTTGATGGCTTTTTATCAGCCATTATTGGCTCTTTTTTTTTAGTACTATCTTGAACGTCTGTTATCAAATCTTCACTACGTGAGGTCACACCTAGGTTTGCAAGCTCATCCGCTTTTTCATTACCAGCATTACCAGCATGACCTTTTACCCAATGCCAATCAACATCGCGTTTCTGACAGAGCTCATCGAGTCGCTGCCATAGGTCTTGATTGGCGACGGGTTTTTTACTGGCCGTTTTCCAGCCTCTTTTTTTCCAACCTTCAATCCACTCAGTGATGCCTTTTTTGACATAACTTGAGTCTGTCCAAATCTCGAGTTTCTGCTCATGCGAGCTATGGGTTAATGCTTGTATCGCACCCATCAATTCCATACGATTATTGGTTGTTTCTTTATCACCGCCATAAAAATCCTGCGTCCGTCCGTCGCTAAATATCAGATGAGCGCCCCAGCCACCAGCACCAGGATTGCCTTTACACGCGCCATCTGTGTAAGCAACCGTAGTATCTGCTTTGGCAGCCAATGGGTTTATGGCATTACTGGTGTTAAATGGCTGCGCTGCGCTGCGATTTTCTGACATAAAAATTTACTGACCTAATAGAGAATAAATACAGGATATAGCGAAGCGATTTCACTGATATATTGGAGGCTTATTTTAGCTACCTATGTTGGAATTGAGTATAACAAATCCAGCGTTAATAGGGGCAATTGCCATGCACAAAAAACCAAAAACAGATATCCTAATAGTAAGCTTATCGTTTTCTGTTAAAATAGAGCGGTTGTAAGGATATGTCTAGCCAGACATTAACTATAATTTGCTTAACTAAAGCTTTCAATGCTCGAATTCAGGGTTACCCTATGATGTCATTAGCCTCAAAATCTTCTTCTAAAAACCGCAGCCATTTGATGATTGCGATGGCTGCGAGCAGTATGCTGCTTTTGAGTGCTTGTAATGATAGTAATACTCAAGCGGATACCAAAAAGGTTGAGAAGGTAGCAGATTTATCTATCTTTGAGGGCTGTTACACCGTCAGTCATGATGAGCCGGCGCAAATAAAAGTCAGCCAACAGGGCGGCGCATGGGTCATGCAGATGAAAGAGCCTGCAAGTGCCAAACGTGTTTGGGATGATGCTGAGCCGTTAGAGATAATTGAAAATAGCGATATACCACAGTTTTTCTCTATTGATCCTGATAATGTCGATGCGGTGATTGGTCGTCCGGATAGAGTGTTGGTATTAGCTCATGTTAAGCCTGTTTATGCCAATATCGATCCGCTACTTGATAGTGAGTACTTGTCTTATATCTATAAAGGGGCAAACACTATTTACCGAGTCGAATGTGATGACGTCAATACTGATATTTTGGCCAATCCTCATGCCAATATTGTCATTGATAATGTTAAAGAGACTATTTAGTTAGGTATTATCAGTCAATACTACATATCTGTTATTTATGATAAAAAGTGCTTTTTTATCAATACAATTTTGTTATAAACCGTCGTATCATTAGAGTCAGGTAATATGAATTTTTTTAGTTATGTGGTGTTGGGTGGATTTTCTTATGCGGCTGGTTGGGCGATAAGAACCTATGTATTAAACAAAAAACCTGAACCTGAGCAGCCTTACAATCTTAAGCATCCAGTTATCTTGGCATATTTGGGCGGGTTCTTTATTGTTATGCTGATTGTCTCATGGCTCATCGGTCGCTACGTGCTTGGACATACCACTATTGATTTGCCGTTCATCGTTATAAACAGCCTCGTTGCGACCTTTGTCTATTCGTTCGGTCTCAATCCAGAAAAAGCCCGTTATGATGTGCCGGATTAATGGTTTATTAGATAGGTAAACTCCATAAAGATATGGTTGCTCTCATATAAAGACACGGTCAATGTGTACCTCATTGACCGTGTCTTTATAACAAATGCTATATTAAGTTATGCTAGGTATATCACTTAATATAGATGACTAAATAGCTATGACGACTTTTTAGTATCTACCTTATCGTCTTCCGCTTTAGACTCTTCGTCTTTATCTGCTTTTTCCGTACTTTTATCTTTGAGCTTTTTATTAGTAGGCTTTGAGTCTTTATCTTTAGATGCGCTTTGTTTATCCTTCCAAGTTTTGTATTTCAATAAATCCTTTTCCATGAGCTTAAGACAGAATTTTAGTACCAAGGCATCATCGATTTGACCGATAAAGGGGATAAAGTCTGGAATAAGATCAATAGGGTTTATAACATAGAGCAGACCAACCACTGCCGCTGAAATAGTTTTATAAGGGATATTACGATAGTTACCTTGGTAGTAGTCTTTTACCAAGCTCATGAGCAATAGTAAATCCTTGGCATAACGTTCAAGACCGCGACCATTTTCAAGTTGGTCTTTTATTTTGTCTTCTTTACCCAAGATGAGTCTAATACTATCCATTAGGCTTTTATTCTCTTTCTCTTTGTCAGCCATGCTTATGATCCTTTTGTATTAGTAAATATTTATGGTTTATTGCGATTAATCGTTCTTTACTATAACAAGAGTAGCGATTTCATCCAAATAAGACGATGGGTGATTCTGTATTGTTTTGTTGACTAGCATAACAATGGGTTGAGCTACCCTAGACAATCTTAAACCAAATTGCCGTCTCAACTTCCGTTATAATGCAATGTTTCAAAGATAAAGGCTTAGCGCATGTTAAATGAAATCGCGTGCATTTAAAGCATCAATGCTAAATAAGTATCCTTGTTAAACAAGCATTAACTGAATAGTACAAAAGGTAAAATAATGACCAAGAAATTTTCTGAGCTGAATCGTCGCCAGTTTTTACGTCAAGTGGGAATCAGTGCTGGGGCAGGACTATTGGCAACTCAAAGCATCACTCAGGCGCTTGCTGCCAATACTATTCAGCAAGATAAAAGCACGCAGCTTACCAAAGATGATCTGCCATCAGGACAAGCACAACAAGCAGCGCCCGAAACATTGCAGGCGCAAACGAGTTGTATCACGCCAAATATTGAGACGCGGCTTTTTGCCAGCTCTAATGTCGGTGGTAGTGACGAGCGTAATGAATTGGCGTTAGATCGCATGGCTTGTGCGGGTTTTAAAGTGGATAATCCTGCGATTACTAAGCGCCAGTATTTGCGCTTTGCGGGTACGGATTCGCAGCGCGCGAGTGATTTGCAAAACATCGCTACGGGTGCGATCGCAGCACCGAAACTGCTACTTGGGGTACGCGGTGGCTATGGTGCTGTGCGTTTATTGCCGATGGTGGATTGGTCGACGCTGGGACGTATTATGAAGGAGCGCGGCACGATACTCGCAGGCTTTAGTGATGTGACCGCTATTCAATGCGCATTGCTGGCAAAGGGTGATATGAGTTCGCTTGCGGCACCGATGCTTTATAGTGAGTTTGGCAAAACCAAACCCGACCAAGTCAGCTGTCGACAATTTGTGGAAGCATTAACCAATCTAAATCTGGCTATCAATATACCAGACGCCTCTTTAACCAGTCCGAATTTACCGAGTATTCTGTCAAGTTCTGAGCCAAAAACGATAACGGGCGCTATGTGGGGTGGCAATTTGAGTGTCGTATCGGCGCTGGCAGGCAGTGAGTATTTGCCACGAATTGCTGGCGGTATCGTATTTTTAGAAGATGTCGGCGAGCAAGCCTATCGTATTGAGCGCATGCTATATGATTTGTATTTAGCAGGCGTATTTAAAGATCAGCAAGCCATCGTGTTTGGCGCGTTATCGGGTAGCGGTGAGGACAGCTATGACAAGCGTTACGATGTTGCCACCGTGATTCGTCAATTGCATCAGCTGACAGGATTGCCGATTTATAGCGGCATGCGCTTTGGTCATATTGGGCAAAAACACAGTTTTCCACTGGGGGCGACGTGCCAGCTTAGCGCCAATACAGTCGGTGGCTATCAATTGGTATTTAGTGATTATCCCACTATTAAGTCGGATGCCATTCATGTCGAAGGCTTATGGCAATAAAATTTAGCTCTACAAAAATTTTTGCCGTGATAAATTTTCTTTGCTTGCTATGTGACTTCGTCACTCCAGAAGCTGCAGAAAGCTTATCACGGCAGCAATGTATTACTTTCAAAAAACATCTACTATGAAGTTAGATTGCTAAGCGCGAAAACTTATCCTGATACTCTTTTGGTGTCAGCTCAGTAGCGCGTTTAAAAAGCCTAGTAAATGAGGAAATATCATCGTAGCCAACTTGCTCAGCGAGTGATTTTATCGTCACATCTCCCAATTCTAACAAACGCTTTGCCTGCTCAATTCTGACTGCTTGAATATACTCAATAGGCCGCATCGCCACGCAGGATTGAAAGCGTCTGTTTAAGGTACGCGGCGTGATATTTACCATGGCTGCCAAGCCGCTAACTTGAATAGGCTGTTTGAAGTTTTCCTCGATAAACTCTTGTACTTGCTTAACCAGCTGATCTGAATGTGGCTTATGCAATGTCACATTGGTATAGCTGTTTTGATTGCCTCTTTTACTATCAATAATCTGGGTTTTTGCCACTTGGGTAGAAATCTCACGCCCGCAATATCGCTCAATTAATAGCAATCCCAAGTCATAAAAGGCGCTACCACCTGCCGCACAAAATATATTGCCCGATTGATTCTTTGATTGAGTGACAAATTGATTCTCTTGCAAATCAACCAATGGAAAATCTGCCTTAAACTTACTGGCATAGCCCCAATGGGTGGTCGCTACTTTGCCATCGAGCAAGCCTGCTTTTGCCAAAAAGAAAGCCCCGCTACAATTACTAGCGATATCCGCTTTGGTATTCGCCAGTCGCTTGATGTGTGGAATTAAATCGCTATTTTGGCTCAATACTTTATCGATTGAATCGCCAATGGTTGGAATTAATAGTAAGTCGCACTCTGTGACTTCCTGAATATCGCAATGCGCTCGCATAATCAAACGATTGCTACATCTGATATCCGCGCCACCTAAGCTTGCAATCTGCACACTAAATCTAGGCTCTACTTCTTCATCCAAAAATCGTTGCCAGCTGACGCCAGTAAATGAAAATAAATCTAGCGCCCCAGCAAGCACACTGCCGAGTACGCCATCGAAGCCAACGATAATCACTTTAAACGGTTTGAAGTAGGGCAAAATTTGGCTTCCTTTAAGTGTATGCAAATTTATGGCTGATATTCACCAGCTGCACGATACGTAATTTGAAATTCACTCACTATAGGTTAGATGATATGTCTTATTTGACCATAATTATGTCATAAATGACAATACGGCAAGGCGGTAAATTAGATTAATATCAATGAATCACCAAATTTAATGAGTTAACGAGAATACTATGGCAGCAGATACGCTTATCAATGACTTTGAGTTACCGTTCCAACTATATGATGTATTGGGCACTGAACATTTAACCGAGCATCCGAAGTTTGCAGAACACAGCCGCGAAACCTTTGATGCGGTAATCGACACCGCCAATAAAATCGCGACCAATTTATTCTTGCCCCATAACCATGTGGCAGATAAAAACGAGCCACAGTTCGATGGCAAAAAAGTCAGCATGATAAGTGACGTAAAAGTGGCCTTTGATGCGTTTCGTGAGTCGGGCTTCATCGCTGGTCGTTATAGCTTTGACGATGGTGGCATGCAATTACCCGAAACCGTGATGACCGCAGTGGCAGGCTATTTTATGGCTGCTAATCCTTCAACGACGGCTTATCCATTTTTGACCACGGCGGCGATTAATGTCATTTCACATTTCGCCAGTGATGAGATTAAAAATGCCTTTATGCCGCGTATGCTAACGGGTGAATTTACAGGCACAATGGCGTTAACTGAGCCACATGCTGGCTCATCGCTTGCCGATATCAAAACTACCGCCGTTAAACAAGACGACGGCAGCTATCGCGTCAAAGGCAGCAAGATTTATATCTCAGCAGGCGATCACGAATTGTCTGACAATATCGTGCATTTGGTCTTAGCCAAAGTGCCGGGTGGTCCTGGTGGCGTCAAAGGTATCTCTTTATTTGCCGTGCCGAAGTATCGTCTGAATGATGATGCATCGGTTGGCGAGCGCAATGACGTGCATTTAACGGGTCTCATTCATAAGCTGGGTTATAGAGGCGCGACTTCTACCGCATTAAGCTTTGGCGATGCAGGCGAGTGCTATGGCTATCTTATCGGCGAAGAGCATTTTGGTCTGCGTTATATGTTCAAAATGATGAATGAAGCGCGCATAGCGGTTGGCTTTGGCGCAGCGATGATTGGCTATCGCGGTTATCAGTATTCGCTCGATTATGCCAAAGACAGAACGCAGGGCAGAATCGCACCGAACAATAAACCTGAAGACGCGGCAACGACGATTATTAATCATGGTGATGTCAAACGTATGTTGCTTGCGCAAAAAGCCTACAGCGAGGGCGGCATATCACTCTGTTTATATGGCTCAAACCTGATTGACCGTATCAATACTTGTGAAGATGCAACACTAAAAGCTGAGCTATCAGAACTGCTGGATTTACTCACGCCAGTACTCAAAGCATGGCCATCAGAATATGGTCCAAAGGCCAATGATTTAGGCATTCAAGTATTGGGCGGTGCAGGCTATACGCGTGAGTATCAAGCCGAGCAGTTTTGGCGTGACAATCGTCTCAATCCCATTCATGAAGGCACAAATGGTGTGCAAGCCTTAGATTTGTCATTCCGTAAGTTATGGCAAAACAAGGGTCTCGGAATTCAAATTCTAAAACGTGAAATTACCCAAGACTTAGAAAGCATCACCACGCCCGAGACTGCCAAACTCGCCGGTAAATTGATGCCTTATATGGGTCATCTGCATGAAGTGTTGGTGCATTTAAGCAAGGTTTTACAAACAGAAAAAGCACTTACATTAACGGGTAATGCACAAGCACTAATGAATATCTTTGCCTCAATCGTAGTCAGCTGGATTTGGATTCGCCAAGCCAGTAAAGCTGAGCAATTATTAAATGATACGGCTGACGTTGATAAGCAAAACTTCTATCAAGGTAAAATCCAAGCAGCCAAATACTTTATCGATTGGGAATTGCCGTTAATCAATCGCGATATCGAGCTGTTAAATAACGACAATGCGGTATGTACCAATATGCAAGCAGAATGGTTTTAAATGACTTTGAATCATGTTTGATATTAATAATAAATACAACTTTAAAGGAATAAATAATGACAACAATGAATAAGCAGTGGCGCTTAAAAGAAAGACCTGTTGGCGCACCGAGTTCGCAGACTTGGGATTATACTGAGTCAGAACTACCGACTATCACAGACGGTCAGTTACTGATAAAAATTGAATATATCTCGATGGATCCAGCGATGCGTGGCTGGTTAAACGATGCCAAATCTTATATCGAACCAGTACAGATTGGTGATGTCATGCGCGCGGGTACCGTGGGCGAAGTCATTGAAAGTAAGCATGAGAAGTTTGCCGTCGGCGATTATGTCTGTGGTCATAATGGCGTGCAGTCGTATGCGGTCAGTGATGGTACTGGGTTATACAAAGTCGATCCAAACCTTGCACCCTTATCTTATTACTTAGGCGTGCTCGGTATGCCAGGTATGACGGGCTACTTTGGCTTATTGAAAACAGGTGAGCCAAAAGCTGGCGAGACAGTCGTTGTTTCTGGTGCTGCGGGTGCGGTCGGTGGCTTGGTTGGACAGATTGCCAAACTAAAAGGCTGCCGAGTCGTTGGTATCGCAGGCGGTGCTGAGAAATGTAAATTTTTAGTCGATGAGCTGGGTTTTGATGCTGCGGTAGATTATAAAAATGAGGATGTCAAAAAAGGCTTAAAGCAAGCTTGTCCAAACGGTGTCGATGTCTTCTTTGACAACGTAGGCGGCGATATCTTAAATGACGTCCTCACGCAAATTAATCTGCGCGCGCGTATCGTGATTTGCGGTGCGATTAGCCAATATAACAACACCACAGCGGTAAAAGGGCCGTCAAACTATCTGTCATTATTGGTCAATCGTGCCCGTATGGAAGGCATCGTGGTCTTTGATAATATCAAAGAATATCCAATCGCGATGAAAGAGATTGCTGGCTGGATTCAGTCAGGTGATATGAAAGTAAAAGACCATATCATTGAAGGTATCGAGACTTTCCCAGATACCCTGATGATGCTTTTTAAAGGTGAAAACTTCGGCAAACTGGTACTTAAGGTAGAGGGATAAATCATGACACTGAATACAAATGGAATTGCATCAGACGTAGCCAGTAACGTTTCTGGTAAACGTATTTTAATCACGGGCGGTGCGTCTGGCATCGGTGCGGCAAGTGCGTTATTGTTAGCCAGTCGCGGCGCAAAAGTCGTGATCGGTGATATGGCAGAAGAGATGGGCGCAGCCGTTGCCAAGCAAGGTCAAGATGCGGGCAATAGTATCGTCTTTAAAAAGGTCGATGTGACGAGTGGCGACGAAGTGCGCGCATTATTTACCTTTGCCATGGAAACGTTGGGTGGTCTTGATGTCGTGGTAAATAATGCGGGCATCGACCATCAGCCTGCACCGATGCATGAGCTAAGCGATGAGGACTTTGACCGTAATATTGCCGTTAATCTAAAAGGCGTCTGGCATTGCATGCGTGCGGCTGTTACTTGTATGGCAGCCAATGGTGGCGGTCACGTGATTAATGTGGCATCCATCGCAGGACTTCGTTCTGCACCATTACTGTCAGCATATAGCGCCGCGAAGCATGGCGTGATGGGACTGACCAAGTCTGCTGCTCATGAATATGCCCGCGTCAATATTCGCTTTAACGCGGTATGTCCAAGCTTTATTGACACCCCTATGGTGCAAAACACCATGGCGAAGATGGGCGAGCGCGCGCAAAAAGCAACAATTAATGCCAGCCCGCTACGTCGTTTAGGGACAGTTGATGAAGTATCCGGCGCGATTGCATGGCTCGCGAGCGATGAAAGCAGCTTTATGAATGGTCATGCGTTTACCCTTGATGGTGGCATGTTGGCTTAGCTGACTTAATACAATTTCTTAAAACGATTGGTATGAAATTTCTAAGCTAAGTATTTCAGAGCTGGTAAAAATTTTCTTGCTTGCTGTGTGCGTTGCACTCCAGAGGCTGCAAAAATTTCTTCCAGCTCTGCTATACATTTAAAATGTATAAATAATATATTTAAAAATATAAGGAATCATAATGAAAGATTTATTTGATTTAACAGGCAAGATTGCTTTGGTTACCGGTGCTAGTCGCGGTATTGGCGAATCTATCGCCCGTCTATTGGCATCAAGAGGCGCGCATGTTATCGTCTCTAGTCGTAAAATTGATGCTTGCCAAGCAGTCGCTGATAGCATCGTCGCTGATGGTCATAAAGCTAGCGCCTTTGCTTGTCACGTGGGCGAGATGGCGCAGATTGACGCTATTTTTGAGCATATCAAAAGTGAGTTTGGTCAAATCGATATTTTAGTCAATAATGCCGCTGCCAACCCTTATTATGGTCATATCTTAGATACGGACTTAGCCGCTTTTGATAAAACTGTCGAAGTCAATATTCGTGGTTATTTCTTTATGTCGACAGCTGCTGGTAAGATGATGCGCGAGCAGGGCGGCGGGGTTATCTTAAATACCGCTTCGGTCAATGGCTTAGTCGCAGGTGACAAGCAAGGCATCTATTCAATCACCAAAGCTGCTGTGATTAGCATGACCAAAGCTTTTGCTAAAGAATGTGGCCCATTAAGCATTCGTGTCAATGCGTTATTGCCTGGTCTGACCGATACCAAATTTGCCTCAGCATTGACCACCAATGATAAAGTCTTAAAGATGGCATTACAGGCTATTCCACTCGGACGCGTGGCTAATCCTGACGAGATGGCTGGCACGGTATTGTACCTAGTGTCTGACGCCTCAAGTTATACGACGGGCGCAACGATCGTTGTCGATGGTGGGATGTTGGCTTAGTTAGCCGTTCGCCCTCTAAAAGTAGAGTCATTTCTAAAACCGTATGCTGATAAATGGCATACGGTTTTTTATTTGGTTATAGTAAGTAATAATATTTTAAGTACCATTGTTTGAAATAATAGTGTTTGAAGTAATAGTGTTTAAGGAAGGAGTAAAGCATGCAAGCATCTATTGTTAAAAATTTTTCCAATATCAGAACATGGCTATTCGTTCCAGCCACTCGCATAGATAGAGTGAAAAAAGCCTTTGCCAGTGGGACAGATGCAGTGATTGTGGATTTAGAAGATGCGGTTGCTACAACGGACAAGGTGCAAGCTCGCAAAGATTTACAAGTCTATTATAATAGTCAGGATTATCAGCCGATTTGGGTACGCATCAATAAAGCAGGTAGCGAGGAGTTTTTCAAAGACGTGGTGTTATGTCAGCAAATGCCCAAGCTGGCTGGCGTGTTACTAGCCAAAGCTGAGCAAGCATCAGATATTGAAAACGCTCATAACATGACTGGACTGTCCGTCATTGCATTAATAGAGACAGCGCTTGGTTTATATCAAATCGATAGTATGGCAAAATCTGCTGGACTGCTTGCATTTAGCTATGGATTTTTAGATTTATGCAATGATTTACAGGTGCACGTAGGTACAGCGGCAGCAGATGTTATTGCCAATCAAATTCGTTATCAGCTTTTAATCACATCAAAAGTACATCAATTATTAGCGCCTATTGATACGGTTTATACCGATTTTAACGATGGTAAGGGGCTTGGGCAGCGAGTGCAATTATGGTCACAAATGGGCATGTCCGGAATGCTTTGTATCCATCCAAAGCAAGTAGCAACTGTTAAGCAATCTCTGCAACCGACTGACGCCGATATTGAGTTTGCAAGACGTGTGATAGAAGAATACGAGCGGAGCGGGCAAGCGGTACTTAAAATAGCAGGTCAAATGGTCGACGCGCCCGTGATTGAGCGCTGCCGTCAGTTGCTGAGTTTATAAAAGGTTTTTAATAGAATACGCCCTAGCAAACTAAAACAGCAAAAAAGGCGCGGTACGACTGGCTTTTGATTTCGCAACCTCTGCTGGTGTGCCTTCTGCCACAATAAGACCGCCCTCATCACCAGCGCCCGGCCCAATATCGATAATCCAATCACTGTTACTAGCGACTTGCATGTCATGCTCAACCATAATCACAGTGTTACCAGCGTCAACGAGTCCGTTCAATTGTGCCATTAATAGCGACACATCCGAAGGATGCAGGCCAGTTGTAGGTTCATCAAGGATATAAAGCGTGTCTCCTCGTTGTGTTCGTTGCAGTTCGGTGGCAAGCTTAATACGTTGTGCTTCGCCACCCGAAAGCTCGGTTGCGGGCTGACCAAGGCGTAAGTAGCCAAGCCCGACTTTTAGCAACGCGTCTAATGCTCGTAGGATGGGTGCTTCTTCTACAAAAAAATCATAAGCAGATTCGACAGTGAGATCGAGGATTTCAGCGATATTTTTGCCTCGATAAGTGATCTCAAGGGTTTCATCATTGTAGCGTTGCCCATGACACACTTGGCACGGCGAGTAAACGCTCGGCAGGAATAGCAGTTCAACACTCACAAAACCAACACCTTCGCAATTTGGACAGCGGCCTTTCTTAACGTTAAAGGAGAAGCGACCGGCATCGTAACGTCGTGCCTTGGCTTCTGGCGTTGCGGCAAATAATTTGCGCACATGATCGAACAGTCCGGTATAAGTGGCAAGGTTTGAGCGCGGCGTACGACCGATGGCTTTTTGATCGACGGTCACCAATCGACTCACGTGCCCCATACCACTAGCAATCTTACCGCTGGTCTGAGTTTCTAGCTCTTGCTCTAGTAAATCAGCTTCGCCAGTCGGTGCTTCGATGATTGTCTTCTGCCCTAATTCGCTATAAATGAGATCGACCAGCGCTTGACTGACTAGGCTTGATTTGCCCGAACCTGATACGCCCGTCACCGTTGTCATTACCCCCAATGGAAACGCTACATCTAGCCCTTGTAAGTTGTTGCGTTCGATATTGACCAGCTGTAGCGAGGCTTTTGCTTTTCTTGGGGTATGCTCAACCGCCCCTTCAGTCTCAAAAAGATACTGTCCTGTGCGTGATTGCGCAACTTCCCGCAAGCCTGCTACAGGGCCACTGTAAATAACTTCGCCGCCATGGGTTCCAGCCTTTGGCCCCACATCGACAATCCAATCGGCGTGCCGAATCACGCTGACATCATGCTCAACAATAAATAACGAGTTACCAGCCGCTGTCAGCTCATCTAATGCGCCCAGTAGCGATTGAGTATCGGCAGGATGTAATCCAGCAGACGGCTCGTCAAGCACATAGACCACACCAAACAGTTTAGAGCGAATTTGGGTAGCGAGTCTTATGCGTTGTAGCTCACCCGGAGACAAAGTAGGTGTAGTGCGTTCAAGCGAAAGATACCCTAAGCCTAGCGTGGTCAAAGCCTCAACTCGAGACAGAATGTCACTGGCAATACGTTGAGCAACAATGGCCTTTTCTCGGTTTGGCATGTTGTCAGTCGGTTTAGTCTTGGCAGCATCCTGGAGTTTGAGCGCCATTTCAGTCAAGGTTAATTGCGATAATTCACCAATATCAAGACCCGCGAATTTCACCAATAGCGATTCTTTTTTGAGTTTTTTGCCATGGCATTCTGGACATTCAGAGATTTGCATGAACTGGGAAACGCGCTTTTTGGTACGCGGACTTTGCGTGCTAGCAAAAGAGTGCAAAACGAAATTCTTTGCACTGGTAAATGTCCCTTTATAATTGGGCTTTTCGCCTTTTTTAATAGCGTCGCGTACTTGTTCAATGTTGTACTCTGGATAGACAGGGACTTCTGGGGTGTCGTCGGTAAAGAGAATCCAATCGCGGGTTTTTTGGGGCAGGGTATTCCACGGCTTATCGATATCGTAGCCCAGTGAGGTCAGGATACGGCTTAGGTTTTGCCCTTGCCATGCAGGCGGCCAAGCGGCAATGGCGCGTTCGCGAATGGTTTTGGTATTGTCAGGAACTAGCAATTCTTCTGTTACCTCAAACACGCGGCCAATACCGGAGCAAGTAGGGCAAGCGCCATCTGGCGTATTTGGAGAGAACGCGTCAGCGTAGAGTATGCCTTGACCAGCGGGGTATTCCCCCGCTCGCGAGTACAGCATGCGTAAACCATTTGAAATCGTCGTCACGCTACCGACCGATGAGCGTACAGACGGCGTACCTCGCTGTTGTTGCAGGGCAACGGCGGGCGGTAAGCCTTCTATCGAATCGACGTCAGGCTGATCCACTTGATCGATTAAGCGTCTGGCATAAGGCGATACTGAGTCAAGATAGCGATGTTGTGACTCAGCAAAAAGAGTACCAAATGCTAACGAAGATTTGCCTGAGCCTGATATACCCGTGAATACCACAAGGGCATTACGCGGCAAATCAACATCGACGTTTTTTAGATTGTGAACTCTTGCGCCTCTGACTTGGATGCTGTGAGCTGGGTCGCAAGCGATATTTTTAGTGGCATTGTCATCAACTTTTGCAGTGGGTTTTACTTTTTTATTTTTAGTGGTCATAAAACAGTTATTCCTATCAAATCGTATTTTTAGCTTTATTGTGAAGAAGACGGGTAAAGTTTTGGCTAAGAAACTGCTTGCTAAATAATTAGCTAATTAAACAACGTCTTGGCTCAAGCAACATCTTGGCAATCTAAAACCATCCTAGCATGTCAATATCGAATCCTTAGATAGGTTTACGCTTTACAGACAGATGACAGACATAGCAATGCCAAACAATAACATTTATAAGGTTTCATCTCTGAATTGCAGCTTGTAAGTCTTGAAAAACTGCTTTTAAGACATACGGATTTTTGAAGTGGGTGAGCTGGCAAGTGGCGAGGTAGCTGATAATGGTTTATCATTAATCATAACTATCAATTATTTATAAAAGCATCCTATGATTTTTATCAGCAATACCATTAGTCTAAATGACAGTGACGTAGAGATTAGCGCGATACGTGCGCAAGGCGCAGGCGGACAAAATGTCAATAAAGTATCTTCTGCGATTCATTTGCGTTTTGATATCCATGCCTCAAGCTTGAGTGATGTAAATAAGCAGCGACTACTTGATAGTAAAGACAGCCGAATTACCAAAGAAGGCGTGCTCATTATTAAGGCGCAGCAATTTCGTACCCAAGAACGCAATAAAATTGATGCGTTTGAACGCTTACAAAGCTTTATCAACAAAGCTACTTACGTCAATAAAACACGCAGGCCGACCAAACCGAGCAGAAATGCTAAGCGTAAACGTGTCGATCAAAAAACTCAGCGCGGTAAAACAAAAGTATTACGCGGTAAGGTGGATTTTTAGATAGACTGATTTTAAGGTGGATTTTCACAATTAACCAAAATGCCAGCCCATTTAAGTGGCTGGCATTTTTTTGTGCTTAGTTAGCATTTAAGCATAGCCCAATTAGCCCAGTCTTCTGCTTAACTCAGGAAAGCGCTTTATCATAAATAGCATCAGTAGCAATGCCATAACCGCGATAGCCGCCCCTACATAGCCCACGCTCGATAGTGAAATATGCGTTACTGCATAGCCTCCGAACAGTGCACCCGTCCCAATGCCTAAATTGATAATCCCTGAAAACATCGACATCAGCATGTCTTGTGCATTGACATCGACCATGATGACCTTGGCTTGCATGGAGATGATAAGCAGCATGAGCGCCGCGCCCCAGAGTAGGGCAATCAAGCTGAGCGCCCATATTGAGGTTACCGCAAATAACAGCATGAGCATAGACAATAGTATCAGTATCGTCGATATCAGCATTAATCTGGTATTGAATTTATCACCCCAACGACTGAAAATTACACTACCCGCAATCCCTGCGACACCGAACAATAGCAGCACAATAGTCGCAGCGTTTTCACTGATTGCCCCAACCTGCCGCATAAAAGGTTCGATATAAGAGTAGGCGGTATAGTGTGCGGTAAAGACAAGCAAAATAAGTACATATAGGCTGACCAATAAAGGGTTTTTGAGCAACTCTGGAATCTTTCTAAAAGACCCTTCAAACATACTAGGCAGCGTGGGCAACAGTCTCATTTGCAGAATAAATACGATAAGGGCAAGCCCGCCAATACCACCAAAAGTCGCGCGCCAGCCAAACCATTGACCGACCACGCGTCCTAAAGGCACACCCAAGACCATCGCTAATGACGTACCAGTCGCAAGCACACTAAGCGCCAGCGCCTTTTTGCCCTCTGGTGCCACACGTATCGCAATCGCTGCGGTGATGGACCAAAATATCGCATGCGTGAGCGCAATGCCAACTCGGCTGATGAGCAGCACTTCAAAGCTCCAAGCAAATACTGACAACACATGACTGGCAATAAATACCGCAAATAACGCCAACAGCAAACGCTTGCGCTCAAAGCGACTGGTCAGCAGCATCAATGGCAATGACATGGCCGCGACAATCCACGCATACAGGGTCAACATCCAGCCCGTTTCTGCCGTGGTTATAGAGAAATCTTGGGCGATGTCGCTTAATAGGGCAACAGGGACAAATTCGGTGGTATTCATGATAAAGGCGCTAACCCCCATCAAAAATACTTGGAAATACTGAGTGCGGCGAGCTTCTGAGCTCACCTCAAGGTTATGTTTCATATGATCCAACGGTCAGAAAGAATGCTAAAAAATTAGCGTAAAAACGGGGCAGGAAGTGAGATGTTCATAGAAAAGCTAAGCAAGATAGCAAGTCAATGGCTTTAGTTAAAGGGGTTTTTTGCTAATGTCATTAATGCTTAGCCTTTTAATGATAAATACTGACTTCGACAATAGGTTTATCTGGTTTGTCAAAATGGATAAATCAGAGGATAATTCCAAACAATATCATACTTATTTAGAAGTTATATTATGCTCATCAATGCAGAATTTTCATGCCGTGCTGCCTTAGCACCTGAACACTATCAGTGGGTCCAATCACCACAAAACGGCGTCGAGCGCGTGATGCTTGACCGAGTTGGCGCCGAAAAAGCACGTGCTACCAGTATCGTACGCTATGCCCCTGAGTCAAATTTTCCGCATCATCTGCACCCAGGTGGCGAAGAGATTCTGGTATTGTCAGGCACTTTTTCTGCGGATAATAGTGATTATCCTGCTGGTTGGTATCTACGCAATCCACCGACTTCAGGGCATCAGCCTTATAGTCATGAGGGGGCTGTTATTTTTGTCAAACTTTGGCAGATGACAGTCGACGAGACCCGTCATGTCGCTATCGATACCAACGATGCTGACAACTGGCAAGAACAAGGCGGCCGTGAGGTTTGCCAGTTATACTCGGATGCAAAGGAGCAGGTGAGCTTGCAACGTATCAATGCAGGTGAGGCATTGTTTGCAGATACCATCGTAGGAGGTGCTGAGCTATTGGTGCTAGAGGGTACTTTGATAGAAGCGGGACAGAGTTATCAGCGCGGTGGTTGGATACGTCTGCCTGTCGATGCGATATCGCAAGTAACAGCAGGAGAGAATGGCGCCACGGTTTATCTAAAAACTGGACATTTATCACAAATCATCGGAATCGATGTTCACTGAGTTTATAAGTACTGTTGAGAAAAATAACATGAAAAAAGCATCGGTAGCGATTATTGGCGGCGGTCTAAGCGGCGTGTATGCGGCTTATTTATTGGAGAAAAAAGGCATCGATTATGTGCTGTTAGAGGCGCGTCCGACGCTAGGTGGTCGTATCGTTACTGCGAAATTTTCGAGAGATAATAAAAATATAGATAGCTTTGATTTGGGGCCTTCTTGGTTTTGGCCAGACTATCAGCAGCAGTTGGCGCATCTTATTGCAGAACTGCAATTAGAGACCGTAACGCAGTTTGAAGACGGCGATATGATGGTCGAGCGCACGCCTGATATGCCTGCTATTCGTACCCACGGCTATAAAAGCGAGCCACCATCCATGCGACTTAAAGGCGGTATGGCAGCATTGATAGAGGCTCTGTATCTTCATCTTGATGCCTCACGTATTTTGACTGGCCAAATCGTATATCAACTTAATCATGCTGGTCAATATATTGAACTTACTAGTAAAGATATATCTGAGCAAGTAATGACTTGGCAGGCACAACATGTGCTGTTAGCGCTACCGCCACGTTTGGTACAAGAAAGCATTACGTTTCAACCTGCTTTACCTTCCAATCTAGCTGTGCAGTGGCAGCAGACAGCCACTTGGATGGCGCCACACGCCAAATATGTGGCGGTTTATGACACGCCTTTTTGGCAAAAACAGGGTCTTTCTGGAGCGGCGAGAAGCGCCCAAGGTCCTATGGTTGAGATTCATGATGCTTCGGTGACAGACGGTAGTGGTGCGCTGTTTGGTTTTATAGGTGTACCTGCAGAAATACGTCAAAATATTTCTGAAGCCCAATTAAAAATCCATTGCCGTGCACAGTTGGTAAGACTGTTTGGTGTAGAGGCAGAGAATCCTAAAAGAGAATATCTCAAAGACTGGGCGCAAGAACCGTTTACAGCGACTGCTACTGACGCGAGTGGCAATGGTCAACATGCGTCAGCACCTGTGTCTAAAGCAACATCTGGCGTATGGGAAAATTGTCTGACGGGTATTGGCAGCGAATGGTCAACACAATTCCCAGGTTACCTTGCTGGGGCGATTGATGCCGCTAGCATAGGGACGCTAAACCTTCCTGAGTCAATCTTGACTTAATTAATCCTGCTTATACCAATATAAAGAACCGCCTCTAAACAGTCGTTTTTGGATCAGCTCTTTCCTTTCTATACGGTCGTTTCGCTCTTTATAGTAAGGAAAGGTTCGAGCTTAATGCAAAGTGCGGTGCGTCAAGTAAAGCCACATTATCATTCCGCCTTATCATTCCGCCTTGCCCCTATAATTCCATCTAGCCTTATCTCATCTAAAATAAACAAAATACATATTAACCCTTCACATTGCTAGATTATTTCTATAAAATACCGACCGTGTGGTTTCTTTAATGTATATACATTATTAATATGTGCTCAATTTGAGACAGGTATCCTAATTATGAGTCCTACCACTATTGCTTACGGTTACCTTGCCATTGCTATCATTTGTGAAGTCATTGGCACCACCTTTTTAGCTAAGTCAGAGCAGTTTACGCGTTTGGTGCCGACAGTGATTATGGGTATGCTCTACGCCATCTCGTTTTACTTATTGACACAGACTATCAAGACCATACCGCTTGGTATCGCTTATGCGTTGTGGGCTGGACTTGGGATTGTATTGACCTCATTGGTAGGCTTGGTGTTTTTTAAGCAAACACTGGATACAGCAGCGGTAGTTGGTATTGCGATGATTGTGGGCGGTGTCGTTGTGATGAATTTACTATCTAATTCTGTCGGGCATTAATCGTGTATCTGGAGATAAAAATGGAAGCTGAAAACGCGCATAAGCGCAAAAAACAACCAGAAGTAGTACGTCGGGCATTACTTGACCAAGCAGCACGCATTACTTTAGAGCAAGGTTTGGCCAAGGTGACCTTCCAAGCGGTT
This sequence comes from Psychrobacter sp. LFX-11D, assembly GCF_904846475.1. NCBI lineage: Bacteria > Pseudomonadati > Pseudomonadota > Gammaproteobacteria > Moraxellales > Moraxellaceae > Psychrobacter > Psychrobacter sp. LFX-11D. The sequence continues at coordinate 59,261 of NZ_CAJHAV010000006.1, forward strand.
GCTGATGCAGTCGGAGTAACCAAAGGCGGCGTGATGCATCATTTCACCACCAAAAACGCCTTGGTCATGGAAGTATTTCATGACGCCATGAAAAAGTTTGAGGTGGAAGTTGACGCGGCTATGGCAAAAGACCCTGTGCGTTTTGGCTCTTTTACCCGTGCTTATATCAATGCCACGATTAGCTTGGGCGAAAAAGGGCAGCATGAGTTCAATAGCCAAGCGACATTATATGCATTGATGCTAGGTGATAGTGAGCTACGTGACTTATGGGCAGAGTGGGCAAATGCACAATTAAAGAAACATGAAGCAACTGATAATACCGAAACACTATGTATGGTGCGTTTGGTCGCTGATGGTATTTGGCTCTCTGATTTTTCAGGGATTAATATCTCAGATAAAACATCCATCCATAAGCGCTTGATAAATATGACGCAAGCTGCGCAAGAATAAAGCGCCGCTCTCAACTGATTTATCGAAGAAGCGTTTTTTATTATAGAAGCATTGAACGAACAGCTTATAGAAATAGACGATATAAATTTATTTTAAATACTTAACCCATGACGAGATTATTTGGTATTAACTTTTTTATAAAGCTTTTGCCAGTCGTTGTAAGGAGAAAGAACACATGACAGATTCAAAAACAGTGCTAAATAACTTAACAGACATCATTGATTTAGAACAAATACAAACTGCCTATATTAACGGTCGTTATTTGGCGGTAGATGAAACGCTGACGACTTTTGAAGATATCAATCCAGCGACGGGTGAAGTGCTGGCGACGATTCAGCAAACGACCAATGAGCAAATTGATGAGGCTGTTAAAGCGGCACAAAAAGGTCAAAAAGTGTGGGCGGCGATGACTGCGGTTGAGCGTGGTCGAATCCTATCAAAGGCCGTTGAGATATTGCGTGACCGCAACGATGTACTGGCATTACTCGAAACGAAAGACACAGGTAAAGCTTACTCTGAAACTAAGTATGTCGATATCGTCACTGGTGCGGATGTCGTTGAATATTATGCGGGTCTGGCACCGATGATTGAAGGTCGTCAGATTCCGTTACGTGATACCAGCTTTGTCTATACTCGCCGCGAGCCACTTGGCGTGGTTGCTGGTATTGGTGCATGGAACTATCCGATTCAAATCGCGATGTGGAAAGCAGCACCGGCACTAGCCGCTGGTAATGCGATGATCTTTAAGCCATCAGAAGTGACACCGTTGACTGCGTTGAAACTGGCAGAAATTTTGACAGAAGCAGGATTGCCAGATGGTGTATTTAACGTCGTGCAAGGCAATTATAAAGTAGGTGAGGCATTAACTCAGCATCCTGATATCGCCAAAGTATCGTTTACCGGTGGTGTACCGACGGGTAAAAAAGTCATGTCGAGTGCGGCATCATCGTCTCTTAAAGATGTGACATTAGAGCTGGGTGGTAAGTCACCACTAATTATCTTTGATGATGCGGACATCGATACAGCTGCGGACATCGCGATGATGGCGAACTTCTATAGCAGTGGTCAGGTATGTACCAATGGTACGCGCGTGTTCATTCCTAAAGCCATGCAAGCTAAGTTCGAGCAGGCTATCTTAACGCGTGTTGAGCGTATTAAGCTCGGCGATCCAATGGATGAAAACATCAACATGGGCCCGTTAGTAAGCTTTCCTCATATGGAAAGAGTACTTGGTTATATCGAGCAAGGTAAAGCCAGTGGCGCACGCTTGCTAACAGGTGGTGACCGTGTGACGACAGGCGAATTGGCAAATGGCGCATTCGTCGCACCGACGGTATTCACTGATTGCACCGATGAGATGACTATCGTACGTGAGGAAATATTTGGCCCAGTGATGTCGATATTGACTTATGAGACAGAAGAAGAAGTTATTCGCCGTGCCAATGATACCGAATATGGATTGGCAGCTGGTGTCGTGACTGCTGACTTGACCCGAGCACATCGAGTTATCGCTCAAATTGAAGCGGGTATCTGCTGGTTAAATACATGGGGTGAGTCCGCAGCGCAGATGCCAGTTGGTGGTTATAAGCATTCGGGTATTGGCCGCGAAAACGGCATTGAAGCCCTTGAACACTATACGCAGACCAAATCTATCCAAGTAGAATTGGGCGCGTTTGAGTCTGTATTTTAATCATTTGTATTGAGAAAATTCTTAATCAGTAAAGTGGTTCAGTAGTAGAGCTAATTTGTTCTTTGTTCGACTTTACTGATAGTAAATGATTTATTTTTCAATATTATGGAGCGTTTTATGACATCAACCACACCTGAGTATGACTACATTATCGTTGGTGCAGGATCAGCAGGCAATGTGCTGGCCACCCGTTTGACCGAAGATGCCAACATTAAGGTGCTGCTACTAGAAGCGGGTCGTCCAGACCACCGCTTAGATTTTCGTACGCAGATGCCAGCAGCGCTCGCCATGCCGTTGCAAGGAACGACCTACAACTGGGGTTATAAAACCGATCCTGAACCGAATATGAACAACCGTGTGATGGACTGCGGTCGCGGTAAAGGACTTGGCGGCTCATCATTGATTAACGGTATGTGTTATATCCGTGGCAATGCACTAGATTTTGATGATTGGTCTAAGATTAAAGGCTTAGAAGATTGGACGTATTTGGACTGCCTGCCGTATTTTAGAAAGTTAGAAAACCGCGATGCGGGCGAGAATGACTATCATGGTGTGGGTGGTCCTGTTGAGATGACTACTTCAAAACCTGGCGTCAATCCATTGTTTCAAGCGATGATTGAAGCAGGTGTGCAAGCTGGCTATCCAAGTACTGACGATTTAAATGGCTATCAGCAAGAAGGCTTTGGGCCAATGGATCGCTTCGTGACGCCTAATGGTCGCCGTGCTTCAACGTCCCGTGGCTATTTGGACCGTGCTAAGCCGCGCAGCAATATTACGATTTTGACGGGTGCACTGACTGATGTAATCTTATTTGATGGTAAGCGTGCCATCGGTGTCAAAGTCGAGCATCAAGGTCGAACTAAGAACTTTCATGCCTCGCGTGAAGTGATTGTTTCCTCTGGTGCAATTGCTTCACCGCAATTATTGCAGCGCTCTGGTATTGGCCCTGGTCAATGGTTAAAAGATCTAGGTGTTAATGAGATTATAGATTTGCCAGGCGTCGGTAATAACCTGCAAGATCATTTAGAGCTGTATATGCAGTATGAATGTAAGCTGCCAGTGTCGATTGCACCTGCCAATAAATGGTGGAACAAGCCCGCCATCGGTGCTGAGTGGTTATTCAATGGTACTGGGCTGGGCGCATCAAACCAGTTCGAAGGTGGCGGATTTATTCGTACCGATGAGAAATTTACCCATCCTAATATTCAGTACCATTTCTTGCCATTAGCAGTACGCTACGATGGTCGTAGTGCGGTTAAATCACATAGTTTCCAAGCACACGTGGGCTCATTACGCTCGCCAAGTCGCGGTCGTGTCAAGCTGACCTCAAAAGACCCAAGTGCGCATCCAAGTATCTTGTTTAACTATATGTCTCATGATCAAGATTGGCAAGAGTTCCGTGCTGCCATGCGCATCACTCGTGAGATTATGCATCAGCCAGCGCTTGACCCTTATCGTGGTCGCTCGATTGCACCAACGGATGATTTAGTGACGGACGCCCAGTTGGACGAGTACGTCCGTAATCACAGCGAGACGGCTTATCATCCATCTTGTACCTGTGCGATGGGCGAAGACAATGATTCGGTCGTCAACGGTGAAGGGCTGGTACATGGTGTCGATGGACTGCGTGTCGTTGATGCATCGATTATGCCAAATATCATCAGTGGCAATCTCAACGCGACGACTATTATGTTAGCAGAAAAAATCGTCGATAAAATGCGCGGTGTGCAGCTGCCACGCTCGACGGTAGATTATTATGTCGCTAATGGTGCACCACTCAGAGCGGAGCCGATGCGGAGTTATAGTTCTACGGTATAAGCGGTTGAATCATCAATCATATAAGACAGTTTTAATAAGAAGGCCTTTTACAGTAAAGGTCTTTTTTATCAGCGCTAACGTTTAAGAAGATGAGTGCCGTTATGGCTGCCTCTGTTTATCGTTTGCTTTGCTATTTTTTCACATTGTTGATTTAGCAAATTTCATTTATTGGTACTGCTTTGTGCGTCATGCAGGTATTTGTATGTCATGCGGTTATCGGTCATAAGATTATGACGGACAAAGCAATATCAGACCCTGTTTAATTTACCTATTGAGGTCTTTTATGTACAGCTCGCCATCAAAGGATGCGACGAAACCCCTGACTCTAAATAAGACGGTTTTTTTAGGCTCAGCTATTATTTCTATTTTATTGATAATCTGGACGATTGCGTTTCCAGATTATAGTGAGGCATTATTAAGTTCAAGTATGGCATGGGTATCAGAGAGCTTTGGCTGGTATTACATGCTGGTGGTTGCCGCGTATAGTATATTCGCCTTGTTTGTTGGCTTTTCTAAGTATGGCGATATCAAGCTTGGTCAAGATCACGAAAAAGCACAATTTCCCTTTTTAGCGTGGGCAGCGATGCTGTTCTCCGCGGGTATTGGTATTGACCTATTGTTCTTTGGTGCGTCTGAGCCGTTGATGCATTATCTGACGCCGCATACGGGGCTCGAGCCTGCCAGTGAGGCGGCTATGCGTGAAGCACTTGCGCAGACCTTTTTACATTGGGGTCTACATGGCTGGGGCATTTATGCCTTAATCGGGATGGCATTGGCGTACTTTGCTTATCGTAAAAACATGCCACTCGCGTTACGTTCACCACTGACGCCTATCTTTGGCGAGCGCTTAATTAAAGGCTGGCTTGGTGATGGTATTGATACCTTTGGTGTGGTTTGTACCTTGATGGGTATCGCGACCAGTTTGGGTATTGGTGTATTGCAAGCCAATGCTGGTTTGACTCATGTGTTTGGGATTGAATCCAGCAAAATGGTTCAAACCTTTATCATCATAGGTGTTGTCGCTGCCGCGGCGATCTCTGCGATGACTGGTGTGGAAAGAGGTGTCCGCCGTTTATCCGAATTCAACATGCTATCGTCGATATTGCTACTGATTGCCATATTGGTGATGGGTAACACGGTTTATTTGCTGAATACCTTTACACAAAATATTGGACAGTACTTCCAAACCATCGTTTTCAAAACCTTTGATGTTTATGCTTATGATGGTCAAGCAGGCGCTGATTGGAAATCAGGTTGGACGATATTTTTCTGGGCATGGTGGGTCGCTTGGGCACCGTTTGTAGGCCTATTTATTGCGCGTATTAGCCGTGGTCGTACCCTGCGTGAGTTCGTATTTGGTGTGATGTTTATCCCACTTGGATTCATCTTTGCTTGGTTCTCTATCTTTGGTAACTCAGCGATAGATTTGGTTGCCAATGGTGCCACTGAACTTGGTGAAATCGCAGTCAATGATGCGGCAATGGGCATGTTTGCCTTGTTTGAGTATTTTCCTTACAGCGAAGTGCTATCATTTGCAGGTGTTGTGATTGGGTTAGTATTCTTTGTGACTTCAGCTGACTCAGGCGCTTTAGTATTGGCGAACCTAAGCTCAAAAGGAATGACCAATGATACGGATGCACCTGTTTGGTTACGCTTATTTTGGGCAGCAGCGACCGGTCTTATTACCCTAGGCTTATTGTTTGCTGGTGGTTTTGCCTCATTACAGTCAGTATCTGTCATTGCAGGTTTGCCATTCTCACTCATCCTTGTACTCTATATGATGTCGATGTGGAAGTCGCTCAAAGAGGAAGGTAATAAGCGTAAAGCCAGTACGATTGGTACGGCTAATGTGCTTGATAGTGGTAAAAGCTGGAAAGCACGCTTGCAACGTATTGTCAGTTTCCCTAAACATGCACAAGTGGAACAGTTTTTACAAAATGTGGTCAGACCTGCCATGACGGAAGTTGAAAAAGAATTTGCGGCAGGCGGTTTAAAAACCTCTTTGGATATCCGTAACCCTGAACATATCGGACAAGATATAGATGAAGGTATGGATGAGAGTAGCGGTCAAATAGATGGTCTGAAATTACGGGTTGGACATGGTGATGAAGACGACTTTATTTATGAAGTTAATTTGATCAAAGCGGAGCGTCCTAACTTTACATTGAGCACATCAACTAAGAATGCAGAGTACTATTATCGTGCGGAAGTGTTCTTAAGTGAAGGCTCGCAAGAGTATGACTTAGTTGGTTACTCCAAAGAGCAAGTATTGGTCGATATCTTAAATCAGTACGAGCGCCATTTGCAGTATCTACATTTAGAGCGTTAATAGCTAAGTAATATACTCGACTTTACACTGACCCTATAAGTTGAATGCAGCTTATAGGGTTTTTTAAATGTCAGCGTTATAGTCTATTTGCTATAAAAGGAATAGGATATATACTGCTACGTTTTATAATGAAGATTAACAGTATTACCATTATCTGATGTGCTATCATTATTAAAAATGGTCATTCAGACCTATCGTGGGTTTAATGGTTTCGTAGCTTTCACTTGCCATTGTGAATCAATCAATGACAGCGCTACAAGCCTTGCAACTTCCAGCACGATATAAAATAACTCTGGTAAAGCGCATGAGCCTTTTCTCCGACAAAGTCATCCATGCCTTATTTGATTTGCCGAATTTGGCTTATTATTATACTTTTATTGTCGGAGTTATAGGAGTCTCACTTGTTTAATCTTCCTGCTACTCATTCCAAATATACCCGCTATTATAGACCGCAGCATTCTTTGGCGCGCCGTATCATTACTCAAATCGATACGTGTGAGCGCCGTCCCCAAGATATTACCAAAGCCATGGGCTATCCGCTTAAGCATACTATTCCTGCCTGTGATCGCCTGCGTCATGTACTGTCTAGCGAAAAATTGGGCTTGGATGGCAGTTATATCGATGCTTATTTTACTCCTGAGAAATTCTTAGAAAAGCTGGTTTCAGTACTTGATATGCAGGATGAGACGTTTGAAGAAGACATCGCTCAAATCAAGTATGATTTGGCGCATTATGCGTATCCTTTGCCTAAATATCGGTTAAGAGCAGATGTTGATTTTGAGTTTACTGCCGGCGCAAATTGGATGTCCCGTGGCGGCGCGGCTCAATTGGCTCATACTCACTTGCCTGAAAATATTGCTCGAATGACTGAGACAGAACGTGAGGTCATCGTACAAAAGTGTATTGATGAGCATTACAAAAACTACAATGGCAACTTGCCATATGGCGGCGTGATTAAAGGCTACTGGCTAACGATTGAGCAGCATGGTGAGGTTATTAGCAAAGTGGAATATGGGCTGCCAGTTAAATCATGATAGTACTCATAACGACGTAAGAAAAAATCTTAAAAAGCCTATTTAAAATCCATCTCAATAGAAAACCGCCAAGCACTTTTTAGCGTTTGGCGGTTTTTTTGAGCTTCAATATATAAACTATCAGCAACTAAGCTTGATTCAAACCGTTTAGTAAGTGCTGCTAAGACCGACAAACAAACTCGTTGATTTGTCATCATCACCTTGCGAGTGCGTAACACCAGCATTGGCATTTAATTGACCAAAGCTTTTAGATACGCCAAGTGTCATACCAAAATTATCATCGTCGGTCTGCACCATTGGCGTATCAAAGCTGATATTTGCTATGGTGTTAAGACGCGCAGAAGCCGCTTCACGATTGTCACTCAACTGCTTTTGATAATGAACATCCCCGAATACATTAAGTGAATCGCCTAGATTATGGTTGGCTTTCACGCCAAGTTTGCCATAAGTAGTAGTATATTTTTGCTCATCGAACTGCATGGCGATACCAGACATTTCTTGCTCTTTTAGCGCGTCCAATCTCACACGGCTAGCCGTTGCACCGATATATGGCATGATAGCAAGGCTGCTGAACTGCATCGGATATCCTGCCTGCAAGTTAGCATAGTAACGTTTACCATCAGCATTAGAGTTAAATTCTTGTTTATTGCCGCCAAGTGTAACCGCACGAGTGACATCAACGTCTAGATTACCAAAGCCAACCGCACCATTGATTTGCACGCCGCCAAGCTTATCTAAGGTATTGCTATGATAGACACCAAAGCCCACTTCTTCTAAGTCGATATTGCTTAAGCCAGTGCGAACCCCGGAATTTTCAAAATCCTTTTGAGTGATATTGCCATACAAGCCTGTTACCGCATGTGCTGAGTTAGGATGAGCAAAATCTACACCTAATAATACTTGGGTATTACTATCGCCTTCAAACCCTGCAATATCTTGATTTTCAAAATCACCGGTTGCCCATAACTTACGGGCAGGTTTTTGTTCACTACTTTGGATTTGATTGATGTGAGATTGCAAGCGCTCGCTAGTTGCTAGCCCTGCTGTCGTCGCAATGTGCGGCAACACGCCAATAAGACTAGGAGCGGTAACGACGGCACTGGCGTAATCTGCAATCATCTGGTGCGCACGTCCTGATGGGTGGATGCCATCAGCAAAGAAATAGCTTTCATTGGCACCTGGCGCGACTAAATTACTTGATCCACATAAAAGCGAGCTTGAAGTGTTGCAAGCTTTTTGAGTCATATTTGTAAAGCCATAAGCCGTAGGGTTGGCAGCGACTTGTTGTAATAAGCTAAAAGTATCGAGCGGTATGATATTAGCACCCGTAGCTACTGCGCCACTATACATAGTTTGATTATATAAATTTGCTAACATCGTACCAGACGATTGAAACCCTGCTCCTGCAGCGATAGCAGTAGGTGTTAGACCTATATCAGGGATATTAGGTACTAAAATATAGTTCGCACCCTTATCTTTGAGCGCTTTAATAGCGGCGACTTGGCTGCCAGCCGCTGATGAAATCGTATTTATCGCATTAGCAGGGTTTGCAGCTGCCGCAAGTAAATCGTTTGCGCCTCCCCACACCACATACATACCATTAGAATCAACTTTTTTATTAGTAAGATAACTATTTACTTGAGTGTTCACAGACGCAACAGGAACGTTAACGCCAAAGTCCGTATTAACGATATCCTTGCCTGCTCTTGCACCACCAATAGCATAGTTATTACCAGCTTGATTTCCAAGATAAACGATGGGAACAGCTGTTGTACCTAGCTGCTCAGCGAATGACGTTGCCCATACGTTATCAGGATTGGTTGTAAATTGACCTGACTCTTTAATACCGAGCTTGCCTTGGGTAATGGGACTAAAATAACCGCCATCAGTCAAGCTATCGCCGAAAAATGTCACGCTGCTATAAAGCTCAGCATGCGCTAGACCTGCCAAGCATACTTTTGGTCAATGTTTTAAGGGTGGTAGGGTTAACAATAGCGTGAGAGATATTACGAGGCATATCGACTTCCTTGTCGTGAATGTAGCGGTTTATTAAGGAAGTGTAACTGCTTTAGAAAATCCTAGCAATCGAATTTATCGTAAATCCCAATATAAGTTGGATAAGTTAACAAGTATAAAAATTTTAACCATGGTGCTGTAAATATCGTTCTAACCTAGTGCTCTATCTTCTAAATTATCCAGACCATCATAACAATGCAATTACTTGCATTGTTATGATGTGTAAATGAAGGTATCGTCCCTAGTATTTTTAAAATGATGACACGCCCTAGTAATAATCAACCTCCGCGTTTAAACTTATTAATCTCAATTCAACTACGAACCCTACCTATGACTTCCTCTTATCATTGCCTGTATTCTTTTCGTCGCTGCCCTTATGCCATGCGCGCCCGTCTCGGCATACTATTTGCTGAGCTACAGGTAGAGCTGCGCGAAATAACACTGAAAAATAAGCCGTGTCAGATGCTAGCCATTAGCCCAAAAGGTACGGTACCTGTTTTACAACTTGTAGATAGGACGGTGATTGAAGAGAGTACAGAGATAATGATATGGGCGCTTGAGCAGCAAGATCCGCAAGGGCTTTTGGATGCAGAGGTTTTGCAGCAGGCAAATGCTTTGATTGATAAAAACGACAACGAATTTAAATATTGGCTCGATCGCTATAAATATGCCGATCGTCATATAGACATGACCCAGACAGAGTATCAACAGAAGGGTGAAATATTTTTACAAGTGTTAGAGGAGTTGCTGACTAAAAATCCTTATTTGCTAGGGAAAACTGTAACGATTGCCGATATTGGTATTATGCCTTTTGTCCGTCAATTCGCTCATGTCGATCGCGATGTTTTTTATAGCCTCCCTTATCCAAATCTACAGCGATGGTTACAAGATTGGCTGCAGCATCCGTTTTTTTTGCAAACGATGACCAAATTTCAGCCGTGGCAGGATGGGGATGAAGCAGTAATTTTTTGCTGAGACTTCCTCCAAAATATTTAATAAGTGTTAATACTTTGAAATTTTCGTCTCATGTTTGCTAGGGTTACTATCTTCTAGCTATCTATCTTATTGAATTACTACAAGATTCACAGTACAGATTAACTAAAAATAGGATTAAGCTGCCATAATTTTTACCAATGTGTAAAGAAACAATTTGACAATTATGTACGGTTGGCTTATAAGAGATAAACAGTATGGCTGTTTGCCCATAAGTGCTTTTTTAGAGCGCCTATTTGCATTAATTAAGCTCATACACATATCAAGGGAAGCATCTTCTACCCTGATGGTACATCGCAATTTATCTGCACTACTCGTTTTATGGTTTTTAGGCAATCATTGCCCAACTGATGACATTCGCTGACAGCTACTAGGCTGCCACTGTCACTCTAACCTCACCCGCGCACGTGAATGTATTTTCTCATTTTGCTATTGTCAGCCAATTTGCTGACGATTCAGCGATGTATGTCGCGCTGGGCCTATAAAAAAGGTTTCCAATCGCATGACGATTTTATTTTCTATGCCTGTGCATCCGCAGCCAATCATAGATTCTGGGCATCGTTTTGATGCCAGCCGCCATTGGCCAGCCTCATTAACTTTAGGGTTTGCAGCTTATCCTGAAGCGGACACTCGCATTACTCGCATGAATGTCGCACGTCACTATGGTCCACTGCGGGTACAGCGCGCTTTTTACCCTGAAGGTCGTGATGGCTGCTGTCATGTGTATCTTCTGCATCCGCCCGGCGGTATTGCCAGCGGTGATTCTTTAACCATCGATGTTACGGTGTCTGAAAACGCCCACGCTTTATTAACCACCCCAGCTGCCAACAAACTGTATCGAGCCGATAGCAATAATGTCGCTTGGACACAGCATACTCATCTTAAAATCGAAGACGGTGCCACGCTTGAATGGCTGCCACAAGAAACGCTGGCTTTTGATGGGTCACGCGGTGAGCAAACGGTGATTATTGATTTGGCTGAAACGGCTAAATGCTTGGGCTGGGAAATGATTGGCCTTGGCCGCCCAGCCAGCGACTTACCTTATGTCAGCGGCATCATTGAACAGCGTTTTCAGCTTAGCCGAAAAGGTCAGCCACTATGGTTAGAGCGCCAAGCTATTGACCCAACACATCCTCGCTTTTTAGGTAAATGGGGACAAGGCGGTGCTACGGTTCACGCTACCCTTTGGGCTGTCGGACTGAGTGACCCTGCTGACACCATTACCGAACTACGCGACAAAATACCTGCCAACCACAATTGGGCGGTGACTTATCGCCGCGGTGTGCTCTTACTACGATACTTGGGTATGGAGCGCAATGAAGCATGGGATTTATTGCAACAAGCGAGGGAAATTCTGCGCCCAAGACTGATGGATGTTGAGGCAGTGACGCCGCGCATTTGGTTAACCTAATAATTCTTTTGCGTATTTTTTTTCGATTACGCATAAAAGCAAGCCGCAAATAAATCGGTTTTCAGCACAACAATATCAATAATAATGGAGACAATAATGGAATTAACCCCCAGAGACAAAGACAAATTAATGCTTTTTACTGCTGGGCTTTTGGCCGAGCGCCGTAAGGCAAAAGGGCTGAAGCTTAATTATCCAGAAGCGATTGCTCTGATAAGTTGTGAGATTATGGAAGGCGCACGAGAAGGGCGCACGGTGGCAGAAATGATGGGCGCCGGTCGCGAAATTTTAACTCGTGATGATGTGATGGAAGGTGTACCTGAGATGATTGAAAGTATTCAGGTCGAAGCGACTTTCCCTGATGGCACCAAACTGGTGACTGTTCACAGTCCTATTATCTAATAAGAGCATAAAGCTAAAGGAGAGCATAATGATTCCGGGTGAATATCAATTAAAGAAAGGTGATATTGAACTGTGCGTAGGGCGCGAGAGCTTTGTGATTGAAGTGGCCAATACCGGCGATCGCCCTATACAAGTGGGCTCTCACTATCACTTCGCTGAAACCAATAGCGCACTGAGCTTTGATCGCAAAAAAGCCTATGGACATCGCCTAGCGATACCTGCTGGCACCGCTACGCGCTTTGAGCCAGGTCAAAAACGTGAGGTGTCGTTACTGCCTTATGCCGGACTGCGCCGCATCTTTGGCTTTAGAGGTGAGGTGATGGGTGCGCTAGATGACAATTCAGATTCAGGAGAAACACGATGAAAATATCTCGCGACGCCTATGCCAATATGTATGGTCCGACCGTTGGCGATCGCCTCCGTTTAGGCGATACTGAGCTTTGGATCGAGATTGAAAAGGACCACACCCATTATGGCGAAGAGGTAGTATTCGGTGGCGGTAAAGTGATTCGTGATGGTATGGGACAAAGCCAATTGTGCTCAGACTCAGTGATGGATACCGTGATTACCAACGTTATTATTATTGATTGGTGGGGCATCTTAAAAGCCGATGTTGGCTTAAAAGACGGGCGCATTGCAGCTATCGGTAAAGCCGGCAACCCAGATACGCAGCCGGATGTTGATATTATCATTGGCGCAGGTACTGAGATTATCGCTGGTGAAAACCAAATATTGACCGCAGGCGCGGTAGACACACACGTGCACTATATCTGCCCGCAGCAAGTAGATGAGGCGTTAATGAGCGGTCTTACCACTATGATTGGTGGCGGTACTGGCCCTGCAACTGGCTCAGTCGCTACCACCAACACGCCTGGACCGTGGCACATTGGCAAAATGATGCAAGCCGTGGATGACCTGCCTATTAACATCGGATTTTTGGGTAAAGGCAGTGCCAGTACGCCTGCAGCACTTGAAGAGCAAGTCAAAGCTGGCGTTATGAGTTTAAAAGTTCATGAAGATTGGGCGGCAACGCCAGCAACCATTAGTAATGCGCTTGATGTTGCTGACCGTTACGATATTCAGGTAGCGTTACATGCTGATAGTTTAAATGAGTCCGGATTTGTCAAAGATACGCTAGAGGCCTTTAAAGACCGCTGTATCCATTCGTATCATACTGAAGGTGCTGGTGGTGGTCATGCGCCAGATATTATTGTCGCTTGTGGTCAGCCAAATGTTTTACCGTCATCGACCAATCCAACACGCCCGTACACCATCAACACTGTTGACGAGCATCTAGACATGCTGATGGAGTGTCATCACTTAGACCCAAATATTCCTGAAGATGTGGCCTTTGCTGACTCGCGTATCCGCCGTGAGACCATTGCTGCAGAAGATATTTTGCATGATCTTGGTGCCATTTCAATGATTTCATCGGACTCTCAAGCCATGGGCCGTATTGGTGAAGTGGTCTGCCGTACGTGGCAAACCGCGCACAAAATGCGCCTGCAACGTGGTCTGCTACCAGAAGATCAAGAGCGCGGTACTGATAACTTCCGAGTCAAACGTTATATTGCCAAATACACCATCAATCCTGCCATCACCCATGGTGTATCACATGAAGTGGGCTCGGTAGAGATTGGCAAAATGGCAGACTTGGTACTATGGCGTCCTAAGTTTTTTGGTGTTAAGCCGTCCATTATATTAAAAGGCGGCATGATTGCTGGTGCTGCAATGGGCGATCCTAACGCAGCGATTTCGACCCCGCAGCCAGTGCATTACCGCCGTATGTTTGGCGCGCTAGGACGTGCAGTTTCTGCTACTCGCGTTACCTTTGTTAGCCAAGCTGCGATGGACACGGGACTTGAAGAAAAACTGGGGCTAAGAAGCCGATTGGTCGCGTGTAAAAACGTTCGTAGCATGCGCAAAAAAGACATGAAGCTGAACGATTACTGCCCGAATATAACAGTAGATCCAGAAACTTATGAAGTTCGTGTAGACGGTGTACTTTTAACGTGTGAGCCGCTCTCTGAACTGCCATTAGCTCAGCTTTATCATCTGTTTTAGGTCATTTGTTTTAAGTTTGTAAGGATAATAATATGCTTGAATTAATAAAAAGAATGGATGGTAATGCTTCGGTTGATATTTATGACACCTTGACCTTGCCTTATGAGCTACGTATTCGTGGCCGTCTAAAGGCAGTTAGTGATAACGAACGTGATATGGGTCTGTTTCTTGACCGAGGTCCTGTGCTTCGTCATGGTGATTTGCTACAAGCCGATAGTGGTGAGGTGATTCAGGTTCTTGCAGCTGATGAGCCAGTGGCTACTGCTTATATCGAAAGCGGTTTACCACTCGCGAGACTGTGTTATCACTTAGGTAATCGACATGTGTCACTCGCCCTTGGTAGCGATGAAGATGGGCGTCATTGGGTGCGTTTTCCTCCAGATCATGTGCTTGAGGAGCTAGCAGTACTATTGGGAGCAGATTTAAGGCATCACGACGCACCATTTGATCCTGAATCTGGTGCTTATGCGCAGGCTGGTCGCGAGCACTCGCACTCAAATAGTCATGCACATTCTCACTCTCATTCTCATGACCACGACCATTCTGAACACGACGGTCATAACCATGCGCATTGATGAGCCGTCAAATGCTGTGAGCGATCTGGCATTGTTAGGTTTGATGCAATTAATTAGCCCAGCATTACCTATTGGTGCTTTTGCTTGGTCGCAAGGTTTGGAAAGTGCGTTTGAGCTGGGTTGGGTCAATAATGAAGCTCAACTGGGCGAATGGTTGGAAGGCGTTTTAGGTGACGGTTTGACGCGTTGTGAACTGCCTGTCTTAGCACGTTTACAGAGATGTTGGGCAAATAACGACGGTGATGGTCTGGCCTTTTGGAATGATTGGCTACATGCCAATCGGGAAACGGCTGAGCTGAGCGATGAAGACACACGTTTAGGTCAAGCATTGATGCGCTTGCTCAACAGTTTAGAGTTGCAGCCACAGCCAGCGTTAGGTCATGCCGAGCTACCAAAGGAACCGGGCTATGTCACTGTGTTTGCATGGACTGCCCATCAAAGGCAGGTGCCTGTACGTCAAGCTCTACTGGGATTTGCTTGGGGCTGGCTAGAAAATCAGCTGGCGGCTGCTTGCAAAGCACTGCCACTCGGTCATACCGCTGCACAACGTTTGAACGAGACCTTGCGTCCACAACTGGTGGCGGCAGTTGATAAGGCTTTAACCTTAACTGATGAGCAGTTGGGTCCGATTTTACCCGGCTTAGCACTGGGTAGTGCTCAGCATGAAACTCAATATTCACGATTATTTCGAAGCTAAATTATTGCTTCGTTTTTAGATAAGGAAAATATACATGAAACATTGTTTAAGAGTAGGTGTTGGTGGTCCGGTTGGTTCTGGAAAAACAGCTTTATTACGTCAGTTATGTAGTGCGCTAAAAGATCACTATGATATCGCTGTGGTTACTAACGATATCTATACACGTGAAGATGCTGATTTTTTGTTAAAGCATGATGCTCTGCCTGCCGATCGTATTTTGGGCGTAGAAACGGGCGGCTGTCCGCATACCGCTATCCGCGAAGATGCCTCGATGAATTTAGCTGCTATTGATGATTTGCAAACGCGCCATCCTGACCTAGAGCTGGTGTTAGTAGAGTCTGGCGGCGATAACTTGGCGGCAACCTTTAGCCCAGAGCTTTCTGATTTGACCTTATATGTCATTGACGTCGCTGCTGGTGACAAAATTCCTCGTAAAGGTGGCCCAGGTATAACTAAGTCAGACCTGCTGATTATTAATAAAATTGACATCGCTGAATATGTCCATGCTTCGCTAGATGTGATGGAGCGTGATTCAAAGAAAATGCGCGGAGAACGTCCTTTTATCTTCACCAACTTATATGACGGCGTAGGCGTAGAAGAAATCATTAGCTTTATCTTAAAGCAAGGTATGTTGCCTGAGCGTCGTCCTGGAAAGCTAAGCGCCAATGCTTAATGCTTAATTGCTGGCATTTAATAATTATAGTCAGTCCTAAATAAAAAAATGCAAATATTATCAATCACTACTGGGGTTAATTTTTCTTGCTTGCTGTGGCTACGCAGACAGAGGCTGCGAATAATCAACCCCAGTAGTTCTGTACTCTTTTAAAAGTGGATCAACTATAAGTACGCGGACAGTACTTCAAAGTATTAACTAGACCAATCAATCAGACAACAGAAAACAAAAAAAATAGGAGAGAAAGATGAATAAAATGACTAAATTGCTGCTGATAGCAGGGTTGATGATGACTGCCACTTTGGCGATGGCCCACCCTGGCCATGGCGAGCAGGTGAGCAATGGTTTCCTTAGCGGCTTACTGCATCCGATGATGGGCCTTGACCACTTATTGGCCATGGGCGCGATTGGTTTTTGGAGTATCCGCCAAAACACTACGATGAAACGTGGCACGCCGTTATTTGTCGTAGGCGGCATGATAGCTGGCGCAGGCCTTGCTTGGGCGGGTATCAGTTTGGCTGGGGTAGAGACCGGCATCGCCATGTCAGTATTGCTAGTCGGTGTACTAATCGCCACGTTAGCAAAACTGTCGACTGCTGTTGGTGGAACCTTAGTTGCCCTGTTTATGGTTGCCCACGGTTATGCTCATGGTACTGAAATGACACAAGGTTCAAGCTTATTGCTTTATATGGCTGGCTTCGTTGTCGCCACCTTAGCCATTACTTTTGTCGGTCGTGGTCTAGGTACCATGATGCTCAAAGCCGACAATCGTATTACCCGTGCATTAGGCGGCGTAGTTGCTATCATCGGTGGCGTATTAGCTGCTGGCTAATATATATTAATCACACAATTTTATCTTTTCGCATCAAGCTAAGAAGCCGTAGGGACTTCCTA
Organism: Psychrobacter sp. LFX-11D; assembly: GCF_904846475.1. Taxonomy (NCBI): domain Bacteria; kingdom Pseudomonadati; phylum Pseudomonadota; class Gammaproteobacteria; order Moraxellales; family Moraxellaceae; genus Psychrobacter; species Psychrobacter sp. LFX-11D. Next base: position 76,304 of record NZ_CAJHAV010000006.1, read on the forward strand.
CGGTTTCTTAGTTTCTCATATTCCTTTTCGCATCTAGTAAAGATCTTAAAGCGACGACAGCGGGCTAGATGCCTGCTGCATTAATAAATATATCAAATAGGGATTATCACGATATGAATGATACCATCATAAAATTATCTAGAAACACGAACCGTGCGCCGATTAGCTCAACGTCAACTCAAAGCGTTGCTTTTTCTCATTACAATAATATCTCAGCACAATTACCAATTGATCCAAAGACGGGAACATTAATCGCTGCTGATATCGCAGCACAAGCCAAACAGTGCTTAGATAATATCAAGGCGATTGTAGAAAGTACTGATCATCTCATGGATGATGTGATTAAAATCACTGTATTTTTAAAAGATATTGCAGATATGCAGGCAGTAGATGCTGTCTATCGTACTCTCTTTAACAACTATTTGCCGACACGTAACGTAGTGATGGTTGCAGAGCTGCCTATGGACGGTGCCTTAGTACAAATGGATGCATTACTTTCAAATGGCGAAGGTACTCACCCGCAAGCCCCTTGCGAGCTAGTAAAAGTGGCAAAAAATGCTGATAACGCACCAATAGACTCTCTATCTACCCAAACCGTTGCTTTTTCTCATTATAATAACGTTTCAGCACAATTACCAATCGATCCTATTTCAGGGCAATTAGTAGCAGGCGGTATAGTAGAGCAGACGGCGCAATGCCTAACCAATATCAAGTCGATTTTGAATAGTATCGATGTCGGTGTTGATGACATTGTCAAAATAAACATTAGTCTAACTAACCTTGCTGATATCGCAGCCGTCGATGACGTTTATAGCACTTTTTTCCCAGATACTGCTATTGCAAGAGCCGTCAATTATCTGCCGGCGCGTACAGTGACTATGGTTTCAGGGCTACCTATGGGTGCTTTGGTACAAGTTGAAGCCGTGGTATCACATGGAGATGGCACACCGCCACAAGCCGTTGAAGATCGACATGGCATTGTGATCAAAGTCAATAATACTGAGCAGGCGCCAAAGCAATTGTTAAGTACGCAGACGGTTGCTTTTTCTCACTATAATCATTTTTCAGGTCAATTACCTATCAATCCTAAAACAGGTAAGCTTATCGACGGTGATATAAAAGCGCAGACTCAGCAGTGTTTAGAGAATATCAAAGCCATTGTCGAGAGTATCGATCATAAAATGGATGACATCGTTAAAGTAACTATCCAACTCAAAGACATTAACGATATTGACACGGTCAATGATGTTTATACCACGTTCTTTGACGGTGAGCTGCCTGCCAGAACAGTATTTGGGGTATCAGCAATCCCTATGGACGCATTGATACAAGTTGATGTAGTGCTCTCTAATGCTGAAGGTACGCCACCTGTCAGATAGTGGTCATTCAGATTTTGCCATAACAATTGGTTTGACGCACGTTTTCTAGAGCGTCATAATCAATTTATGATTCATCACCTAAATAAAATAAAAAGGCTTTCAACTATTTGGAAGCCTTTTTATATGTGGAAGATATAATTAAACAGGTAAGAGTAGGCAGGAACAGTAAGGTCTAAATAAAAAAGAATCATTCATAGCAGTGCTGTAGCGTTTCGAAATTGAATGGACTATAGTTAGCTAGCAGTAGCATTCAGGGAATGTATATCTAAAAAAAGGAATTATAAAATGAAAGGGATTACCCGTTTTTCGAATAGCTTAATGGAGAAGTATTTACCGGATCCATTTTTGTTCGTTATTATCTTAACAGTGGTTATTTTTGTACTGGGTTTAGGATTAACTGACTCTTCACCGGTACAAATGGTGGCGTTTTGGGGTGAAGGTTTTTGGGCATTACTCGCATTCTCAATGCAGATGGTGTTGGTATTAGTCACAGGTTTTGTATTGGCAAGCAGCCCAATATTTAAAAAAGGTTTAGGAAAGCTGGCAAGTTTAGCAAAATCGCCGGGCAGTGCCATTATCTTGGTAACTTTAGTATCCCTTGCGGCAAGTTGGATTAACTGGGGATTTGGGTTGGTGATTGGGGCATTATTCGCCAAAGAATTGGCAAAGCGTGTAGAGAATGTCGATTACCGTTTATTGATTGCCAGTGCTTATTCTGGTTTTATTATTTGGCATGCTGGGTTTTCGGGCTCCATTCCGTTATCCATTGCGACAGCAGGTCATCCGTTCGCTGATAAGATTGGTGTTATTCCAACCAGTGCCACCATATTTGCTAGCTATAACTTAATTATTGTGGCTGCATTGATTATCATCGTTCCTTTACTAAATCGTCTGATGATGCCCAAAAAAGAAGATACGGTGACGGTAGATCCGAGACTTCTGGTTGAACCAATCGTTGAGGAGCTACCAAAAAAATCGGACATGACACCAGCAGAGCGTTTGGAAAATAGCTGGATTTTGTCAATGGTTATCGGCATATTGGGCATTGCTTTTATCGTCTATTATTTTGTGCAAAATGGCTTTGCCTTGACCCTTGATTTGGTCAACTTTATGTTTTTGTTCCTCGGGATTATCTTTCACGGAACACCTCGTAAGTATTTGATTGCCGTTCAAGAAGCGGTCAAAGGCGCCGGTGCTATTATTGTCCAGTTTCCATTTTATGCAGGAATCATGGGTATGATGACAGCATCAGGCTTGGCAGGCGTGATGTCAGAAGCATTCGTCAATATTTCGTCAGCTGAGACATTACCACTTTTCGCCTTCTTAAGCGCAGGACTGGTTAACTTCTTTGTCCCTTCAGGTGGCGGACAGTGGGCAGTGCAAGCACCCATTATGTTAGAGGCGGCAGAGATGCTGGGCAGTGACCCTGCAAAGGTTGCTATGGCAGTTGCATGGGGTGACGCATGGACAAATATGATTCAGCCGTTTTGGGCATTGCCAGCCTTGGCAATTGCGGGACTCAAAGCCAAAGATATCATGGGTTTTTGTGTCATCGTCCTGTTTGTTAGTGGTGTTGTGATTGGTTTAGGGCTATTGTTTTTATAATTAAAACCTAGCGTTTTTGGTACGACTTAGCGTTTAGACCTTGCCTATTTGATGGGTAAGGTCTTTTTTTATGAGAATAATTCAAGGGGTATGTCTATCGCTGTCTATCTAAAATTGTCCAAATAAGCGACAATACCCGCATAAATTTTAAGCGTATATTAAGAGTGATATATCCGCTTAGAGACGCTCATTTTTTTTGATAGCAGACATCTATTAAATCTAACACACATAAAAGGCCGTCCCAAATGACCAATGATAACCCATATGATTTTTTACCATTACAGCCTACCGGTAGAAACGAGACTGATACTGCCAATACTTACGCGCCCGAAGATATGATCAAGATATACGAGCAGCAATTTCTCATACCAGTCCCTGAAGAGCAGCTAACTGAATTTTTACCTGCGCTAAAAAGCTTCTATGATATTGATAATCATACTCTAGATGTTAGTGCCATTATCTTCGAGGCAATCGCGGATGCGAGTATTATTTACAATCACAAAATAAAAGCAGGGCGCTACCAACTCCTAGAGGGCTTGGTAAAAGAAGAGCTTGAGCGTGGCGAAGACGACAAAAATGATGCAGGTATTGATGGCGTTGACAGCAACGACAGTGAAGAAGCACAAGCCTATACCCTAGAGTGTAAGCGTACTTTTTTTATTAATGATGTAGAGATGCCTTATTATTTTAATTTATTTATTCAGGGCGATAGCTATTCAACATTAACCAAACAAGACACCTTGCTAGAGCAGATGTATTGGTTCGCGAGTGACGGCGCTGAAGATAACGAGTGCTTAGAGGTTATCAATGCGCAGTTAGCGAGCTTAGGTATTCAAGCAATGGATTTGGCGACCATTTATCAGATAGTGGATTTTGTAGAAGATCACATCATAGATGATCCCATGATAGAAACCCTTAATAAATTATTAGATGATGCTGAATAGTAAGTAAAAATAATACTAAATAGTTAATCAAACTCTGTATGTGACTTTAAGTTATAACACTTTCTCTTTATACGGTCTGCCAAGGAGAGTGACTCGTGGTACATCACAATAATGCTAATATTGAAAGCAGATCAGCATGGGCTGTTTTTCTTATCTTCCTTAGATTGGGATTGACCTCATTTGGTGGCCCTGTCGCTCATTTGGGCTATTTCCGTGATGAGTTTGTAATACGCCGCAAGTGGCTGACTGAGAACAGCTATGCCGATTTAATCGCGCTCTGTCAGTTTTTACCAGGACCTGCCAGCAGTCAAGTTGGCATTGCTATCGGGTTATCCCGAGCAGGATATACGGGCGCGCTTGCTGCTTGGACTGGTTTTACCTTACCCTCTGCCATAGTGCTTATATTGTTTGCCCTAGGTATTAGCAGTTATGGGGATATTGTTCCACTTGGTGTATTGCATGGTTTAAAGGTCGCGGCAGTGGCTGTGGTTGCGCAAGCGGTATGGGGTATGGGGGAAAATCTCTGTACCGATGTTGCGCGAATCTCTATCATGGCGCTGGCTGCTTGTTTTGTACTTTCGGTGCCTTCTGCATTAGCTCAAGTAAGCGTTATTGCGATTGCCGCCATTATTGGGCTGCTATGGTTCCAGCCTGAAAAAGTGATTGCTCATGACCCGCTTGCTATTACTGTGAGACGTCGGACTGGGCTTGTTTGGTTGTTCTTGTTTTTTTCATTGCTCATTGGCTTACCGCTGCTAACTGCATTGTATCCAAGCCAAACCCTATCTATGGTAGATACCTTTTTTCGTGCAGGATCACTTGTATTTGGTGGCGGACACGTAGTATTGCCATTATTACAGGCTGAGATTGTTCCCGCAGGCTGGATAAGTAACGATACTTTCTTAGCAGGTTACGGAGCTACGCAAGCAGTGCCAGGACCTTTATTTACCTTTGCAGCATTTCTAGGTAGCTCGATGAATCAAGCTCCTAGTGGCTGGCTAGGAGGGATGATTTGCTTGATAGCAATCTTTGCGCCGTCATTTTTATTGGTTATGGGCGTCCTGCCGTTTTGGGAGAGTCTACGCCAAAATCTGCGCACAAGAGCCGCACTATCTGGTATCAATGCAGCGGTCGTTGGTTTGTTATTGTCAGCGCTTTATCAGCCTGTATGGACAAGCGCTATTGTTGAAGCAAAAGATTTTGGTTTGGCATTGGTCGCTCTCATTGCTTTGATGTTCTGGAAATTCCCTGCTTGGCTGGTAGTGATTGGCTGCGGAGCCGCTGGATGGTTACTAACACTATAAAGTGGCAACTACCTGTATAGTAATCAGATACATTCAGAAATTGCTAATTTTAAAAATTGCTCATTATTAAGCAGTTTTTTCTAATTTTGGAAGGTTTGACTCTCTCAAGAGTCACCACATCAAGTTACGTTTCAACATCCACCTCAAATGGTAAAGCCGAAATTCACCAAATTTATCTTTACCGTTTATTCAGCATAGCTCAAGGTTATTGATAACGCTAAAATAGAGCAGGATAAATGACCCATAATAAGATAAACTGCCCCGCGAGCGCTGATTGGATTCGATATATTTCGGACTGGGCAGACGCACTTAATCAGTTATAAAAGAACATTGATAAAAGATTATTGATATAAGGTACATCACGATGGAACAAGCACAAAGCGCGGTAGAAAAAAGACCTGTATTCATGCCTAGAGTGAACAGTGATAATTTGGTAAAAACAGACATGGTTCGGTTTGAGCGCCATGTGGGATTTGCGAGTCGGCAAAAGAAAAAATCTATCAATGATATGCATCAAGTCATTCGCAAAAAATATGGATTTAATCACGTTTTAGAGCTGTCGAGTAAATCGGGTAATAAGCTGAGTTTTCTGCTGAGCCCTTTGAGCCTAAAGCTAACTAATGAGAATGGTGGCGAGCAGTATAGTGTCGAAAACGCCTTTCAAAGCAGTATGGTTTTTGAGGATGGCGGCCCCTATATTGACTTGCTAAGTGCACCGCCCAGACAAGCCAAAAAAGATGAGCGATTAATCACCTCGGGTGAATTAATTAGCTATGATTATTTTGGTATCGAGTGGAGCGTAGAGCCGTTGACCGCGTTTTATGATTGGCTGTATATCAATGCCCTAAAGCAAAACCCTCAGCTGCATGAAGAGGTGATGCAATATCAAGCCTTTACTGATATGGAGTTTAATCCGAAAAAGTCTATCCACTGTGCCGCTTATGCACTAGCGATGTTTGTAGCACTCAATAAAAGAGAGCTGCTCGATAATGTAGAAGATCCAGCGGTATTTTTTAACTTATATCAGGATTTTAAAGTGAGTAACACTGAAGGGCTTTTGGAGGAAGGCTGGATCTGATTGCTATATCAGCGCTCGAAGTAGTACAGAAGGCGGGTTAACCTATTTTCTCGCTTTTTCTCGCTAAATTGTAATGGCATATTAAACGTGGACTGTGCTTAAAAGAGGCGATGTAATACGAAGTATCACACTTATTATCATGGAAGAAAATAAACACAGACTATGAAAACTGACACCAATCCTGCTCTTGCGTTTAGAAGATATCCTTCGACGACAGCGCTGCAATGCTTTGAGACAGCGGCTCGCCACTTAAGCTTTACCAATGCTGCCTTAGAGCTGCATATGACGCAAAGTGCGGTAAGCAAACAAGTGGCGCAGTTAGAGGAGATGTTGAATATCTCGTTGTTTTATCGTACCTCACAGCGTATCTCGTTAACGCCTGCTGGCAAAGCTTATTATATTGATGTGCTAAGTATTCTAAAGCACATAGAAACCGCGACGACCAACCTGATGTCGCATAGCAGTAATTTGGAAGTGTTAAAAATGACCGCGCACCCCACCTTTTGTGCGCGATGGCTGATTCCGGCACTGCACGGGTTTAGTCAGGAACATCCTTTAATTCGGCTGGAAATCAAAGAGCAGGTGGGGCCGTTTTTCTCTGAAGAGCATGATGTGGATATTGCGTTCTTATATGGTGAAGGGACATGGTCGGGTATGAAAAATGTCAAATTGTTTGATGAGTACTGTGTGGCCGTTTGTCGCCCTGATTATTTGCAAGGTAAAGACTTACAACCGCAAGAGTTAAACAGCTACATACTGCTACAGCTGAGCTCTCGCCCTAGTGCATGGTACGAGTATTTTAAGCAGCAGCAGATTAGCTTAGATGGTACATTTGTCGGTCCACGTTTTGATACGTTTCATACCTGTATTTCGGCGGCCTTAATGGGTTACGGTATTGCCCTAGTGCCGTTGCGTCTAGTGGCGCCTGAGCTGCAATCGGGTCAGCTGGTGATGGCTTGGCATTATGCGGCCAAGGGGAGAGGGGCTTATTATATGTCTTATCCTTTATCGCTTGGCAACTCGCACAAGACCAAAGTGATGCAAGAGTGGATTGCATGCTACTTAGAAACGTCTAGTCAGAGTCAAGTTGAGTTAGCCAGTTTGTTGGGTATCACTTGTACGAGTGTCAGCCACGGATAACGACAGTAAGATGATTAACTGCTAAAAGCAAAGGATGAAGAATAACCTTTGCAATTAGCTACGATGACAAAAAGGAATGCCCGCCCAACTATTATTCGTTTGCCCAACTCCTATCGTTTTGTTGAAATGAGCGTCTAACTCAAGGAAGATGAGAGACGTTCATGGATTCGTTGTATAACGTTACCGATGCATTCACCATGGTGCATCCTGTAACCCTTAGCAAAGGTAAAAATGCGCACGTTTGGGATACAGGTGGCAAGCGCTATATCGATTTCGTCGGTGGTATCGGCGTATTAAATTTTGGTCATTGCCACCCACATATCGTTGACGCTATCATCGATCAATCACAAAACCTCATTCACTACGCCTACAATGCGGCAGGTCACCTGCCTTACCAAAAGCTCATGCCGAGACTTTGCGATTTAGTTCCTATTGCAGGTGAGCTTGCAGGCATGTTAACCAATTGCGGCGCCGAAGCAACCGAAAACGCGATCAAAATTGCCCGTATGAAGACTGGTCGTGTCGGTGTGATTGCTTTTGATGGCGGCTTTCATGGCCGTACCCTCGCAGCTGTCAACCTTAATGGTAAAGTGGACCCATATAAACGCGGTCTGGGCCCTCTTGCTGGCAGTGTCTATCATATTCCATTCCCAAGCCCTGACAATAATACCAGTGACCAGCAATCCATTGATGCTTTGCTGCGCCTGTTCGAAGTCGAAACCGATATTGGTAATATCGGCGCTATCATCGTAGAGCCAGTACAAGGCGAGGGCGGTTTTCAATTAATGTCACCAAAATTTGCTCAATACTTACGTAAGTTCTGTGATGATAATGGCATCTTGCTCATCATGGATGAGATTCAGTCAGGATTTGGGCGTACGGGTACACCGTTCGCCTTTAGTCATCTAGGTATCGAGCCCGATATGGTGTTGCTGGGTAAAAGTATTGCCGGCGGTCTACCATTAGGGGCAGTCATTGGTAAAGGCACTGTCATGAACGACTTGCCAAAGGGCAGCTTGGGCGGTACCTATTCTGGCAACCCAGTAGCATGTGCTGCTGCCAATGCCACGCTCGATATCATGGCAGAAGATGCCGTATGGGACTCAGCAGAACACTATCAGCAAACCATTGAAACCACTATTGAACAGTGGCAACAAGAAGGTTTAACACCTTGGTTATATGGTTTAACCGGTATAGGTGCTATGCGCGGCATTGAACTGCGTCATCCATCTCATGGTACGCAGCCAAGCGTGATGGCCTATATTTTAGTGGCAGCTCGCAAGCAAGGATTGTTATTGATGCCTAGTGGTAAATACCGCCATATTATTCGCTTATTACCGCCATTAACGATTGAGCCTGAAACCCTACAAGAAGGGCTCGATATCTTAAAAGGCATCCTAGCATCTATCCCAAATGAGCTGCCGATTCAATGAGTATTTTTGCTTGTAGCTTCTATTTGGCTACATAAAGCAGCCATCATTTTTAACTATTATTCATCTGTCATCATAACCAGTTTAAGGAGAATAACCGTGAGTTCAGAGCATCTAAGCTCAAACCAAAAAAATATGAGCAGTGACGATATCCGTTATCGTTTTTCGCTCGCTATGTCAAATATGTATCAAAAAGAAGTGCCGCTGTATACTGATCTTATGAATCTGGTCGCTGAGGTTAATCAGGATGTATTGGACAAGCAGCCTGAGATTTCTGAACAGCTTAAGAATACCGATGAAATCGATAGACTCAGCATGGAGCGCCATGGAGCGATTCGATTGGGTACTGCGGCAGAGCTTACGATGATGCGTCGTTTGTTCGCAGTTATGGGTATGCATGCGGTCGGCTACTATGATCTAGCGCCTGCTGGCGTGCCAGTGCATTCTACAGCGTTTCGCGCGATTGATACGGCATCGCTCAATAATAGCCCGTTTCGCGTATTTACCTCATTATTGCGTTTAGATTTGATTGGTGATGCGACGCTCAAGCAACAAGCCCAAGCGGCACTGGATGCGCGCTGTATCTTTACCGATGACGCGATCAAACTGATTGAAATTTATGAAAACGAGGGCGGTCTAACGAATGAGCAGGGTGAGCAATTTGTCCAAGAAGCGCTCGAGACCTTTCGTTGGCATGAGCAGTCGCCTATCTCGAAAGACATATATGAGCAGTTGGCAGCTCAACATCAACTGATTGCCGATGTGGTTGGGTTTAAAGGACCACATATCAATCATTTGACCCCAAGGACGCTAGATATCGATGCCGTCCAACAAGGTATGCAGAGCCGAGGAATTACACCAAAAGCGATCATTGAGGGACCGCCACGCCGTCACTGTCCTATTCTTTTGCGCCAGACCAGCTTTAAGGCATTAATAGAGCCAGTGAGTTTTAAAGGTGCTGACGGTCAGTATGAATCCGGTCAGCATACTGCCCGCTTTGGTGAGATTGAGCAGCGCGGTGTAGCCCTGACCCCAAAAGGCCGTGCGCTTTACGACCAATTGCTTAACGCCGCCCGCAAAAAGTTGGGTACGACCCCAAATGAAGACAATGCTGAGCAATATTATCGATTATTAAGCGAATCTTTTGCCGCTTTTCCAGACGATTATAAGACACTGCATCATGAGCAGCTTGCTTATTTCCTTTATCAAGTAGCTGATAAAGAGGCTTTTGCAAACCACATTATAGATTCACCGTCAAACGAGCTCTCTGCTGCCGATCTGCAAAGCCTGATTGAGCAAGATATCATTCTTATTGAGCCGATTGTTTATGAAGACTTTTTGCCTGTGAGTGCAGCCGGTATCTTCCAGTCCAATCTTCATAGTGATAGCGAGAACAGCTATGACGATCAGTCCAATAAGCAAGAATTTGAGCAAGCCTTAGGCATGCGTGTGCAAGATGAATTGGCATTATATGCGCAGCGGCAGAATGAGAGTCTACAGGCGTGTTTGGCCTCGTTACAACAAGTAGCTTAAAGCAACTTATGGTTAAAAGACAAAACAGTGGCGCTGTGAAAAACATTTTTTTAGAGCAGTGAGGTTTAATCCGCTTTAATACAATGAGAGTTATATCAGTCAATATATTGATTCATTAAGATTTTATCTACTAAGTTTAGAGCGCCATTCCAAAAACGAATGACAGCAAGAAATTTATTATTTTGCAACTTGAGCGACGGCAGGGTAGTTTATAGATCTGCACGGACGTAACGAAATACTATACAAAGGAGTCATTATGATTAAGCAATATATGTCAGCCATGGGCGTCGACGAAAGCCAGTACCAAGCAGGCGATTTCGCAGTTAATAGCCCTATCGATGGTGAAGTCATCGGTAAGGTCGCTTTGCATCAAGTGAATGATGTCAACACACAAATACAAGATGCTAAAAAAGCCTTCAAAGAATGGCGTACAGTGCCTGCTCCTAAGCGTGGTGAATTGGTCCGTATTTTAGGCGAAGTGCTCCGTGAGCACAAAGAAGATCTAGGCGCGCTAGTTTCTCTAGAAGCCGGTAAAATCAAAGAAGAAGGTCTAGGCGAAGTCCAAGAGATGATCGATATCTGCGACTTTGCAGTAGGTCTATCTCGTCAGCTTTATGGCTTGACTATCGCCTCAGAGCGTCCTGGTCACCACATGCGCGAAACTTGGCAGCCATTAGGCGTCATCGCGGTCATCTCAGCTTTTAACTTTCCCGTTGCTGTTTGGTCATGGAACACGGCGCTAGCCTTGGTCTGTGGTAATCCTGTGATCTGGAAGCCTTCAGAAAAAACCCCTTTAACTGCCATCGCTTGCCAATCGCTATTCGAGAAAGCCCTAGCCAAATTTGGCGATGCGCCTGCCAATCTATCTCAGCTCTTATTGGGTGAAGCCGATGTTGGTAATGCGTTGGTTGAGCATAAAGATGTGGCTCTCGTCAGTGCGACGGGCAGCACACGTATGGGCAGAATCGTAGGGCCAAAAGTCGCTGAGCGTTTCGGTAAGTCTTTACTAGAGCTTGGTGGTAACAATGCCATGATTCTAACCCCAAGTGCTGATTTAGACCTAGCCTTACGCGGTATTCTGTTCTCAGCAGTTGGTACTGCGGGTCAGCGTTGTACCTCGCTACGCCGTCTATTCGTCCACGAATCTGTAAAAAATGACATCTTACCACGCGTAAAATCTGCTTATTCAACAGTGAGTATCGGTCATCCACTAGAAGGCAACTTGGTCGGTCCACTTATCGACGAAGATAGCTTCAATAACATGCAAGACGCTTTGACCAAAGCCCGTGCAGCCGGCGGTACAGTCACTGGTGGTGAGCGCGTCTTACAAGATAAGTATCCAAACGCTTACTACGTCACGCCAGCTATTGTTGAGATGGATGCGCAAAATGATGTCGTCCGTCATGAGACCTTTGCACCGATCTTGTATGTCATGACCTATACAGACTTCGACGAAGCTTTAGAGCTGCAAAATGACGTGCCACAAGGCTTATCTTCTTGCGTCTTTACCAATGACTTGCGTGAAGCTGAGCTGTTCTTAAGTGCCCGCGGTAGTGACTGTGGTATTGCCAACGTCAACATCGGTACCAGCGGTGCTGAGATTGGTGGCGCATTCGGCGGCGAAAAAGAAACTGGCGGTGGTCGTGAGTCAGGCTCTGATGCGTGGAAAAACTACATGCGTCGTCAGACCAATACGGTCAACTACTCAACTGAGCTACCACTAGCACAGGGTATTAATTTCGGTTAATGCAAGCCATAGTTGCTAATATAAAAGTGTGTTTTTAGCCAGTTAAGCGCGCGTTATGTGCGCTTAACTGCCCTTAGCATTACTTGTATCCTTTTAAATTCTGTTTTGAATCTACTTTTAGACCGTCAATAAGCCGCAAAAATAGCGGATAGCCGTTTTAATTAAGATTACTGTTTAACGCTTTATTTTTTAATCCCTTTAGTAATGAATGAATATCTTTCAAATATCTATTTTGATTGATGGCAATACTTTATTCTTTAACATGAATATTAAGTTATTGTTTTAATTGATTATTTAATATAAATGCATTGAGAGAAGTGACTTAGGTCACTAAATTGGTTTGCATCTGACCAATGAGCAACATCGTACGATAACTATATACCAATGGATTTGGTTTTAACTACTAGGATAGGTAGATATATTATGATTGCAGATAAACCCCACAAACCGCATGACCCTGATATCGAAGGTTATGATCCTTCTTCTAGCTTCCTGCTAGATATTGCCCCACTGATATTGACTGCCATTATTTTAATGGTGCAATTTTTTGTCTTCAAAGATTTTACTCCGCATATTCCGCTAGCATGTGGCATTTTGATCACCGGTCTGTTCATGAAGATACGTGGGCGCAGCTGGGAAGGTATGGAAGAGCGTTTCTTAAAGGTTGTGAAAATTGGTCTGCCTGCCATGATCATCTTGATGGGTGTAGGGATGCTCATCGGTGCTTGGATTATCGCCGGCACTGTACCCACTATTTTATACTACGGCTTTAGCGTTTTTTCTCCCTCCTCATTCCTAGTCTCTGTTTGTCTTATTTGTGCCATTATTTCAGTAGCAACGGGTACCTCGTGGGGCACGGTTGGTACAGTCGGTTTAGCTATGATGGGTATTGGTTTGGGATTAGGTATTCCACCGTCACTAACAGGTGGTGCCATCGTCTCCGGTGCTTTCTTTGGCGACAAAATGTCTCCGTTGTCTGACACCACGAACTTAACACCAGCCGCCGCCGGTGTTGACCTCTGGGACCATATCCGTGGCATGTTGCCGACGACTGTACCTGCGATGGTGACTGCTCTGATCCTCTATGCTTGGATTGGTATGAGCTACGGCGCAGATAATGTCGATCTCACCTCAATCAAAGAAATACAAACCTCATTAGCAGCGAACTATAACCTGAGCATTATTACTTTATTACCTGCTGTTGTCGTCGTCATTGCAGCTGTTATGAAAATGCCAGCCATTCCAACGGTATTGTCAGGTGTGGTAGTTGCTGGTCTTGTCGCATTCTTTATGCAAGGCGTTGGTGTCCATGACATCTTTAACGTCCTACAAAATGGCTTTAAAAGTGAGACCGGCTTTGCTGTGGTCGATCAACTGTTGTCTAAAGGTGGCGTGATGTCCATGACTTGGGTCGTGACCTTAACTATCTTTGCACTAGCTTTTGTCGGTTCAATTGAGCATTACGGTACATTAAAAGCCATTATGGCCAAAATCAACAACATGGTGAAATCGAGATTTGGTTTAGTGATTACGACTTATGCCAGTACCATCGGTGTTGGTACGCTTATCGGTGATGTCTATACCACGCTAGTCTTGCCAGGTCGTCTGCTCAAAGATAAGTATAAAGAGATGGGTTACAAGCGCACGACGCTTACTCGCTCTATCGAAGATACGGGTACGCTGTTATCGCCACTTATTCCTTGGAACATGGGCGGTAGCTTTGTCGCGGCAACCCTAGGTATTGCGACCTTAACTTACGCGCCATTCGCCTTTGCCTGCTGGTTATCACCATTGTTTGGCTTGCTATGGGTCGTCTTAAATAAATTTATTCCTCGTGAAGAACCGACTGTCATCGATAACACAAGCACGCTCTCTACCGTAGAAAACGTATAATTTAGAAGGAACTTGAGATGTTGCAAGAGCAATGTTTGTGGAGCGTCACTGCGCCCAAAACTCACCACTACGATACCCTAACGAGCGAAACGCAAACACGAGTTTGTATCATCGGCGGTGGTTATACTGGGCTGTCTGCTGCGATTCATCTGGCAGAGCAAGGCATCGCGGTGGTGTTACTAGAGAGTAAGATCATCGGTAGCGGCGGCTCAGGACGCAATGTGGGTTTTGTGAATGCCGGTACTTGGGCTCGTCCTGATGACCTCAATAAAATCATGGGAGAAGAGGTTGGTGAACGTTTAGGGACTGCGCTCGGTCATGCACCAAGTCTCGTGTTTGACATCATCGATCGCCATCATATTGATGCAAAGGATACGCGTACGGGCAATATCCATATGGCGCACAATGCCAAGGGTGAAGCCGATGTAGATATCCGCTACGATCAGTTGATACGTCGCGGTGTTCATGCCGAGGTATTGACCGGTGCGCGCTGTCATGAATACTGCGGGACAACCAGTATCAATAAAGCCTTGCTCGATCATCGTGCGGGCACTATTAACCCATCCGCATACGTCAATGGCTTAGCGGCAGCCGCGACTAAACTGGGCGTACGTATCTATGAGCACTCGGCGGTGACTTCAGTTGAGAAATCTGATGGTAATTGGTATGTGCGTACAGCTGATGCGGCGGTGAAAGCTGAAAAAGTCATCATCGCGACCAATGCTTATACTGAAGGCGAATGGACAGATATTAAGAAGACGTTCTATTTGGTTGATTATTATCAAATTGCTTCTGAGCCATTGACCGGTAAAGTGGCAGATCGAATATTGCCTTATAAAACAGGCGCTTGGGATACGCGCTTGGCCTTGTCCAGTATTCGCCGTGATAACGAGGGTCGTTTACTCCTTGGCACGGTCGGTGGCAAAGCCATGAAGTCCAAAACCTTCTATCAAAACTGGGCGAATGTCGTACAAAAGAGCTATTTCCCAGATCTGCCTAAATTTAAGTGGCAGTATGAGTGGTACGGTCACTTTGGCTTTACGCAAGACCATATCATGCGTATCTTTGAGCCAGAAGACGGTATCCTTGCCGCGACTGCATACAATGGGCGTGGGATTACTACAGGTACTATGATTGGTAAATGCTTTGCCGATTATATTATCTCAGGTGACCGCGACGTCTTGCCATTACCCTTTAAGACGATTAAAGAAGCTAAGGTAAGTATGTCTGGCTTGCGTTCAGGCTATACGGAGATGGGGCTGACTTTGTATCATATGGGTCAATGTCTCAAAATCATAGCCTAGTTTTTTGACGCAGGGCGTTGTGTTTATTTATTGCCGCCGCTGATTTGGCGGAGAGATTAAGTGAACGGCACACTGCTTTTATTTATTTGGAGTGTATATTGTGACTGATTTTTCAGCACTGCCTACTTTAGAAGCTGCACATATAGAAGCTGCGCATACAGAATCTGAGCATGCTTCAACCGTGCTAGCATTAACTCAGCAACTATTGTCTATATTGCAAGAACAGCATGGTTATGATGTATCACAGATTAAGACAGATACTGTGAGCTTAGAGCATTGGGGTAAAGACTGGACCAAACATTTTGCGCCAGCACCCTCTGCTATCGTATTTCCGAAATCTACTGAGCAAGTTCAAGCCTTAGTAAAACTGGCAAATGAGCACAATATTGTCATCACACCGAGTGGTGGTCGTACTGGACTATCCGCAGGTGCAGTCGCTAGCAATGGTGAGATAGTTGTCAGCCTAGATAAGATGAATAAAATTGGTCAGTTCTATCCGGCTGATCGTTTGGTAGAGGTAGAAGCCGGTGTGATTACTGAGCAGCTACAGCAGTTTGCTGAAGCGCAGGGTTTGTATTATCCGGTCGATTTTGCCTCAGCAGGTTCAAGTCAGATCGGTGGTAATATTGGTACCAATGCGGGCGGGATTAAAGTCATTCGCTATGGCATGACCCGTCAATGGGTAATGGGTCTCACCGTCGTGACGGGCAAAGGTGATATCCTTAAGCTCAACCGAGGCATGATTAAAAACGCTACTGGTTATGATTTACGGCAATTATTCATTGGCGCTGAAGGCACATTAGGTATCGTCACCGAGGCACAAATGAAGCTTGACCGTCCACCCCAAGATTTGACCGTGATGGTGCTCGGCATGGATGAATTTGACCATGTGATGCAGGTGTTAGCGGCTTTTCAAGCACAAATTGATTTGACTGCGTTTGAGTTCTTTGATGAGGTGGCGATTGAGAAATTAATGGCGACTGGGCATGTGCAAGAGCCGTTTGACGCTCGAACCAAATACTACGTTTTATTAGAATTCGAAGCGCCGTATGAGCCGATTATGGATAAGGCGATGGCTATCTTTGAAAACTGTATGGAGAATGGTTGGATAGTCGATGGGGTAATGAGTCAGAGTATGGCTCAGGCGATGGATTTGTGGAAGCTGCGCGAGTATATCTCTGAGACGATTTCAGTATTCACGCCGTATAAAAATGACATATCAGTACTCATCAGCCATGTGCCAAACTTTATCCATGATATAGAAACGATCGTAAACGCCAAATATCCAGATTTTGAGATTTGCTGGTTTGGACATATCGGCGATGGCAACTTGCATCTCAATATTTTAAAGCCCGAGAATTTATCGAAAGATGAATTCTTTGGGCAATGCCAGACGGTGAATGATTCTATCTTTGAGGTAGTACAGAAGTATGGTGGTTCGGTCTCAGCAGAACATGGCGTGGGTATGACTAAAAAGCCTTATCTACACTATAGCCGTAGCGAAACCGAGATTGATTATTTGCGTGAGATTAAGAAAGTGCTCGATCCCAATGGTATTATGAATCGCGGCAAGATTTTTGATCTCTAGTTGAGTGGTATCGTAATCAATTAGGATTTATTTTTAATAAAAACTATAAGGAACTCTCATGCATATTTTAGACAGCAAAACGGTAAAGAGTCAATTGACAATGACCATGGCTATCGACTCGATCGAGCAGCTGTTGACCCTACAAGCGCAGCATCCAGAGTGGATTAAGTGCCCTGAGCGCTTGGTCATTCCGACTTTCACTGCCAGTGATAAAAACAGTGGCTCCCATCTATCGATGCCTTCAGTATTGTTCGACGGTCATGAAGAATTTGCTATCGTTAAACTGGTCACCATTTGTCCAGATAACCCAAAGCGAAATCTACCGACGACTACCGCTGTGGTGAGTGTCTCAAACAATGATACGGGTGAAATCCTGGCCTTTATGGATGGTGTTTATGTCACTCAAGTACGTACGGCAGCGCTATCGGGTATCGCGAGTAAGTATCTAGCAAAGCCAGATAGCCAGCAAGTGGCAGTCATCGGCTGTGGTGGTATGGCATATGAGCAGCTGAATGCTGTGCTCACTGTGTGTCCAAATATCAAAAAGGTAACGCTATGGAATCGAACTGCTAAGGGTGCAAATACCTTTAAAACACAGTTTTCTGAACAGTATCCAGAATGGTCGGTCACCATCGAAGTCTGCGCAGATATCGCGAGCGCTGTAAAAGATGCCGATGTGATTAACTTGGCGACACGTGCAACCGAAGGCTTGTTTGAGATAAACCAAATTAAAGCCGATGTACATATTAATGCGGTAGGCGCTTATCAACCTGAGATGAAAGAAGTCAGTGATTCTGTCATTGAAGCCTGCTCACATGTCTTTATCGATGATATCGCGGGCGGACGTCATGAAGCGGGCGATTTAATTCAAGCAGATGCTGCTGAGGGTTGCAGTTGGACTTGGGAGGATTTAAGTGGCGATTTAGCTGACTTGGTCACAAAAAATATTACTATCGATCAAGATAAAAAAGGCATCACCCTATTCAAATCTGTTGGGGCCGCCAGCTTTGATGCGGCAGTCGCTTTGAAAGTTGCTCAAAAGGCTAAAGACGAAGGTCTGGGTCAGCTTATTACTTGGGGGTAGTGATATGCGCTATGACGTTATTGTAATTGGTGCCGGCATAGTAGGAACCTCTATCGCTTGGCATTTGCAGAAAAACAACGCTCAAGTTCTTTTGTTAGATAAAAAATGCCCAGGAGAAGAAACCTCCTATGGTAATGCCGGTATCATTACAAGAGAGGCGGTAAATACAAAACCGTTCCCTAGAAGTTTTAAGGAGATATCTAGAATATTACCCAATAAAAGTGCTGATATTCGATACCGTTGGTCTGCAATATATCGTCTTCAGCGCCCGCTATTACAATATTGGATTCACTCAAGTCCAAAAAACGTTAAAAAGATCGATGACGAGTGGGCTACGCTCATTCAGCATTGTACAGACGAGCATGAGCCTATGATTAGAGCGTCAGGCGCTGATGAACTGGTCAGTAAAATAGGTTGGATTGAGCTTCATCGTCATTCATATAGCTTTGAAAAATCAATTAATAAAGCGGTAAAAGCGGCGGATAAAGGCGTGGAGTATCAGGTTCTATCGCTAGCAGAGCTCCAAGCGCTAGAGCCAAATGTGAACTTTACAGATTATATAGGCGGTATACACTGGAAAAACTCTTGGCAGATAAAAAATCCCGGCAGTCTTGTGAAAGCATATGCTAAAAATTTTGAAGCAATGCCAGGAGAGATAAAAAAATCCACTGTAAAAAATATGATACAGACAGAAGAGGGCTGGCAGGTCATTACCGATAGCGAAACCTATTTATGTCAGAATTTGGTCATTGCTGCTGGTCCTTGGTCAGCTGATCTCATTAAGCCGTTGGGTTATGAAATCCCTCTATTTCCTATGCGTGGCTACCATCAACACTTTAAAAGCACCGACCAAAACGCATTTTCTCACAGCTTATTTGATGTAGATAAAGGGTTTGTGATGGGCACAATGGATCAAGGTGTGAGAATCACGACTGGCGCTGAAATGGCACTGTTAGATGATCCAAAAGACTTTAATCAGCTAGACACTGTACTGGCTTTTGCAAAAAAAGTGTTGCCGCTTGATGCTGCTGTTGAATCTGAAGCATGGTGTGGGACAAGACCATGCATGCCAGACATGAAGCCAGTTATTGGGTCTGCATCAAAACACGATAATTTATGGTTTGCTTTTGGTCATGCTCATCAAGGTCTGACACTTGGACCGGTGACAGGACGTCTCATTGAAGAGATGATTCACGGTAAGCCATTATTTATTGATGCTCAGCCGTTTAGTAGTAAACGCTTCGATTCCAATCTTTAATAAACGTACCTTTTAACCCCGCTAGACCACCTTTTTAATGTCCTTTACAGACTTAATATTTATTAAGTCTGTCGTCAAAACATCCGCTACCCCCTCCTTTTTCTACTATAAAACTAGCAGCATGAATTTTATTCATGTTATGTTTAAATAGTATCGTTTTTATTCATGTAATGTTTTAGGTATGATTCATCCCATACAGAAATTCGGTTTTATCTCAGTTAATGAGATTAGGGTAGGGGATTACCATGAGTAAAAAATTTACATATTCCATCTCAAGCATTCGTTTTGATGAAAACTATCAACCTGCAGACAGCACCCGTCTGACGACAAATTTTGCAAATTTGGCGCGTGGCGAGAGTCGTCAAGAGAACTTACGCAAAACGCTGACTATGATAAATAATCGTTTTAATGATCTAGCACATTGGGATAATCCGACAGCCGACCGTTATTCTGTTGAAGTTGATATCATTTCTGCCGACTTGGATATTGAAGGCAATGATCATACATTCCCAGTCATCGAAACGCTAAAAACAACGATTATTGATCATAAAGAGAACAAACGTATTGACGGTATGATCGGCAATAGCTTCTCCTCTTATGTGCGTGATTATGATTTTAGCATCGTATTGCCAGCACATTTCGATAACCATCCTGCATCGCCACCACCAGCCGATTTTGGCGATTTGCACGGTAAACTGTTTCAACATTTATTGAACTCAGAGGCTTACCAAGCCAATTTTAATAAACAACCGGTGATTTGCCTAAGCGTTTCAAGTAGTAAAACCTATCATCGTACGGGCAATCAGTATCCTGTATTAGGGATTGAATATAGACAAGCTGTCTGCGCTTTGAACAAAGGATCATTGACCGATGAATACTTTTCCAAAATGGGCTTGACGGTGCGCTATTTTATGCCTGCTGGTAGTGTGGCACCTTTAGCATTTTATTTTTCTGGTGACTTGCTGACGGATTATACCGATCTTGAGCTAATCAGTGCGATCAGTACCATGGAGACCTTCCAAAAGATTTATCGACCTGAAATTTACAATGCCAACTCGAGCGCAGGGCAAGTCTATCAGCCGAGTTTAAACTACCAAGATTATTCACTGACGCAAATTGTCTATGACCGCGCAGAACGCAGCCAAATGGCGGTGACGCAAGGTAAGTTCACAGAAGCGCAATTTATCAAGCCCTACCAAGACATTCTTGAGGAATGGGCGGCAAGTTATGATGTTGCAAGTGAGACTGTTCAAAGAGAAGTAGGTCAAAAAGAAACGGCTAAAAAACAGGCAGCCTAAGCAATCTAACTCTAGCCAAAATATAAAATATGAATGAATAAGAAGATGAATCCCATGACAATATTATTACCGACACAAAAATTGTTACCGACGTCAACTGCGGGCAGCTTACCGAAACCTTCTTGGCTTGCCGAACCTGAGAAAATCTGGTCACCTTGGGCATTAGAAGGGGAGCAATTGTTTGAAGCCAAACAAGATGCGCTACGTTTAACATTGCAAGAACAGCGACATGCAGGGATTGATATTGTCAGTGATGGCGAGCAGACGCGTCAGCATTTTGTCACTACCTTTATTGAACATCTTGATGGCGTCGATTTTGAGAATCGAAAAACCGTTAAAATTCGTGATCGTTATGAGGCAAGTGTGCCGTCAGTCATTGGGGCGGTGAGCCGTCAAAAGCCTGTATTTGTTGAAGATGCGAAGTTCTTACGTCAGCAAACCGACCAGCCGATCAAATGGGCACTGCCTGGTCCGATGACGATGATTGATACGTTATATGATGGTCATTATAAAAGCCGTGAAAAATTGGCGTGGGAATTTGCTAAAATCTTGAATCAAGAAGCCAGAGAATTAGAGGCGGCTGGGGTGGATATCATCCAGTTCGATGAGCCTGCTTTTAACGTATTCTTCGACGACGTCAACGACTGGGGTATCGCTACTTTAGAGCGTGCCATTGAGGGTTTAAAGTGTGAGACGGCAGTGCATATTTGCTACGGCTACGGCATCAAAGCCAATACTGATTGGAAAAAGACACTGGGTTCAGAGTGGCGTCAATATGAGCAAGCCTTTCCAAAATTGCAGCAGTCTAATATCGATATTGTCTCGTTAGAGTGTCAAAACTCACATGTACCGATGGATTTGATAGAACTCATTCGCGGTAAAAAAGTGATGATTGGTGCCATTGATGTGGCAACCAATACCATTGAAACGCCTGAAGAAGTTGCCGATACACTACGCAAAGCCCTGCAATTCGTCGATGCGGACAAGCTTTATCCTTCGACCAACTGCGGCATGGCACCTTTATCGCGCCAAGTTGCACGCGGTAAGTTGAACGCGTTAAGCGCAGGCGCAGCAATCGTGCGTCAAGAGCTGACAGCTTAGGATTTACCGACTAAACTTATGCAAAATTTAGCTTTTATAGGTTGGGTCTTTAACTCCGCCTATAAAAGCTTGTTTAAACTTATGAGTGACCTCAGTTATCAATGTACTTACCGACTTAACATTTAGGATTGCAGCAATGAGTAAAGATGTGATTGAAGCAACCGACTTTAGAGATGCCATGTCTTTGTTGACGACTGCCGTCAATGTGGTCACCACCAAAGGGCAATCTGGTCTGCATGGGTTTACCGCATCGGCGGTATGTAGCGTTACCGATACACCGCCAACCTTGCTGGTCTGTATGAATCAAACGTCTCGCTCACATGCCCATTTTCTTGAAAATAAAACGTTAAGTGTCAATGTATTGGGTGCACAGCATGAGCCTATATCTAATGCCTTTGCTTCTAAATTATGCTCAGAAGAGCGATTTCAACAGGGCTCTTGGACGACATTAGCTACAGGTGCGCCTATTTTAGCAGATGCATTGGTCAGTTTTGACTGTGAGATTGAGGATATTCAGCAAGTTGGTACGCACAGTGTCTTTATGTGCCGAGTTGTCGCCATCAAACAAGGCTATCAACAAAGCAGTGCTGATGAAAGCTTGGTGTATTTCAACCGCGCTTACCATCAAGTAGGTCAAGTAGAAATCGTTTAAGCTGACTTTCTGACATTGATTATCTAATTATTATCTAACTATAGTCAGCTTAATATCAAGAAGATACCGTGAAACTGGAATGAATTTTTCGTGACCTCTACCGGCGTAGGCACAGCAAGCTAGAAAAATTCGTACCAGTTTCACCTTGTCAGATAACGTATCCATATTATTTAGCATCGACTATAAAACTATCATTTAACCGAGAAGTAACTATCCTGTGGAACTAATCATTTTCTTAATAATAGGCGCTCTAGCAGGATTTGCTGCGGGGCTTTTTGGTGTGGGCGGCGGCACGATTATCGTACCACTGTTATTTATCGTCTTTACCCAAATGGATTACAGTCCTGACATTATCATGCATTTGGCGTTAGGTACGTCACTAGCGACCATCATTGTCACCTCTATCAGCTCGCTCATGGCGCACAATAAAAAGGGCGCCGTCATGTGGCCGGTCTTTAAAAACCTGACACCCGGTTTAGCGATTGGCTGTTTTTTAGGGGCAGGGATTGCAGGACAGATATCTGGGCTGTATCTTCAGCTTATCGTTGGGGTGTTTTTGCTGTGGGTCGCTTATAAGATGTTTTTCGATGGCAAAAAACAAGTCGTTAATCATGCTAATGATGTCCATGGCGCCAATACGGAACTGCCTTCAAAACCTAAGCAGCTAGCGGCAGGCGGGGTTATTGGTATTGCTTCTGCCATTTTTGGTATTGGCGGCGGCAGCTTAACGGTGCCTTATTTAACTCGTTACGGTGTGGTCATGCAAAAAGCCGTTGGCACATCAGCAGCGTGTGGCTTGCCCATTGCCATTGCTGGAGCGTTAGGCTTTATGTTCTTTGGGATGCAGCAGCAAGTCAATGTGCCCAATACCATTGGCTTTGTGCACATTTATGCCTTTTTAGGGATTAGTGTCATGAGCTTTTTCACTGCGAAGCTAGGTGCAAAAGTCGCCCATATACTATCACCAGAGCTTTTAAAAAAATGCTTTGCGGTATTATTAACCGTGGTTGGGTGTTATTTTCTTTTTAAAGGGCTGATTTAGGTATTCATAGTCGTTCCTCTAAAAGGCAAAGCTTGCGAACTGAGCTACCCAAAAAGCACATAGTGAAATGCATTATCATGATCTAAATAATTCGAAGCATTACAACCTAGGAAACAATATTGAGAAAGTAGCTTAGTCGTGCTTGGGCGGTACAGAATATGTGCCAACTACATGCGCGACCAAGTCGCTAGAGCCTTCTGAGTATAAGGAAACCTCACCTACAATGAGCGTACGCCCTACCTTTAGCAAGGTGCACTCAGCAATGATGCGCGCTTCTGCTGATGGTTTGCGCAGAAAATTGATGGTAAGGCTTGTTGTTACTGTCAACGCTACAATGCCAATCTTACCAAGTATCGCCACATAGAGTGCGACATCAGCAATGCTCATCAATACAGGGCCAGAGACCGTACCACCAGGACGTAGCTCATCTATACCGATATCATGCGATAAGGTCGAACTATCATCGCCTACTGATTCAACTTTGCACTTGGTTTGAGGGAATTCTAATGCCATAAAGGCTGCTATTTCTTCTTTGGTCGCAGACATACATACTCCTATGGTTTAATTATTCTTGTTGTTAACTATCTTTTCTTCGCACTCAAGTTCATTGGTTCGATTAACACAACTAGAATCGATAAAATTGGTATCGATTCTAGTTTCTTATTATAAATGGGTAGTAGCTAGATATATTTTTGATACTGACTCAATATTTTTAGTGGCGTATTCTTAAACTAAGGCGTACCAGCATGACCCACTTTAACTGGTGTAGATAGCATACGCCCTTTAGTTTCAGCGGTGCGTGACGCTTCATTCCAGTCAGGTGCTGCACACATAAACAATGTTTTGCCATCTTGTCCGCCAAGAGCAACCGCAAAAATGCCGTCAGGTGCAGTATCAACGGTTTCTAAGATTTCGCCCCCTTCTTTAATACGAACAGCACGTTGGTTCAAGGTATCTGCAATCCAAACAGCGCCCTCGCTATCTAAGGCAAGACCATCAGGTAAGATGCTGGCGTTCTCTATACGTGCCCCTAAATTTGGCTCGTCTCCTAACTCTCCAAAGTTAGCAAAATCACGTTTTTCTCCTAAAGTGCCGTTTTCCTTAATATCGAACTGTGAGACTTTATTGCCAAATAACTCATTAACGATTAATGTCTTTTCATCCGCAGAAATGACCATGCCATTTGGAAAGGCCAAACCTTCTGCCACAACCTGAGAGGTACCATCAGGTCTCACCAATACAAGACCAGTGTGTTTATGATCAGCACCACCCATCAGATCAAAACCGAAGTTTCCAACATAAGCGTTGCCATTAGGCGCAACGACCATATCGTTAGCATGCCCCTCACAATGCTTCCAAATATCAGCGTGAACAACTAATTCGCCATTGTCCTCTAAACGTAACACTTTACGATCTTTCATAGAGACAATGAGCATACGACCGTCAGGAAGCCAGCCTAAGCCAGATGGCTGCTGTTCTACATGGACAATCTTTTCTGCAATGCCTTCATCATTAACACGATAAACGCCTTTGGTATAAAAATCGACAAACCATAAAGCGTTTTTATACCAACGCGGTCCTTCTAGGTAGTGAAAATCATCTACCACCACGTCTAACTCATATTTTGACATAACTATCTTCCTTGATTTATAGACAAAATTATTTAAGAAATTTGCTGCTTATTAGAGTATTTCTTGGTAGATCATTTTTACTTCCTCTAAAGACATATCCATTGGATTGGTTTCAATGAGACGAGCATAGGTATTAATGACCATATCAGCTAACGCGGGGATATCCTCTGCCGTTATATCTAGCTCATTTAAGCGATATTTTAGACCACTTGTTTTCAAGAAGTCTTTTAGTTGATTAATAAATTGATGGGCAGCCTCTATGTCAGTCATGCCCGAAGTGTCGATAGGCATCACCGCACGAGCGAGTTCTGCATAAAGAGGTGCTGCTACTGGTAAGTTGAAAGTAAATACACTGCACATCACGAGCGCATTGGCATGCCCATGCGGCACATGGAAGTTAATGCTAAGTGGGTAGGAGAGTCCATGTACAGCTGCTACGGAAGCATTGACAAAAGCGATACCAGCTAGCGTTGAACCCAATAACATATCAGCACGAGCATCAATATCATCGCCGTGATGGAGCACTGTATAAAAGTTACTCCATAGCATTTGCAAACCTTTAACAGCCAACGCATCTGAAATGGGGTTCTTTTTGGTGCGACTTGTGTAAGCTTCGATGCAGTGAACCATCGCATCTAGGGCAGTGGCAGCAGTAATATGGCGAGGAAGCTTGAGAGTTAGCGTTGCATCTAAAATCGCGACATCAGGTAGGATTTTAGGCGTGTATATGGCTTTCTTGCTGCCATCCTTTGCTGTGATTACAGATACAAAGGTAGCCTCTGCGCCAGTACCTGCAGTGGTGGGGATCGCAAACAACGGCATTTTTTTAAAATCACTAATATCTGCCTCTAAGAGCTCATTAACCGACTGAAAGTCATTGGAATATAGCGCGACAATTTTCGCGGTATCGATAGGGCTGCCACCTCCTAAACCGATGACCAGATTACACTGGTTCGCCCTGGCAAGTTCAATAGCTTCTTCGACGACTTCAATAGGGGGATCAGCAACAACTCTGTCGAAAATAACAACATTAATACCAGCCTGCTCTAAAGACTCTTGTGCGATATCGACGTATCCTAAATCAGAGATGCCAGCGTCTGTAATAATAATGGCAGATGTCGCGTCGTACTGTTTTGCTAAATCCCCTAGCTTCTGGCGCATACTGTCAGCTTCGCTAACAATGTGTCCATTAGTATAAAACTCCATCCCTGTCATTCTATTCTTCCTTGTGTAGATGAGCGATTATTTTTGTGTATTTATAGCCTTTAGATAAATCGCATGTATAAAGTCTTAGTATTAACTCAATCACGCTACAGTGTATATCTATTAATTGGCACTTTTTGTAAGAATATTTCTTTATTAAAAGCATTAAATTCTATCGAGATATTACTCGCTATTCCTTTAGCTTTTTGAACCTTTGACATCATTAATAAGCTTTATCGAAGCTATCGCAATCTATAGGACTCTGGATATATTTCTAGGTTTCTTCCCATCTCTACTGAAATGGGCACTGAATTTCCTATATAATACGAGCCATCTCGTTGTTGATGATCCATTCAATTTAGGCTTTTTTCTGAACAAGAAAGGCTTTTTATTAGGTAAAAACGGTGCTTTATGTTTAACGCTTCCTCGACTCGTTTAAATAAATACATCAGTGAAAGCGGTATTTGCTCCAGGCGAGACGCTGACCGCTTTATTGAACAAGGTAATGTATACCTCAATGGCAAGCGTGCTGCAGTAGGCGCGCAAGTGGTTGCTGGAGATACGGTGAAAGTCAACGGGCAGCTCATTGAGCCGAAAGAAGCTGATGACTTTGTTTTTATTGTATTAAATAAGCCAGTCGGCATTGTGAGCACCACGGAAAGCTCCGAGAAAAACAACATTGTTGATTTTGTGAGACATAGCGTACGTATTTTCCCGATTGGGCGTTTGGATAAAGATTCTCAGGGCTTAATCTTCTTGACCAGTAATGGTGATCTAGTCAATAAGGTATTGCGTGCTGGGAATAACCATGAAAAAGAATATTTGGTGACGGTGAATAAACCGATAACGGATAATTTTATCGAAGGTTTGGCTGGTGGCGTGCCAATGCTTGGGAAGATGACGAAAAAATGCCCTGTCACTAAGGTGTCGCCTAACGTGTTTAACATTACGCTAGTGCAAGGTCTGAATCGTCAAATTCGCCGTATGTGTGAGCATTTTGGCTATGAAGTTGTGAAGCTTGAGCGTACACGGATTATGAATGTAAGCCTTAAGGGTACGCCCGTTGGAGACTGGCGAGACCTGACGCCAAAAGAGTTGTCTGTTTTACTTAACTCTATAGAAAATTCTTCTTCGCAAGACAGTAAACCGGCTAAGAAATCTCGTAATGCACCACGAAAAAATCCTCGTGCCGATGACTCGTCAAAAGCAAAGTCGTCTTCAAAACCAGCGGGTGCGGCAAAGGGAAATAAAAAACACTCCAAGGATGATGCTAGAAAACCAGCGGGTTCTAAAGGTAGAGATGGGCGTCCTGCTGGTCGTGGTAAGCCGTCAGGGGGTAATGGTAAGTCTGGAGGCAATGGCAAACCTGCTACAAATGGCAAACGCCCTTCAAAAGGTCGTGGTTCTTCGCGATAGTAAGTTTTCACAGTGTGACTGCTTTGTTTATTTCTGAAATGGCAGTAAGCTAAAGAACTTTAGTCTTAACGGGATAATATTATGTTTAAAATAAAAGTAGAGCGCATTGTCAAAAAACCAATTGATGAGGTATTTGAAGCACTGAGCGACCATGCCAGTTATGGCTCATTTAAAGCGGTCGGTGTAGCTAAGTTGGTGAATGAAGGTGACGAGGAGCGCAATGGCGTTGGGGCTTTACGTACCATTAAAACGGGACCTGTTAAGTTTTGGGAGCGAATTACGGCATTTGAGCGTCCTACTCATATGCAATACCAGATTGAAAAATCTAAACCTATAAAAATGCAACATGATAAAGGCGTCATTGATTTAAAAGACTTGGGCGATGGCACTACACACGTGACTTGGGTATCTGAGGGTCGATTGACTGTACCATTGCCATTACTCGGTCGCCTATTTGACCGTCAAATGCAGAAACAAGGAACCATAGGGTTTAGTAGCATACTCAAATCTATAGAAAGCCGCTAATCTAGTGGCAATTTTTGGTTTTATCTTGGGTTTTTGTCGTGTTTGTTATGGTTTGCTCTGAGCGTCGCTGACTGAGTTCGAGCAACCTTTGCTACTATTAATCAGTCTTTTCCTTTATCAATCTCGTTCTTAGCTGCTTCAATCTCGTTAAAGCGTGCTAATTGCTCTGGTGTTGCTTTTTGTTGATGCTTCTCTTTCCACTCAGCATAAGGCATACCATAAACAAGCTCGCGCGCATCTTCGTATTCGATTTCAATACCACGCTCTTCACCAGCCGCTTTATACCATTTGGATAAGCAGTTACGGCAAAAGTCGGCAAGGTTCATTAGCTCAATATTTTGTACATCTTTACGCTCGTCTAAATGAGCTAATAAGCGACGAAATGCCGCTGCTTCTAATTCGATGTTTGATTCTAATTTTGCCATAAGGTTTTTCCTAATTGTAATTGAATCGTTTCAAAACTGAGATGATACTAACGATATAAATATTGCGCAACCTGTGTTGATCTATATTAAAAAAGTCTATTAGTAAACTTGGCAAACTCATCATAGTAGAGGTTCACCAATTTAGAACGTCTTAAGCATAATCGAAGGCTGATCTACTTGAGTCAGGCAGCAATGCCTGACAGGATTAAATTATCATAATACTGCTTTTCAAACTCAAAGGGTGACACATATCCAATCGTGCTATGCAGCCGCTTCTTGTTGAACCAGTCCACCCACTCAAGCGTGGCTAATTCAACATCATTAACACCATTCCATTGTTCTTTTAGATATTCAATAACCTCAGATTTATAGAGTCCATTGACCGTTTCAGCCAGTGCATTATCGTATGAATCGCCTGTTGTACCAACAGAAGCAATCACGCTAGAGTCCGTCATCTTATCGGTATAGCGAATAGATAAGTACTGAACCCCTCGATCACTATGATGAATCACGTCTTTGGGATTGTTTCTGTCTGCTATTGCTTGATTTAATGCTGCCATTACCATATCAGTGTTCATACGCTTTGATACTTTCCAGCCGACAATAGCGCGAGCAAATACATCGATGATAAAAGCGGTATAGACCCAGCCGCTCAATGTCTTGATATAAGTAAAATCTGCAACCCACAGCTGATTAGGACGATGGGCATTAAAGTTACGATTGACCAAGTCATCAGCACGCTTTTGGTCGTCACGGCTGTTGGTGGTAATCTTACCCTTACCGCGCCAGACACCTTGTAGGCCATGCTGGCTCATTAAACGCTCTACGGTACACCGAGCAACCTTTAACCCGTCAGCTTTCATCTGCTGCCAGACTTTGCGAGCGCCGTAGCGGCACTTGCTATTCTGCCAAATACGTCTAATCTCGCTGAGATAGTAGTCGTCATGCTGACTGCGCAGTGAACGCTTTTCAGGGCAGCACTCTAGGTCTTTAGCACGGTGATAGGTTGACGGGGCAATCGGTAGTACTCTACAAATCAGCTCGATCCCATAACTACCTCTATAGTCATCAATAAACTGAACCATTATCTGGGTGGACGGTCGAGCTCCGCCTGGGCGAAAAAAGCAGCAGCCTTACGTATAATCTCATTGGCTTGCTTGAGTTCTCTATTCTCTCGTTCAAGTTCTTTGATACGCTCTTTGTCACTTTGAGCCTGCACTGAGGCGGGAATAGTTTGGTCTATGTGCTTTTTATGCCAGGATCGCAGTGTCTCAGGCGTACAGCCAATCTTTGACGCTATGGCCTGAATGGCTGACCATGTAGAAGGATAGTCGCTCGACGCTTCAATCAGCATGCGAATGGCGCGTTCTTTAATCTCAGGAGTGTAGGTTTGTCTTTTCATTGTCGTATTCTCTCAGAATGTTGAGTCTCCGACAATACCGGGGCGGTTCACTTTCAGCGTAGCTCAATTTCAGCATAGCTCAGAACGGTAAATTCCTTCTCATAAGCAACTATCGTTTCATACTGCTAAACTAGTCACCAAATTCAAGCGTCGTAATTATTTTATTAGTACACTCATTATACGGCCATATTATCAAATCATACTAAAAATCAGTGCCAATAGCGATTGAAGCCATATTTTAAGTATTTACATACATTATAGCTGTTTGGCACTATCATTTACTTTAGCAATAAATTCTTTTAAAAATGAGACACGGATGCTGATTTTAAAGACGAAAACTAATCGACCACAATTACAGCAGGTTAGATTGCTAAAGCGGTCTAGATTGTTGAATCAGTTATCTAATAAACTTACCAGCCGTTTGGTGTTGATACAAGCGGCGGCAGGGTATGGAAAAACAACTGTGATGGTACAGCTGAGCGAACAGTTAGAAGAAAATAACTGTGCTGTTGGTTGGCTGACCTTGGATAACGATGATAATGATCCTGTACGTTTATATCAGTACTTATGGTCAGTATTAACGCAATTTCCTGATTCACATTCGTTAACCGAAGGTAGGGTAACTAAAAACCATATTCATCATCTGCTTTCTCAGCTTGATACTACAACTACATACACTTTATTTATTGATGAGCTAGAAGCAGTAACCAATCCTACTAGCTTAAACCTAATATGGTGGCTGTATCTTTTTTTACCTACTAATTACCATTTGGTCATTGCCTCACGCATACAGCCAAATTGGCCACTTGCAAAAGAGGAGCTGCAGGGATTGGTGAGGATTGTTAGAGCGAATGAATTAAGACTGTCATTACCGGATACTTACGAATTACAGCAATATTTGCAAAGTAACTTGACACACAATATCGCTCTCACACCTTATATGGCAGCTAATCAGTCATTGTCAGAGCTATCGGTATCTTCAACTAATAATATCACTTTGATTGATGACAAACTCGTCTCTATGCTTATTGAAAAAACTGAAGGCTGGTTAACAGGCATTCAGCTCATCAATTTGTACTGTAAAAATGAAGCAGATCTATACCAACTTGTCCACCAAGTCAGTGGTGCTCAGCGTCAAATAGCTGAGTTTTTAGCGGAGCAAGTGTTTTTACAGTGTGATGAGTATATTCAAGATTTTTTACTAAATATTAGTGTGTTAAGAAAAATAAATGCGAGCTTATGCCATGATTTAACAGAGGCAACTGATGCGCAGTTCTTGCTTGAGAACCTGAGTCAACAAGGCCTTTTTATTCAAGCGATAGATGATCAGTATCAGTGGTTTCGTATACATGAATTAATGAGACAGTTTTTACAAACAAGGCTCCAAAACCAAGATAAAAAAAGATATTGGATAGCGCATACTCAAGCAGCTGAATGGCATCAAGAACATAGGATGCCTTTAGAAGCCATTTACCATGCACAAGTTATAGGTGACAATGATTTGGTTTTATCTGCTTTAAAATCGGTTAGTCATGATTTGATACTTGGCGGACGTCTTTACAGCTTTTTGGAGCTAACAAAATCTTTATCTGACACACAATTATGTCAGCATCCAGCTTTACTGTACGATTTGACTTGGGGTTTAGTGCTTTCGCGTCGACATCATGAAGCTGGGCATTATATAAAGGTTCTTGAGCAAGAAAAACTATATCTATCAGACATAGATGCCCACATAGCTATGAGCTACAAAGACAAGCAATTAGGCTTGTCAGCAATGATAGTATTTATTGCTGATGATTTGCCTAAAGCGTATCAACTGGCAAAAACCGGCCTTCAGCAGCTGACTTCAGATGCCTATTTTTTTAGAGCACCGTTAGTAGGTATGTGCGCTTTATATCAGCTTTGTCGCGGAAATATAGAAGAAGCTCGCTCACTAATTCTGCAGTCCAGATTACTCTATATCAAAGGTAATAATCCGTATGGTCTAGCGTATGTAGATAGCATTGATGCGACCTGTGATAGATTGTTAGGCGATGTTCCCTCAGCTATCAAAAAGTTCCAGTGCATAGGTATTAGCCCAGAATACGCTCAGTTAGGTACTAATGACAGTAATCAAGATATGATGCTGGGGGTAGCAAGCAGTTTAAAAGCAGATTTTTACTATGAATTGAATCGTATAGAAGATGCAAAGCAGGCTCTAATAGATTTTGACCATGGTGAAAACATGGCTATTGCAGATATGGTTATTTTAGGGTTTTTAACAGAGCTGAAACTAGGGGTTTTAACGAAAAAAAATAATAAACATTACTATGTGTTAAATGCTAATAGTAAGGCTGATGAGTGGTCGCTTCCACGCTTAATTGAAGATGTGCGGCAGTGGGAAAACGAACAAGCGCTTAAGCAAAAAATGCCTATAGCTTTTGTTACTGATCATGGTAAAGATTATAATATACAGCCTTCTAACTTAGAGACTGAGAAAAGTCAGCCTCATTTTTTAACTTTGACCGAGTTATTGACGGGGTTAGATTTACTGCCATATCGTACGACTATCTTTTTAGGTAATAGCCAGCAGATAGCAGAAGCAACAGCAAGCCTAAATCAACTTTTAAAGGCCAACTTGCCATTTGTACTGCGTAATGCACGCATCAAATTATTGCTGGCAATGGCTTACCATATTTTAGGTCAGCAGATCGATTCTTATACTGTATTAATAGAGGCACTTAAGCTATTTCGTCTGACACAATCGCATCGTATTATTCTTGATGAACATCCATTGCTCTATTCAATACTTATAGATTTGTTCAGCTATCAGGGGAATGAGATAGTTATACTGCCTGATATCAAAGAATATATTGAATCACTATTAAAAATTAGCGGCTATAAGAGTGAAGAAAAGGAAGATTTGTTACCGGATACCGATCAAGAGAGTACAGGGCTATTGACTCAAAAAAATGATGAGAAGCAAAATAATAAGTTTATCTTATCGGAGCGAGAGGTTGAAATTCTATTATTGGTTGAACAAGGACTAAGTGATGGTCAGATAGCTGATAAGGTTTTTTTATCTATACATACCGTTAAATGGCATTTGCGTAATATTTATCATAAGCTGCAAGTGCGCTCCCGAACTCAAGCAGTAGCGGAAGCGCGCCAACAACAGATTTTAGACTAGGCTAAAAGCTAATAAGCTAATAAGCTAATAAGCTCCTAATTTATCAGA
Source organism: Psychrobacter sp. LFX-11D (assembly GCF_904846475.1). Classification (NCBI taxonomy): domain Bacteria; kingdom Pseudomonadati; phylum Pseudomonadota; class Gammaproteobacteria; order Moraxellales; family Moraxellaceae; genus Psychrobacter; species Psychrobacter sp. LFX-11D. The sequence continues at coordinate 109,503 of NZ_CAJHAV010000006.1, forward strand.
TGGTAGAGTAGCCACCATCAATTGTAATGGTAGTACCATTAATCCAACTTGCGGCTTTGGAAGCTAAGAACAATACCACAGCTGCCACTTCATCTGGATCTCCAAAGCGTGCTAATGGCGTGCGCGCCATGACAAAATCAGTAAATCCTTCCATCTGTTTTAGTGGTTCAATTAAAGGCGTGTCAATCCATCCAGGTACAACGGCATTAACACGCACCTTATCTTTAGCAAGATAAATCGCATGAGATTTAGTAAGCTGATCAATTGCGCCTTTAGATGATGAATATGCAGGAGTCATTCCTGATCCAAAGATGGCGTATAGCGAAGACACATTGATAATCGAGCCATTATCTGACTTAGCTAAGAGCGGCGCGGCACATTCGCTAATATGAAAAACTGCCGTTAGGTTAACATCAATGACTTTTTTGAAGGTTGGTAACTCGTGTTCTGTTGTAGAGCCCATGCCCGCACCATTAAATAGCACGTCTAGTTGATCTAAATTATTGAAAAAATCCGCTATTTTATTCTCATCTGTTACATCCATTTCTACCGTTTCAATATCCAACCCTTTAGGATATTTTGCCTCGGCACTGTTTAATCCTAACGCCAATACTTTAGCGCCTTTTTTTGCAAAGGCAATAGCCACGGATTGTCCAATTCCTGACGTTCCTCCAGTGACAACTGCAACTTTATTATTAAATAAGTCATCCGAAAATGTATTAAGTGCTTGCGTATCCATACAACCTGTCCTTTTTTTGAAACGTAAATGAAAACAACAGAATGATTCTGTTGAGGCATAACCTTTTTCACACCGTTTAAAATTAGCATAACTAGGGAGTCTAAAAGACGGGTTTTATTAAAAAATAAGTGGGTCTCAAAACCATTCTTTTGAGTGGTTGGCAGAATGTCTGTGGTCGATATACTAATAAACATCAGCAAGTGAGCAGTAGATCAGTAGCAAGCGAGTTACAGGTTTACCCCTTACTTTCTTATGACCAGCCAGCATATGAAAGATATTGATGCTGACTTTAACCGTAAATCAAAAGGAATTGTAATATGTCTATCGGCAACCCTCAAGACTATCTATTGACACTCAATATCAATAAAGAAGGCGAAGTGAAAAACGCTTTACCAGGCGTTCATGTGACCCCTTGTTATTTGAATCCTGAAGCTGGCGTATGGGTAATCTATGCTCGTTTTGATGCAGACACCTTATTACCTCGCCATTACCACACAGGAGTGGTGCATTTTTATACCACAGCTGGATCTTGGAATTATCTAGAGTATCCTGACGATGTTCAAACAACAGGCAGCTATTTGTTTGAGCCAGGTGGTTCTACGCACACTTTTAGCAGTAAAGAAGGTACAGAAGGCTTTATGGTGGTAGAAGGCGCTAATATAAACTTCAATGAAGATGGTTCGCTGATGTTTATCATGGATGCAAGTTGGATTGAACAAGCCTTACATGCCGTAGCCAAACAAACAGGGCAAACAGTGCCACGTTATATCAAGCCTAATGCTAATAACGACTTCAGTGATAAAGCAACAAATAACCCTAACGTATAATTATCCTATTATCATGAGCAAATGAGACAAGCAGCTCAGCTTGTCTCATCTGACTGTTTAGATATTGCTTTAGCATGACTAACACTTCATACGCTATAAAAATTATATAACGCATATTGCTGATTGCACCTATACGTAGAGTGTACCTAGGGATGCGCACAATAAAATAAATATAAGGATATTCAAATGCTAGGGAAAATGATGTATCAGCCACTGCTAATTAGTAGTTTGATTGAGCATGCAGCTAAATATCATGGTGATACCACTATCTTATCGAAAGAGGTGGATGGACAAATTACGATTAGTGATTGGCTGACGGTTTCAAACAACTCAAAACGTTTAGCGAATGCACTAAAAGGACTGGGCCTAAAACCCTCAGAACGAATTGCAACACTGGCATGGAATAATCGACGTCATCTAGAGGCTTGGTACGCGATTTCAGGTAGTGGCATGATTTGCCATACCATCAATCCTCGTCTATTTCCTGAACAGCTAAGTTACATTATTAATGATGCTAATGACCAAGTACTGTTTTTTGATGTTACCTTCCTACCATTAATTATGGCGATTAAAGAGCAAATTACAGGCATTAAGCATTTTATCTGCTTGGGTAGCCATGATAATAAGGTAGTAGCGCAATTACCTGGCGTATTATTCTTTGATGAGTTGTTAGCAGAGAATTCTCCTGATTTTGAATGGCCACAATTCGATGAGACGATTGCCAGCTCTTTATGCTACACCTCAGGAACGACAGGTAATCCTAAAGGGATTTTATACACCCATCGCTCCTCGGTGCTGCATGCGATGGCGTTATCTATGGCTGATATCTCAGCCCTATCTGCAAAAGACGTATTGTTACCGGTAGTGCCGATGTTTCATGTCAATGCGTGGGGAACCCCTTATGCTGCAGCCTTGATAGGTTGCTCTTTAATACTGCCTGGACCGAATCTTGATGGTGACAGCTTAGTGTCTTTAATCGATGATTATCACGTGACTGTTGCTTTAGGTGTTCCAACGATTTGGCAAAGCCTGTTGACCGCTGCCAAAAAACGAGGCAGCAAGCTTGATAGTATGACCCGTACTATTGTCGGTGGAGCGGCTTGCCCACCATCTGTAATCAAAACTTTTAGAGAAGATTTCAATTGTGATGCGATACATGGTTGGGGGATGACAGAGACCAGTCCGCTTGGCACCATGAACCAAATAAAAGGTAAGCATAAATCGCTAAGTAAAGATGAGATAAATGAGTTGCGTAAATCTCAAGGTCGACCCCCTTACGGCGTTGAGATACGTCTTATGGACACCGATCAGCCTCTTGAAGCGGTAGCTGAGGATGGCGTATCGCAAGGACGCTTACAAATACGAGGCCACTGGATCATTAACGATTATTACACTCATAACCCTGATGCCATCACTGAAGACGGTTGGTTCGATACTGGGGATATTGCCACCGTTGATGCCGATGGTTATATGAATATTCGTGATCGCTCAAAGGACTTAATTAAATCCGGTGGTGAGTGGATTTCTTCAGTTGAACTTGAAAATATTGCAGCCGCGCATCCACAAATCAAAATGGCGGCTGCGATTGCTGCAACCCATAGGAAGTGGGGCGAGCGTCCAGTGTTGATCGTGGTCAAAGAGCAAAATTCAGCACTCAATGAGTCACAAGTGATTGATTTTTATGATGACAAAATTGCCAACTGGCAAATACCTGACAAAGTCATCTTTGTAGATAATATTACACTAAATGGTGCTGGCAAGATGGTGAAAAAAGACTTGCGGGATGAGTATGGAGATGTGCTGTTAAGTTCATAGCACCAAATTAAGTCATATCACATTAAAAAACAAGGAGCGTTAGTCATGATATTCAATAAATCAGACAAGCAGGTTAGATGGATTATTGGTGGCAGTAGTGGCATTGGCTATGAGCTAGCAAAGCGCTACTTGCAAGCCGGCGACAAGGTTTGTATTTTTGCCCATGATCAAATTGATGAAGCGGTTGCAACGCTGAATGAATTCGCAAAAGAGTCTAAAAAAGGCGCGAAACACAATGAAAATAGCGACTCTATAAAGGGCTATGAAGTTGATGTAACAGATACTAAGCAATTAGCAGCGGTGTTCAATGACGCGGAACAAGCTTTTTCTGCACCTGATACTGTTATAAATAGTGCTGGTATCGCCATTGCAAAATCCTTTGAAGAGATGACTGAGGAAGAGTTTAAACGGCAAATAGATATCAATCTAGTCGGTAGCCGTAACGTAGCTTATTGCGCTTTGCCTCATCTAAAAGCCGCGCGCAGTAATAGCAAACAGCGCCCTAAATTGGTACTGATCTCATCGATGGCTGGCTTAGTGGCTTGCTATGGCTATGCGGGTTATTGTGCTTCTAAGTTTGGCATTATTGGCTTGGCTGATGTGTTAAGGATGGAGCTGAGTAAGCCAGAGGGCATCGATATTGCTGTCGTCTGTCCGCCTGAGGTTGAGACGCCTTTAGTATTTGAAGAACGAAAATCTGGATCACCCATTACCACTCAGCTTAAGCAATTAGGGGGTAGTTTACCTATTGAAGTGGCCGTTGATGAGATATTAGCAGGCATCCGCGCTAACGACTTCTTCATTATACCTGGTAAGCAAGCTCGCAAGCTTTATCATCTAACGCGCTTATTGCCAATGACTGTTCGTGGCCAAGTAGATAAAAAGTTGGCAAAAATCCTTAAGAATTCTGCTTAATAGCTTATCTGTCCTAAGAAAATGGTTTAAGTCATCTAAAAGTTAGATCTATTTTTAAAATCGTCATTAGTCAAACAGCCTGTCAAAGGCTGTTTGTAGGATAACTCATACCAAAAAAAGACGGATAGTGACATACAAGGGAGTGTATACCATGGCAAATATCAATCAAAGCCGGATAACGGTGTCTGAAATACTGACCCAGCCTCAGCATCATCTGCCAGATTTACCTCATAATGAGTCTTATCAGTTTCATAGCATGATAAAACCTAGTGGCTCGCAATGTAATATCGACTGCCAATATTGCTTTTATCTGCACAAAGAGCAACTGCTTGAGCAGCCAAAAACGCCTCGCATGTCTGATGATTTATTAGAGCAGCATATTAGACAATATATAGAGGCGCAAACTGGCTCTGAGGTGGTATTTAGCTGGCAAGGTGGCGAGCCGATGCTAATGGGGTTGGACTTTTATCAGCGGGTAGTTGAGCTGCAAGCTAAGTATAAAAAGGCTGATCAAACCATCTATAACGACCTGCAAACCAACGGTATATTAATCGATGAAAAATGGTGCGAGTTTTTAAAGAAACATCAGTTTTTGGTTGGCTTATCGATAGATGGTTCTGCCAAGTTTCATAACGAGTATCGACGTACTAATAATGATAAACCCACCCATCATTTAGTGATGAGGGCAGTGGCCTTATTACGTCAATACGATATCGAATTTAATGCGCTATGTGTAGTCAATGCCTATAACAGTCAACATCCCTTAGAGGTCTATCGGTTCTTACGCGATGACGTGGCACCAAAAATGATCCAATTTAGTGCTTGTGTTGAACCTGTAGATTTCAAAACCTCTGGCCCTAACTATCTAAAAGATCAAGCGACTCAACAGGCTGATAATCAAGTCACGCATTGGTCAGTCACTAGCCAAGGCTGGGGCAATTTTTTAGCCGACATTTGGGATGAGTGGTTGGCATACGACTATGGTGAAGTGTTCGTTGATCAGTTTGAAAATACTGTCTCCCAAATCTTTGGATACGGCGCGCAAAAATGTACCACCGCGCAAATCTGTGGCAAGGCTCTAGCAATTGAGCATAATGGCGATGTTTATTCCTGTGATCATTTTGTCTATCCAGAATTTAAGCTTGGCAATATTAGCGACATTCACGAAGGTGACTTAGCCTTTAGTAAGGAGCAAGAGCAGTTTGCCTTTGCGAAGTATCAACAGCTCACTAAGTATTGTCAGCAGTGTCCTTATTTACAACTATGTTGGGGTGAGTGTCCGAAAAACAGATTTATCAGTAGCCCTGATGGTGAAAAGGGTTTGAACTATTTATGTCAAGGCCTAAAGATTTTTTATCAAAAAGCAGTGTCTGATTATCCGGTATTGAGTGCACGCCTACAATAATAGGCAAAGCAATATTTACTTATAAAAAGGCCAAGATTTAGAGCTAAGGCTAATAGATTAGGGAGGTGTAAACGCCATACAACGCTGTACATTGTCATAGCATTTTTTATATTTAACGCATTTAAATCCCTATTGTGATCAAGGAGGATACCGTGGGTATCAAAAAATCGTCATTATCTTTGGCCGTCAGTTTATTACTACTGTCAGGCATCAGCGTCAGTCACGCTAGTACTGAAACTCCAGTAGCCCCTACCAATACTATTGGCGGAGATCCCTTTTTAAAGGCAGTGGTTGTCTCTGATAGCATGGAGCCTGCCATACCTCATCCTGAACAGGACAAGATAGCAGAACAAAAGCTGCGCGCTCTAAAGCAGAAAACAGGCAAGGCTCCTAACGTCCTTATCTTCTTAGTAGATGATATGGGCTGGGGCGACTTAGGCGTTTATGGCGGCGGTGAGGCAGTAGGCGCACCGACTCCAAATATTGATAAGCTGGCGCAGCAAGGATTGCGTTTTACTTCATTCTATGCCCAGCCTTTTAGCACGCCTTCAAGAGCCGCTATGATGACTGGACGCATGCCAAATCGTACAGGACTGACTAGACCGATACTCACAGGAGAAAAGATTACACAGAACCCATGGGCAGGTGAAAAAACTGCCGCTGGTATTCTAAGCGATTCAGGTTATCAAACCGCCTTGTCAGGAAAATGGCATCTAGGTGAGAGCGATGGCACTTATCCTCATCAAAATGGCTATGATGAATATTATGGCATCCTACCTGTGGTCTCCAACATGACTGAGATGTTAGATGAACGTATCTATCCAAACTTAGTCAACAATCCTGAACTAAATGCGAAATTAAAAGCTATTCAGCCTCCTGAGATTACCAGCGGTGTCGAAGGTGGACCTTTAAAGATAGAGCAAAAGCTTAAAAACTTAGATGACATCAGAGAGCTCGATCAACAGTTCGCTGATTATTCAGATAGTTTTATCCGTCAAAACAAAGATAAGCCTTTTTATTTAGTGCATTCATTCTCACGACTACACAATGACAATTACCCTGCCGAGGGTTATAAAGGTAAAAGCCCCGCCAAGTTCCCGTATAAAGATGGGGTTATAGAGGTCGATGATATCGTCGGTCGCTTAATGAAAACTTTAAAAGATACTGGACAGCTTGAAAATACTCTAGTGTTCTTTACCTCAGATAATGGCGCGAATGAAGACGTCTGGCCAGATTCAGGCTTCCATCCTTGGAAAGGTGGTAAAGGTACCACATGGGAAGGGGGTATACGCGTACCTGGTATTGCTTATTGGCCAGGGATGATAAAACCAGGACGGGTGAGCGATGGAATTATCGATATTTTAGATCTGTTCAATACCTCAGTTGCTGTTGCAGGACAGAGTAATAAGATTCCTAAAGATCGTTATATAGATGGCATTGATCAAACTGGCTTTTTGTTAGCTGATAATGGTGAGTCAAATCGCGAAACGGCATATTTTTATGCCTTCAATCAATTTACAGCGCTGCGCTGGAATGAATACAAAGTTCATTTTAAAGTAATGCAAACCTCAGCGACTAGAAAGAATATCGATCAAACGACGATACAGACTGCCTCTCCAGCACCTTGGGTTTATAATCTGTACATGGATCCAAAAGAGCAACAAGCTAGTCATATTGGCTTTGAGTGGGGTTATCCACGGGTAGTCGGTCTAGCCAAATATCATGCAGGCACTTATAAAAAGTATCCACCTAAAGATATTGGACTTAATGTTCCTTAAGTATAAAGTGTATGTTTTATAGATTAGTATTGAATGTTGATTTAGTTTATTGAAAATCTGAAGTATCTTGATCGCTTCTAGTTGAGTGATTAAGCCCCAATATTTATCATATTAGCTGAGTAAAAATTAAACATAAAAAGGTCACCAATACTCTATTATTTAGAGCGTTGGCGACCTTTTTTACTATTATCCATACTTACTCATAGCGCACATTAACTCATAATATCGATAATGGTATTGAAGAATTTTGGAATCAGTCTAAACGAACACTCAGAAAATATAATGGGTTCGATAAAAAGCACTTCCTTTTATTCTTAAAAGATTGCGAGTTTAGGTTCAACTATGGGTTACCCTCTAATCAGCTCAAAACTTTGAGAAAATGGTGTGATATTTAATCCTTATCTATTAAAGTCCCTACATTTTTTTAGCTGTGAAGTAGTTACCGTTCTCGTTCCAAAACTCTAAATCACCTTTTCCGTTTACAACGAAATACTCATTGAAGCCTTTTTCACCTTCAATTTGAAGTTTTACGCCTTTATCAATTTGGGTAAGTTTGTACTCTTCATCTGAACTCTTCGTATCATACGTTGTCTGCATATAAGCTTTGCCATCTTTTATATAGGCAACCATTCTATAATCTATTCCGTTAGCTACCATCCAACTTCCTAGTATCACGCCTTCTGGAAAAGGTATATTTTTTAATCGTTCATAATCCGCAGCATTCTTTCCCATAATGTGCACTTTAAGATCTGGATCGTAGTCCGTTTTCGCCCAGAAAGCTTGGTCTGTGCCTTCGCCTGCAATACGGTAGCCTATAAAGGTTCGCTCAACTTTTTTATTTGAAAGAGCATATATCTCTTCTGCTATTGTCTTAAGAGTATTCTCATCTGTTCGTGAGGATAACTGCACCTCTACAGTACGCTTGATATTGCCTTTGACCTCATCTTCTGTAATCTTATATGACGGCACGTTAGTAGCAGCGTTATTTGATCCACTAGCATCAGTAACTGTACTTTCTGATGCAACCGCATCAGGAGTATCTACAGCACTATCAGAACAGGCTGTAAGTATTAAGAGAGCTGTCACAGCAGCTACAATCGTTAATTTTTCAAACATGCTTTACCCCGAAAATCACAACAACAGCATTGTAATGCAAAAATGCAACAAAGGTAATTAAAGATACATTACAATAATATAAAGAAATATGCTTATGTATTCTATTTATCTTCATAGTCTTTTCTAGCAATCGCAGCTAACATATCAAGTAGCATTGAATTAATGGCTTATAAGATCCTGCTCATAAACTTTGTGCTATTCTCACTTTGCAAAGCAATATAAGAGGCGGGCAGCTCTTTTGAGACTATAGCCAACTTCTTTTCTGATAGCATTCTTTTGAGAGTATCCCAATCAGCTTGGTTTATAGTGGTTCCTTTATATCGATCTACTTTAAGTGGTCTACTAATAGGTTTAGAGAGTGAAGTAGCTGGTTCCGCTGGGATATACCTCAGGGAACCAGTAATACGTCCAGTACCAACTCAATATTAAGTACTTATCGAGTTATTCCCATATTTACTTATATCTGCGCCTGCGGATTATTTTTAGCATAACGCCATGACATCAATGCAGTAATAACGAGCACTATTGCAATAAAGCCTAAAGACGCTGCAATTGGAACATGATAGACCTCAAGTAGAAGCATTTTTATACCAATAAAGGTCATGATTACACCTAGCCCATATGGTAAGTAGTGCATTGTGGCTGCTGCGCCTGCTAATAGGAAGAACATAGCACGCAGACCTAGAATAGCGAATAAGTTGGCGCTTAATACAATGAATGGGTCGGTGGTAATAGCAAAAATAGCCGGAATAGAATCAACCGCAAAAATAACATCAGAGATTTCAACTAAAATCAACACTACCAACATGGGTGTCGCCCACAATAGACCGTTTTCACGCACTAAAAACTTTTCGCCTCGCATCGTGGGCGTAATGCGCATATGGCGACGTAGCCATTTTAATAGCTTCATTTCTTCAAGGTCGACAGGTTCGTCATGGCCACCTTTTAAAAACTTATAGCCGGTATAAACCAAAAACGCACCAAAGATATAAAGTATCCATGAAAACTCTTGAATTAGCCATGCGCCTGCAAGAATAAAAATAGTGCGTAAAACAATAGCGCCTATCACGCCATATAATAGGATACGACGCTGCAAAGCAGGTGGAACAGCAAACGCGCCAAAAATCATGAGCCAGACGAACACGTTATCAATCGCTAGTGATTTTTCGATTAAATAACCAGTCACAAACTCTAAGGTTTTTTGGTTAGCAACTGCCGTACCCAAATTTGTATTTAAATACCACCATAATCCGCCTGCAAATATTGCAGATACACTGACCCAAGCGATACTCCATAGTGCAGCCAACTTGATAGATACAGGTTGGTGCTCATTTTGTACTGCGTTTACGTCGGAATTCTCTGGGAGATCTTTGTGTTTAAAGCCTAAAAAGTCGATCAATAACATGACTGCGACTATTACAAAAAAAATGGCATATAGCCAAGGTGTGCCGATGGTTTCCACAATATTCCTCAAGTATAGACAACAGGGATCACTATTCTATTTAGTTCCAATTGGTATGTCCTCATACTAGCGACAGAGCCCTAAAAAGAAACTTTAATGTACACATTTTACTTATTTTTACCTACATTAATTATGAACCCTGCCGTCAAATCCTTACAAACAAACTTGAGTTATGTTGATCAGGCGGCTTAATAATGTCCGTTGTTTCCATAACAGCGCTTATGGCAAATAAAAATAATGATCCAAAAGCTCACTGCGTATACACAACGAAGTACACTAAAACTATCTCAGGGACTAAAATCGTTGCTATCATTCGCCTATAGCCTAATGTTCAAGTCCTCACTAGGGGACCGCCTATTTTTCCTGTAAGAGTGATTATTGTAAATATGTCGTATATTCTGTTATTAAGCTGGATAAATGAAAAATTAGTCATTATCAGTTTGTTCATTAGTTTGTATAAGGCTTTCTAATCTGGCAATACCACACCAAAAGAGGTTGGTGGCTTCTCAAACAGACTTAGGAATCGCAATAAGTCTATCTTACTGCCATCAATAGTTAACTCATCGGATAACAGTATTTTTTTGATACCCGCTTCACCAATTAGCATATCAATAAATAAAGGATGAGGCAGGCTTAGTGTGGCGTTAACCTCTTGTTTTAATGGTATCTTATTATCTAACAACCTATGATGAAGAACAGCGTTTTCAACCCACAGTAGATAGCTTTCATCTAAATCGGTAAAGTTGATCTTAATGCGCCAGTCTTTATCGGCTGCGTCCTCAGCTTTTAGTCGGACAGACATGGTATCGAAAAAGTTTGATACTGGCGTTTGCAAAAACACATCTTTTAAAGAGGCCATATCAATGCCTGCATTCGGTGTGCCTTGGCGTAATTCTAATGCTGCTGTCAAATAAACATCGCGCCATGGACCGGATTCAGCTTGATACCCTAACTGATCATAGGTGCTGGCTAGCAATTTTCGCGCAGCAGTGTTACTAGGTTCAGCAAATACCAAATGATTTAGTAGCTCAGCACTCCAGCGATAATCGCCTTTATCAAACGCCGTTTGCGACTGTGACAGCATCTTCTCACTACCAACCATGGCAACATAAGCAGTTGCACGTTGCGCATCAGGTAAGGGATCTAAATGGGCGGGATTGGCATCATACCAACCTAAATAGTTCTGATAAACAGCTCGGGCATTGTGCTTAACCGTGCCGTAGTATTCACGATTGGAGAATACTTTAGATAAACTGGGCGGCAACTTGATGTCTTCTGCAATTTCGCCCGGCGTCATGCCTTTATTCATCCGACGTACACTTTGGTCATGAATAAACTTATAAGTATCACGCTGTTGAGTTAAAAAGGTCTGAATTCTCTCTTGACCCCACATAGGCCAATGATGACTAGCAAAATAAATATCGGCATCAGCAAATAAGTTACGTGCCTCTTCAATATAGCTACTCCATTTCAGCGCATCACGAACTTTTGCGCCACGTAAGGTATAGAGGTTATGCATATTACGTGAGACCAACTCTGCACCACCAAAAGCCTTGTACTTTGGTAAATAAAAGGTCAGTTCTGCTGGAGCTTCAGACTCTGGGGTATATTGAAATTCGAAATCTATACCATCTATCTTTAAGTCAGTTGGGGTAGCGCTGACTAACTGCGTCGGCTTAGCAATACTGAATTGGCCAAAGGCTGGACCCTTACCTAAACCCGTATCAACATGACCGAATTCATCACGTGCTAAATCCTTACCGTACATATAAACGGCACGACGGCTCATCGCCGTACCCGCAAGAATATTTTCACTGGTTGCTTCTTCCATGAAGCCACCAGGAGCAATGATTGGAATATTTTTCTTGGCAATCTCTTCCTGACTGACAATGCCTAAAACCCCACCAAAGTGGTCAATGTGACTGTGAGTAAAGATAATAGCACTGATGTTGGTGGTATTCGGATAACGCTTAGCCAAATGCTTCATAGCAAAATCAAAAGCGTAACGGGCGGTTTCTTTTGAGGTCATCGCATCAACGACAATCCAGCCACTATCGGCTTTAATTAGCGTCATGTTAGATAAATCAAAACCACGTAGCTGATAGATGCCAGGTGTAACTTCAAACAGGCCTTGAATGTTATTAAGCTTAGCCTGACGCCACAGGCTAGGATTGACAGTGTCGGGAGCCTCACCTTGAATAAAATCATAGGCGACCATGTCCCAAACATTTTTGGTGGGATCCGTTGCAGAAGGTATCTGTAGATATTTTACACTGGCAATCAGGCCGCGACGCGCATCTTCAAAGTCCTGTTGGTCGGCCAAGTTCAGCTCACTAGCAACCTGACGGTTGAATTCTATCGTGCTGGCAGTTGCCGCACGTTCACCATCACTAACCGCTATTTTTGTCGTTGGTGCATTATTGTTGCAGGCCACCAGTAATAAACTGCTGCATAATAGTAGGAGACGGCTTGAGCTCAATATACTAGTGTGAGCTGTGCTTGAGAAGGTATTACTTACCATTATAAATTCCTTTTTTTGATAAATGACACAGAGGTACATTGACCTCATTAAACTCATCAGTTGATACATGACCAATAGCACTATTCAGTTATCTTTGTTAGATTGACGTTTAGTGGCACAATAAATCAGCCCGACCAAAAATTTTTCAGAGAACCAATATGAAAGACAATCAATTCAGTGTTCATAAAAGTATGGTTCTCTCTAACAGAAAAGCATTGGCTTTATATTTATTTAAAATCAACCGTTTTCACGATATACCTGAAATTATGTTACAAGCCCTTGATTTAGATAAATTCGATGGCGACAGAGTCCCTCTTGAGGTCGTAACCAAAGAGATCAATTTGGCTGCACATACTTTGCAGGAGGATTATTTGGGCTTAAAGGTCATGGATCTGGTCGATATAAAGTCTTTACCTTTATACCAAGGTATAAAACTGTGCATTAATCCTTTATTAAACGCTGATATACAGATTCCATTTATTGTACTTTGCCGTTTGGTTGCTCGATATTTTAAGGTAATTACTGAGTCCATACAGGTATGCTTAATTGAGGAGAGAAACCTCTTACGCTTAGATTTTAAGCCAAGTATGCCAGAGCAGTTTAGTCATCATCAGATTGACGGCGTGATGCTTGCTGTGCATAAAATATTAGCTAGCTTTAGCCCAGTAAAGCCTACAAAATTAACGCTATTCTATCGTCGATCCTCGCATGATATAGAGCTTTATAAAAAACTATTAGGAGTATCTGCCGAACTATTTGGCGCAACGAATAGTTTATATTACACTCTAAAAACCAATTCCCCATCTAACGCCATATTGGTTACCCAGTCTGGAAAAATATTAGAAAACACTTTTTTTATTGGTCCGTTGCACAACATGTTAGATAAAGAGTTTCCTAACTTAAGTTATACAGAACGTTGCCAACATATATTAACCACTATTATGGGATTGAACGAACCTACTCGTGAACAAGTTGCACAAGTATTGAATATGAGCGTCAGTAGCCTGCAGAGGCGTTTACGAGAAGAAGATATGTCGTTTCAACAGATACTATTAGCTACTCGCAAAACAATGGCTGATAAATACTTGCTAGAGCAGCATCTATCAGTCACCGAGGTTGCTTTTTTATTAGGCTATCAATCTAGTAGTCAATTTTTTAAAGCATTTAAGCAGTGGTATGCAATGACCCCGATGGCTTATCAAAAACTCCATCGGAGTGATTCCTAAATCAATAAGCTAAGTCAATTACTGAGGCAATGAGGCATAAGCATCACAACCTAATGCTTCGAACTCTGCTTTGGTAAAATACTGGATAGCTGGCATGAACTCTCCTAACACTTCTGCTTCGTCTCCAGTCACAGAGGTATTTTGAATAGCATTCTCAAAATCAGCAGCGGGCAGCATATGTCTCATCAGTAATAGACCGTCCGTTTTATGATCTTGTCTACCAGGAATAATAGAGAAGCCATCGCCTTTTTCAGACCAAGGTAAAAAGCCTACGCCGCATTCATCAGTGGCGTTAACAGGGCGATCAGAAGGTAAGCTAGTAACCATCGTATAGTAACCATCAGGATTTATATCGACTTGTTCATCGTATAAACAAGCCGTTACTTTTTGAGAGTAATACTCATTTTGGCACATAGACCAATAGCGTAGCTGAGACTCGCTTTCATCGAATATCTCATTACCATTTAATGTTGAGGTTATTTTTGGAATTTTACCGCGTATGACGACAACAGGTTTAATGTCTCTATCTATATAAGTGCCAACGTATTGATTGTCCAAATTAGCGAACCAACCAACTTGTCTTGGTGGATTGCCATCACACTGTCCCAAAAATCCACATCTGAGACTAAACTGAACGCTATAAAGTGCACGCCAGATAGGGTTCTCTTTCGCAGGATTATTTTGGCGAAGCTGAGCGTAAGTTTGTTCGGGAATTACGGGATTCCTCATTGGCTCTTGATCAGATTTAAGGGTGTCGCACACCGCTTGACCTTTTAACACTTCACCATTGCTTAAAGTAAGTTCTGGAGTGGGTAAGCCTACGCCACCAGTAGCATCGTTTCCTTTATCTGGCACGTAAACGCGATACAATAATAGTGATTCACCATTTTCGTGAGTGTAGTCGTATAGAGTATTATCTAGCGGTATTATCGGTGCTTCGCCAGCAGCCAGTTCAATTTGATAACTGCGCTTATCGCCATTACGCTGAGCGCCTTGAATGAACGGATTGGTTGATCCGATATTCGACTTTATTTGCTGGTCTCTCAAGGCGAATGCAGGAGTATCGTCTTGTCGATAACTGTTGAAAGACATATAACGGGCGAAAGGAAATTCGCCACTGAGTTTTAAACTTGATCCTTCAGGCAGACTGTATTTCGCGTGCCAATATGTTGCACCTGAGTCAAGATAGGCGAAGCTAGTATCTGGGTTGTCGATACTATATGGTCCACCCCAGAAACAACCTTTAACATCCTCTTCAGGTAAATTAGGATCTGGAATAATAGTGGTAATAGTTCCATTATCGTCATCATTACAAGCGGTCAATAATCCCATACTAATGATTATTGCAGTGGTTAAAGTAAGCTTTGTTAGATTAAGCATAAATACTCCTGTTTATCATTATTACGTCCCTGTTCAGCCTTTTACTGGCTAACATAATAAATTTAACATGAGGGGTATTTATCCAGTAGATGTATTCGGGTCAACTATTGTGTTCACTGTGTCAATTCGGGTCATACTACTTATTAATATATAGAAAACTAATTTAGAAGTTCAAAATTTAGATAGTTAATAAACCGCCTCGGGATTGTCGGAGACTCAACATTCTGAGAGAATACGACAACAAAAAGACAAACCTACACTCCTGAGATTAAAGAACGTGCAGTTCGCATGCTGATTGAAGCGTCGAGCGACTATCCCTACACATGGTCAGCCATTCAAGCCATAGCGTCAAAGATTGGCTGTATGCCTGAGACCCTGCGCTTATGGCATAAAAAGCATATCGAGCAAACTATTCCTGCCTCGGTACAAGCTCAAAGCCAAGATCAATGCATAAAGTAGCTTGAACACGAATGCAGAGAGCTCAAGCAAGCCAATGAGATTGTACGTAAGGCTGCTGGGATTGAAGCCCAGGCGGAGCTCAACCGTCTACTCAAGTAATGGTTCAGTTATGTATGTGAGGTTTTAGGGCAGGGCACAGTTTGGGCACCACATGGGCACCGCCATGAAAATGGGATTTCTGTTTGAGTAGTTAGACTTAACTATATTCAAAAAGATATTTCGAGAATTTCTCTACAAACCCTGAAAATTCGACAAAAAAAAGCCTCACTGTTAAGTGAGGCTTTTTAAGTATTTGGAGCGGGAAAAGAGATTCGAACTCTCGACCCCAACCTTGGCAAGGTTATGCTCTACCACTGAGCTATTCCCGCTAATTATCAATTAACTATCGTCAGTTGATGATGGCGTATTATACGCAGTTTTTTTGGTGTGTCAACAGCTAGTATGAAAAAAAGCAAAAGATAGTAAATTGGCATATTATCGCATCGTCTATCTATATTATAACAGATTGTTATAATCTATATTCCAAAAGCTTTGCTTTCTATAAATAGGCTGGAATGCAGTTTTATAATTACTTTTATCATATTTATGATTAATAAACATAACACTTAAGGATAAGTAGTATGAGTCAACAATACACCATCGCTGATTATTTGTTTGATCGTGTCGCAGAAGCAGGTGCGTCAGAGGTATTTGGCGTACCTGGTGATTTTAATCTAACGTTTTTAGATAATGTACTTGCCTCAGATAAATTACGCTGGGTAGGTAATACCAATGAGTTAAATGCTGGTTACGCAGCAGATGGCTATGCACGTGAGCGTGGGTTTGCGGCGATGGTGACGACCTTTGGAGTAGGTGAGCTGTCCGCTATCAATGCCACCGCAGGCTCGTTTGCTGAGTATGCGCCAGTGCTTCATATCGTAGGCGCGCCAAGTACAGCATTACAAGATTCAAAGCGTCGCATCCATCACTCACTTGGTGATGGCGTGTTCAATCATTTTATTAAAATGGTAGAACCGGTTACGGTAGCACGGGCGCAAATTACGCCTGAAAATGCTGCCTCAGAGATTGACCGCGTGATTCGCTTGATTCTCAAAAAGCATCGCCCAGGCTATTTATTACTATCACCAGATGTAGCAAAAACGCCAATTTATCCACCGACGACCAAACTTATCGATAGTGAGGAAGATATTACTAGCCAAGCGGCGTTAGCAGACTTTAAACAAGCGCTGATAGAATTTTTACCCAATAAAACCACGACGCTCATGGCAGATTTGATGGTGCATCGTTTGGGTCTGCAAAATCAGCTTAAGGCTTTGATTGCCGATACTGACATTCCTTATACGACGTTATCGTGGGGCAAAACTTTGCTTGATGAAAATAGTGAGCGTTGGGCAGGCACCTATGCAGGCGTGGCATCGCGTCCTGTCGTTAAGGATATGGTCGAAAACTGTGAGTGTTTGATAAAAATTGGTGTGCAATATACTGATACTACTACTGCAGGTTTTAGCCAAGATATTGATGAAAACGTGGTGGTTGATCTGCATTATGAGCGTGCAAGTATCGCAGGCAAAAACTTTGCGCCCATTGCCCTAAAAGATGCTCTAAAAACACTGCATGAGGTAATGACTTCAGATATTAATATTGTACCGAAGCAGTTCTGTGAAGAAGTGAAGCCGCATGAGCAACATGGCAAGGATGACGAGGCTATCCGTCAAGATGATTTATGGCATATCATTGCCGATGCGCTCGATGATAAAAACTTGGTGTTTTCAGAACAAGGTACTGCCTATTTTGGTATCAGTGATGTGCGTCTGCCAGAAGGCGTGACGTCTTATGGTCAGCCGATGTGGGGTTCTATTGGTTATACTTTGCCTGCGAGTTTAGGTGGTGCCATTGCTTCACCGCATAAGCGTAGTATTTTACTCATTGGTGATGGTTCTGCTTTATTAACCATTCAAGAAATTGCGGTAATGATTCAAGAACGTATCAACCCGGTGATTGTACTTATTAACAATGATGGCTATACCGTTGAGCGTGCGATTCATGGTGAAAACCAGTACTATAATGACATTCCTAAATGTGACTGGCAGTTGATGCCAAAAGCGTTTGGTGCCAATGATGATAATAGTCTGCTACTAAAAGCAGAGACAGCAGGCGAGTTAAAAACGGCTCTCAAGCAAGCGGCTGCTGCAAAAGACAAGCTGGTCATGTTGGAAGTTATCGCTGGCAAGCATGATATCCCGCCACTATTAGCCGATATCAGTGCCGCGCTTAAGCCAAAAAATGATTAATTAGTTCGCAAATAGCATCAACAATTATCAGTCATCGCCCCATTTAGCAGAATTGCTAAGTGGGGTTTTTTTGAGCCTTTTTATGGTGTAAGTCAATTAAGCTGTTGTTCCTCTTATATCGCTTTGCAGACTTTAGTATCATGGTAAGTTGGGCTGTATTCGGTCCTTAACACTTAAAAGGACATACCCTATTATGATTTGGCTGAAAATGCTTATTGGCGCTTTAATGGTACTGGCAATTCAATTATTTGCGCAAACCAGATTTTTCTATTTGGCGGCACTTGCGCCACTTTTCCCCACTTTTACGTTGATTAGTCACTTTATTGTGGGGACAGAGCGTAGCCCTGCTGATTTAAAGGTTGCACTGATATTTAGTATGCTTGGCGTCATCCCGCATCTTATTTATACCTGCGTGGTCTTTTTTAGCATCAGCTATGTCAGCTTATATAAGGCACTTTTATTGGGCACCGTCGCTTGGACAGTGGCAGCGGCCATTTTAGTGATTACGTGGCAATACATTCATGCTTAGTAGTCACTAAAAAAGCAGCTTAAACGATGCAAAAGAGTGGTTTATTAACTGATATATATAGGCTAAGGTGACTATTTCTAAAGATAATTTTTATAGATTCCGTTGTAGATGTTATGCTTAAGGACGATTTTATCGTGTTACCTGCAACAAACTCATAACCAGACTATATCGATAACTCCATTCGTCATCACTGATAAAATAGGGCTTAAAAAAAGATGGATACATTAAATATCCTATACCTTGTAGGGGCATTGTTAATTTTCGCCAGTATCATGGCAAGCACGTTATCAGCGCGTTTGGGCGTTCCTTTATTACTGCTGTTTTTAATGGTAGGAATGCTGGCTGGTGAAGAGGGTATCTTAGGTATCGAGTTTTCCCAATATGCTATTGCTAATTTTGTTGGGCAAGCCGCTTTGGCTTGTATCTTGTTAGATGGTGGTCTACGTACCTCTTTTAAATCGTTTCGGGTTGGTCTTAAGCCTGCCGTTACACTCGCTACTTGGGGTGTCCTCGCTACTGTCATGATACTGGGCGTATTCGTGACTTGGCTACTCGATGTCGATTGGCGTTTTGGTCTATTGATGGCGGCGATCGTTGGTTCAACTGATGCAGCAGCGGTGTTTTCGCTATTGCGTAATGGCGGTGTCAAGCTTAACGATCGTGTACAAGCTACATTGGAGCTAGAATCAGGTGCCAACGATCCGTTGGCTATTTTGCTTGTGACAGGATTGATTGCTTTAAATGTCGATCCCGCTGGGCAAACAGTACTGGGCTTCTTAGGGTTGCTATTACAGCAGCTTAGCTTCGGTTTGGGCATGGGTTTGTTGTTTGGTTATTTATTGGCAAGACTATTACCCAAAATCCACTTGGCAGAAGGTATGTATGCCATTTTGATCATGTCTGCTGGCTTGGCAGTCTTTGCCGCGACCAATCTTATTGGCGGTAGTGGGTTTTTGGCAATTTACCTCACTGGTGTGCTGATTGGCAATCATAAAGTACGCTCAACCGAGCATGTTATGCGGGTGATGGATAGCTTTGCTTGGTTATCACAAGCGGTGCTTTTTGTGGTGCTAGGTTTACTCGTGACGCCATCGAACGTTATCGATGTTTGGTATTATTCAGTGGCGATTGCCGCCTTTATGATTTTAGTTGCTCGTCCTATCGCGGTCTATACGAGTGTCAAACCTTTTAAATTCAAAGACAGAGAAATCGGTTTTATCTCTTGGGTTGGCTTACGTGGTGCAGTCCCTATTACCCTTGCGATATTGCCAGTTATGGCAGGGATAGATGGTGCCTTTATGCTATTCGATATTGCCTTTGGTGTGGTGGTCTTGTCTTTGATTTTGCAAGGCACGACCATTCCTATTATGGCAAATTTGTTTAAAGTACGTATTCCGAATAATAAAGACCCAGAAGAAGAACATGAAGTTTGGGTATCTGATAAAGCGAGCATTACCTTATATGAATTTGAAGTAAAGTCTGGTGCATTTGCGATTGACCGTCATCCGATGGGCATCTCTAATCGTGTCAGCCCTGATGAGATTAGTGTCTTTGCTTTGGTACGTCGGCAATACATTGTGATGGTCGAAGAGATGACCAAGCTCAAATGTGGGGATAGAGTCTGGTATGCGATGAGAGGTAATCATGCCAGTCAAATTGCCAAGATTTTCAATGATACGACACTCGATCGTAAAGCCATTGATGACTTTTATGGCGACTGGTTGCTATCACCCAGTGTGAAGCTTGGAGATTTGCCTTTTTTTACCGATATCATGGCGTCTGAGTCTCTTGTAGATAAGCTAAAGGCAAAACCTGAAAATACTTCAAAAATTATGTGGGAGCAGACGGTCGCTGAGTATGTCATAGACAATTTGGATATGAAGCCAGTATCAGGCGATACGGTTGCTATCAGTGATGAGTGGTCATTGGTCATCAAAGAAGTGGACGATAAAGGAAAGCTAAGAACGATTGGTTTAAAGCACTTGGAGTTTGCTAAAGCGATTTGATTTTTTGCTATAGTGACTTCAGTATTAAAACGATACAGTGGGACTGGGATGACTATTGAAAAGCGCTATTGATAATCAATAGCGCTTTTCAATAGTATTATCTACAGCAGTGATTACCACATCAAGTCATCTGGAATCACATAAGCGGCATATGGATCGTCTTCTGCCAGCTCATCTTCTGCAGTATCGTTTGATACCACCATAAAGCCTGTCATCTTTGAATCGATACGATCAGCAAGTGGGCGCGGTAGTAGGGCATAGCTGTCATCTAAGCGAGCAATGACCACGTGACCTGCCACGATTTGATCATATAGCTTTTGAGTGATAGAGATTTTTTTGACTTTGGCATCGTCGACAAACTGATAGCTGATATCGCCGTTTGTCTCAGTCAGTTTATGCTGCTTAATCATTTGGATGATGTTGGCTTTTAGCATCTTTTCTTCTAAAATGCGCTGCTTTTCTTGATTGAGCTTTTGGTCTTTTTCTAGCTTCTTAGCTTGAGCATCTGCCAAGGCTTGTTTAGCTTCGATATTCGATGCATCGCCAGTGCGCTTAGCGTGCTGCGTCTGTTTACTTATTTTGTTGGCTTTCTTACTATCAACCAAGCCTGCTTTTAGAAGTTGAGCCTGTAGGGCGTTTTTTGCCATATCTGCATTACCTAAATGAAACTAACTAAGTGAAATGATCTAAATTGTCTTCAGTCAT
This sequence comes from Psychrobacter sp. LFX-11D, assembly GCF_904846475.1. NCBI lineage: Bacteria > Pseudomonadati > Pseudomonadota > Gammaproteobacteria > Moraxellales > Moraxellaceae > Psychrobacter > Psychrobacter sp. LFX-11D. The sequence goes on from NZ_CAJHAV010000006.1 coordinate 130,677, forward strand.
GGTAACAAATTCTGCCAAGAGATGTCATCAAATACGGCAATCCCAAAGTTTTTATTGAAAAATCGTTTGTCAGATAATTGAGTCACATACCTTTTTAGAATAATTGCCGTAGATTCTTGTTCACCCGCTTAAGAGCTTTGATGTTTAATAATGTGTTCAGCGAGGGTGATGAGGTCTGAAGCGATAAAGTCGGGTTTTGGTACATTGGGTGCCGAAAGTAGCGCGTTATAAGGTCGAGTGATAAAAGCCCCTTGGCAGCCAGCAGCTTGAGCACCGATGACATCCCAGAGGTGACAGGCGACAAGACATAGCTCTGAGGTCTCAACGGACAGCTCGCGAGCGACCATCTGATATGTCGCCGGTGCAGGTTTAAATTGGCTGACGTTTGCAACACTAAAATTCCGCTCAAAGAATTCACTCAGTCCTGCTTTTTCAAGCGGTGTCGGAGAGGCGCTGGGTGCTGAGTTGGTCAAGGTCACCAATCTAAATCCTGCATCACGTAGTTTGGTCAAAGCAGGGATAGCGTCAGGGTGAGCTGGCATCTCACTCATGCGCTGCTTAAACTCCTGAACATCTTCTTCTGTTAGCGTAACGGCATGAATATCTGCGGTCATTTGTAAAGCACCAACGCCAAGCTCGCCAAAAGGTGTATAAAGACCAGATAAAGTCATGGTTTGCGAATAAAGTACCAATTGCGCGAACCACTCTCGGAGTCTGTTATTATCCCCAAATAAACGCGTGAATAAGGGCGTGAGCGTATCGATATCGAGTAAGGTTTCGTTGACATCGAATACGATAATCGGAGCTGAGTAGATATAGGACATAAAAGTTCCTTTTGCAATAAAAGTAAGCCTTACTATAGCTAATCCACTTTTAAAAGGGTACAGAGCTACTGGGGTTAATTATTCGCAGCCTCTGTCTGCGTAGGCACAGCAAGCAAGAAAAAGTAACCCCAGTAGTACCTTATAACATTTGTATTTCTTTTATTTAGGACCGACTATAGTGAGGTTTGATAATATAATAAAGACATTCGGTAAACTTACTTTAGCTGGACTTGAGTAATCATTCAAGATAAAATTGAGTAGTCACTCAAATTGTATAACCATGTTTACTTTATTGTCTAAAATCATGGGATAAAAATTGGAATATTATGTCACGTACCACATTATATAATCGTCATGAAGCATTAGAGCGGGCCATACAGCTGTTTTGGCAAAAAGGCTTTCATGCAACCTCTTTAAAGGATATCGAGCAAGCGCTTGACATGCGACCAGGCAGTATTTATGCCGCTTTTGGTAATAAAGACGGATTGTTTCAAGAAGCGCTTGATTACTATGCGCAGGCAGGGCTAAAGGAGCTTGAGCGTACATTAGCCAGCTATGAATCCCCTTTATTAGGATTGGCAGCTTACATGCGTCAGCTTGGCGGTATCCGCGAAAAAAACCTGCCCAGTCGGGCATGTATGTTGGTCAAAAGCTTACTTGAGCTTGGTGCCCGTGAACAGTTAGCGCTAGAGAAAGTTGAAAAATTACTAGCGGGTATGGAGGCGCGTTTTGCCGCATGTTTTGTGGAAGCGCAGCAGCTAGGAGAGCTGGATGACACACTCGATCCACTGAGGTTGGCCCGTCGATTACAAGCCGAGGTTATGGGGTTACGTGCTTTTGCTCAGCGCGATGTTGACAGTGCGGCGGTTCATGCGCTTGCAGAGGATATGGCGTATTCTATAGAAAGCTTGCGCAATAATGAGTCTGTTGGTTAAAACGATGCCTAGTGGCCAAGCTTACGTTCGCTAGTATGATGGTCATTTAAGCTAAAAATCGAACATGAGTATGGATATTAACGGTCATTTGTATAATAGCAGGTGTAAAAAAAGGCTACTTGAAAGATTAAGTAGCCTTTTTAGTTTTAAATTTTGCAGTGTGTTTTTATTATTAATTAGAGATACATCTATTGTGGCATGTCCGCTAATTGCTGCAAAATACTTTTGAAGTTCTCGACCCCTTGAGCACCGCTAACCAGATGCTTTTGGTTAAAGATAACAGAAGGTACGCTTTGAATACTTTGCTGTCTCCACTGTTGCTGAGCACGGCGGACGTCTTCAGCAAAGCGCTCGTCTGCTAATACCGCTAGCGCCTCACTACGATCTAAACCAATCTCTGCCACGATATCGGCTAAGACTTCTTTGTTAGAAATATCTCTAGCGTGAGTAAAGTGAGCCGCGAACAAGGCTTGCTTTAAATCATGCGCGTACCCTTGCTGATCGGCCCAGTGCAGTAGTTGATGCATAGCAAAGGTATTATAAGTGCGACTCTCTTCAGTAAAGTTAAATGCAAAGCCAACCTCACGACCAGCCTCAGTCATTTTAGCGCGGCTGGCATCAGATTCTTCTCGACTTGAGCCGTATTTCTTAGCGATATGCTCACGATAGTTTCGTCCTTCGTGCGGCGTATCAGGATTAAGCTCAAACGGATGCCAATGAATCTCGTACTCAGTATTGGTTTTTTTGAGTGCTTCGGCCAACTGTCCATAGCCTATAGCGCACCAAGGGCAAACCACGTCCGATACAATATCGATGCGCAGTGGGGCTATTATACTCATCACAATATCTCCTTCGATTTTATACGAAATTCTTTGCTCAACTAGTCTGTGCTGTTAGTCTGCTTTGTGCCATTCAAATTTTTGAAAAGGCTTATCGATTGGTGTATTAGCGAGATGGTTGGTGTAGTTACTCATTACTTTCTGTGCTGTTGCTAATACCACTTCTAGCACTTGACGCTTAGTAAATCCTGCGTCCAAAAACGTTTGTACAGTGTCATCATTGACGTTGCCACGATCACGAACCACAGATAGAGTAAAGTCACGTAAAGCTTCTAGTTTTGCAGTTGGTAGTGGCGTCTCGTCACGTAATGCATCAGTGATAGCATCATCGACTTTCATGCTTTTGGCAATACCAGTATGAGCTGGCACACAATAATGACATTCATGCTCGACGTTGATGGTTTGCCATACTACCGTAGTCTCTTCGTCATCAAAGCTGCTGTCTAAGAACAGTTGATGTAGACGTTGGTAGCCTTCAAGCAATCCAGGCGCTTCAGCCATTACGGCATGTAAGTTTGGAACCATACCAAATGCATTGATTGAGACATCAAGTAATGCTGTGCTTTCTGCTGGCGCGCTTTGTTTGTCATGTAATGTAAAGTCAGTCATATATAATTCCTATTTGGTATTAGTAACAGTATTAAAATTTTATTCAATCATTCAGGTTGAAAAACAATGATGATATGTGATTAAAGTTAAAACTTATTATCGTAAAGGTATTACCTTCTACTTGATAACTGACACCACTATAAATGATTTTGAGCAATCACTCAAATATAAATTGAATGATTGCTCAAATATTTGTAACGCTGGTTAACAATTAAAGGTTTTGCTAGCAATTAATAGTCCATATTACCCGTTTAGTGATGGTTAGATGCTGCATTTATTTTTGATTGGATTGATTTATAGAAGGTTTATTTTTAAAAGGCATGAGCAACAATCCCCATAGCGAGGCATTTTGCTTGGCATCGGGATACTCTTTTAAACCAATATCTAATGCTTGATCAGGTTTGAATCCTTGGCTTTTATAACTACCAAAAAGCCAATCCCACCAAGTCACACTAAAGCCATAATTGGAGTTGGTCTCACTGGCCCGTTGGCTGTGATGAATACGGTGTAAGACTTGCGTGACTAGAATCATGCGTAAAGGCTTCTCAATCACTGGTGGCAGACGAATATTGGCATGATTAAACATAGCCAACCCATTTAAGGCAATCTCGAATATAAGTACCACGATAGCAGGGACACCAAGCACACTAATGACAACAAGCTTAAGCAATATGCTTAAGACAATTTCGATAGGATGAAATCTAAGCCCAGTGCTGGCATCGATATGCGAATCAGCGTGATGGACACGGTGCAAGCGCCAGAGAATCGGCACTCGATGAAATAAACGATGCTGCCAGTAGATAACCATATCAAGCAACAATAAGCTTAAAATAATAGCCGCGATATTCGGTATCTCAATTAAATTAAATAAACCGATACCGTTTTCTTGATTATAAATGGCGACCGTTGTCAGCCCAATGGGGACTGCCAAACGCGCAACAAAAGAAGAGGCAAATACCAATCCAAGATTAGCAAACCAACGTGTGCTACTCTTAATTGGTGATTGACGTGCGGGATGCCTATGCTCAATGAGCATCATAATGACCAATATGCTAAAGAAAAAGCCCAAACGCCACCACATCTCATTCGCCATTACTGACCTCCTTAATGGGCTTATGTATATCGGTTTCGAGCCGTTTAAGCGTATGATAACCGCCATATATACGAGTCATAATAGTAACCGCACAGGCCGCTGCAAAAATACTTGCTAATACCACAAAGTGCTGTGGCCAAATACAAAAGGCGATAAATAAAACAATGGTTTCAGTACCCTCAGTGAGACCATTTAGATAATAAAAGCTCTTATATTTAAATTGCGGCTTATCTAATTGGAATTTTTCAGCTGCAATAGCAAAGGCCAAAAAGCTAGAGCCAGTGCCAATAAAGGCGGCTAATAACAATGCGCCTACAATAGCGTTTTGCTCGGGATTAACCAATACAAAGCCGAGTGGCACCGCTGCATAGAATAAAAAATCTAGGGTAATGTCTAAATAGCCGCCCGCACTTGAGCTTTGGCCAGCATAACGTGCCAGTGCACCATCTAATCCATCAAAAACACGGTTCAATATAATAGCAATTAGTGCTGCATTCCACAGCTCAAAAGCAATCAATGGCAACGCCAACATACCAATGAGAAAACCAGTGACAGTCAACTGATTTGCGGTAATACCACCCTTATAAAATAGTACGACCAATGGCTCTAATAGAGGCTTGATGATGGGGGTAATAAACTTATCGAGCATATTTTTGCCTTTTGTATCGTCATTCTTTTAGAAGCAAGCAGTCGCACTTTTTATACTGGTTTCTAAGTATTGTTTATCAAGCTTTTTATTTTATCAAAAGCTAAAGGCTGTTTATCAGACAAACAATTTCTTATCAAAGGCGAATGATTTTGCCGTTTGCTGCTTCAGCATCGCTATGGTCGTGGGTAACCATGATGGTAGGTAACTTATGCTGACGGATTTGACTGAATACCAATTGTTGGGTTTCCGCTCTAAGCTGACTATCAAGTTTGCTAAAAGGTTCGTCCAATAATATCGCTTTAGGTTCGCTTAACAGAGTACGCAGCAGCGCAACACGGGCTTGCTGACCCCCAGACAAACTATCGGGATGTCGATTTTCCATACCTGCCAAACCCACTTGATCAAGTGCGTCTGCTATTTGTTCAAAGTGCTGCTCTTTATTGCCCTTAGGCATTGCAAAAGCAATATTTCCTGCAACCGATAAATGCGAGAATAACAGCGCATCTTGATACAAAATGCCGATATGGCGTAAATGCGCGGGCAGGTGACTGATGTTTTGACCATGTAGCCAAACCTCACCCGTGGCACTCAAGCCGCTCGGCAAGGTGCCAGTCATCCAATTTAACAAACTTGACTTGCCACTACCAGATGGACCCATGATAGTGAGAATGTCACCACCTTCAATCTGTTCATCTAACTGAAGGAGCAATTTATCTTCTCGAAAGAGCTGTAGATTTTTTATCTCTAAAGATGATTGCATTAAAGGGCCTTTATGTAGTCAATTAAAAATATAGCCAGTTAAAAAAATCTTCAGTTCAAAATAAAAGAGACACAGATAAATGAAGTTTAAAAATTTTTTTATGATTGAACATTCTAACGCACGCCACTTCTGAAAAAATACTTCGGTAGCAGCCATGCCACCATAAAGCCAATCAGTGGTAACCCCATTTGTATAATGGCATATACGGCGCTGGTACGGCGGCTGGCACCATTAGCAAGCGTCACCGCTTCGGTCGTAATGGTAGCAATACGTCCGCCGCCCGTGAGTAACGTTGGCAGATATTGACCAAAACTCACCGCCAATCCTAGTGCCATTGCGATGAGTAGCGGTGCAAATAACTGCGGTAACTTAACTTGGAAGAATACTCTCATAGGCGGCGCTCCAAGACTGGCTGCTACAGTGGCAAAGCGCTTATCTAACCTTCTATAGCTGCTGGCAAGGGATAAAAATACATAGGGCAGTACAAATAAGAAGTGGGTAAAAGCGACGTTAAAAAATGCCGCTTGGTTATGGACAAGTTGCTGTAACCACACCAAGCCAAATAAGAAAGCAATGCTCGGCACCAGAAGTGGCAGGTAAATAATCAAGCTGGTAAAATTTGAGATGGGTTTATTGCTTAACTGCTCTGCCTCTAAGCACAGTACCGTTATGGCAATAGCAAAAAGGGTGGAGACGATACCAAGGGCAAGGGTGTTAAATAATGGTGTGCTTATTTGCATCAAGGCGCTTTGAAAGTGTAATAGTACGAGCTGCTCTGGCAGGGCGGCAGGGAAGCGCCAATAGCCAGCTAAAGACCACATCAGCAGACCAATGAGCGAGAGGGCGATAAACCCTATGATGAATACCGTGGCGCTTGCAGTGAGTTTCTGCCAAATAACATCCTTATACTGGCGTTTTCCATTAACCAATGCGTCACTGCATAGCGCTTTGACCATACGCTCACCGCCAAGCCATAATGCAATTAAGCTGCCTGTCAGTAGTAGCTGTAATATTGCCCCAGCCGAGGCTTTGATACGTAAGTTCAAATCAACATCATTGAACCACTGCATGATAGTGACAGCAAGCGTGGGCGGAGTGTTGGGTCCTAAAATTAATGGCATCTCAACACTGGCACTGGCGTAAGCGAGGACTGCCAAAATAGGCAAACGCAAGAAGGAGTACAGTATAGGAAATACTGCTTTGAAAAAGGCAGTGATGGGATAGTAGCCTAAGTTTAGCGCAACTTGATATTGTTGGCGCAGCTTTTTACCAAGCTCAGGCTGTGCGAACACGCCAAGTGCCATTAACAATAGAAAAGGCAGCTCTTTGAGTACTAGACCTAAGATGATACTGATGCCATAAGGGTCATGCGGTAGTATCCCCTGTGGTGCCAGCTCCCAACCACTGAGCCATGGCGATATCATTCGTGCAATCATGCCAGAGGGTGCAATCAAAAACCCAACGGCAATCGCCGCTGCGGCATGCGGGATCACTAAAATAGGGCTAAGCAAACGTTCAATACGTGTGAGCCAAGGACTATTAAAAAACGTCGCCAATATCATAATCGCAATGACAAAGGCGAGTAGGGTGCTGAGAAATCCGGTTGCTACACTGAGCGCGACCATTTTTTTAAGTCCTAGAGTGTCACCCAGCGCTTTAAATCCTTGTAGACCAAATGTCGTTGTTTCTAGAGCAGGCACCCAGCCAAACGCTGGCAGGATGACGCTTATCAAACCTCCTAATACAGGAAAAATAAGGAGTATTAGTAAAAGACTGGGGCTTAGGGTCACTAAACGCGTAAAAAGGTCAGCTTTATAGGTCGTGGCTATTTGAGTGCTTAGATTAGAATGAACAATAGCAGTATGGAGAGTGTCAGTATTCACGCCATCAGGATTGCTGTTATCAGTGTCAGCCTCGTTTCTATGAATGAATTTTTTCATTCGCTAACTCCGTAGCGTGCTTGCCAACCTTGCATAATGGCGTCGACCCAGCTGGGGTGTGGTTCACTGACGATTCGTTTAATGGCATCAAAAGGTAGGGCGCTTGCATGCGGTTTATTGGCTTTAAAGAGTGCTTGCTGCTCGGCGCTCAGTGTCGATTGAACCAGCACGGTTTTATCTCCCCAGACAGCTGGGTTTTGTTTATGCGCCTGTGCTTCTGGGCTCAATAAAAAGTTTGCCACCAGTTGTGCTGCGGCTGCATGGCTTGCATTATAAGGAATAGCAACGAAATGAGTATTGCTTAAACTGCCATCTGTCATAGCATAACTGCGAATACTGGGCGGTAAGTCATAGCGCTGAACGGCAGCTGGTATTTCGGATCCTGAAAAGGTAAAAGCCAAGCTGAGCTCTGTATCATCTACCAAGCGCCGCATTTGTGCGCCGCTTTGCAGGAATTGCTCACCTTTTCGCCATAGCATGGGATGCAGCTCATCCAAAAAATCCCACAGCGGATTGAGTATCAAATCTTTGTTTTGTGCATCTACCGGCTGGTTAAGCTCTGCTCTGAGAGTGGTTCCATTCTTACTATCATTTTGCTCATGCAGCATGACCAAAGCGTATTTCAAAAAACTCATACCCAAAAAATCAGGCGGCTTTGGGTAGCCAAAACGTCCGGGGGTCTGCTGTGCCCACATCTTTAATTGCTGCAAGGTAGCAGGCGGCTTATTCATCGCTAAGTTATCATAATAAAAAGTCAATGACGCCTGTCCCCATGGCGCTTCCATACCATTGGTAGGTATGCCAAAGTCAAGAGTAACAGAGGGATTGTGATCAGGATCAGTCAGAGCAAAGTTCGGTAGAGTAGACGCCCAGTCCTTTAATAGTAATTTATTCTCACTCATAGCAGCAAAGTTCGCACCGTTGATCCAAATTAAATCAACGCTACCTTTATCATTATTATTGGCAGATTTTTCTGCAAGGACACGGCTGACAGCTTCACTGGTGTCGCTTAATTTGACATGAACCAAGTTAATATTATATTTTTTATCGACCTCTTTTGCAGCCCACTGAATATAGGCATTAATTTGTGGATCCCCGCCCCAAGTATGAAAGTAAACGTCTTGATTTTCACCCGCTTGTACCATCTGCTGCCACTGCAAGGTGCTTTTATTATCCATGGCAGTGAGAGTCGAAGCGGTACTTGCAGAGATGCCAACACATATACCAAGCACTATGATAAAGGCGCTATAGCGGCTCAGTTTTTTTGGTATTGTCAAAGCTGCGGGCAAGCTAGGAGGGTGCATGAATTAACCTCGACGCCAAGTATGATACTTCTCAAGCAACTGTAGCGCTTTTTTAGGCGCATGATTGCGTTTCCATTCCCCAGCTGCATACTTATTGCCTTCTGCCCATGTTGGATAGATATGAATGGTGCCCAGTATTTTATTCAGCCCTAGATTGTGTTTCATGGCCAGTACAAACTCAGCCATCAAGTCGCCGGCATGTTCAGCGACGATAGTCACACCCAATATCTTATTTTTGCCCTTTGGGGTAATGACCTTGATAAAGCCATGATTGGCGCTTTCGGTTACTGCCCGATCTAAGTCTTTAAAGTCATAACGTGTGATTTCAAAGTCGATGCCTTTATCAATCGCTTCTTGCTCATTTAAGCCCACTCGTGCTACTTCTGGGTCAATAAACGTCGTCCATGGAATCACGCGATAATCTACTTTGAATTTTTTAAGATGACCAAATAAGCCATTGACCGCAGCGTACCATGCTTGATGGGAAGCTACATGAGTAAATTGATAAGGACCTACGATATCACCTGCCGCATAGATATTGGGGTAAAGCGTTTCAAGATACTCATCGGTATTGATGGTGCGCTCAGTATCGATGCCCAAGGTGTCAAGTCCGTAGCCTTCTAGGCGCGCACTACGACCGACTGCACAAATCAACTCGTCATACTCAATGGCAGTTTCTTGTTGATCATCAGTGCTGCCTTTTGGTGCAACGATGATATGTTTTTTGCCATCACGAGTTTCACAGCGAATTGCTTGCTGTGAGGTTAAGATAGTAACGCCACTCTCAGTCAGTGCTTCTTGCGCAAATACAGAAACCTCGACATCCTCTTTTTTCATCAGTCGCGTGCCTCTTTCGATTTGGGTCACAGCAGAACCTAAACGAGCAAAGGATTGTGCCAGCTCACAGCCAATGGGTCTGCCGCCAAGTACGACCAGCTTGCTCGGCGCTTTATCAAGTTTTGCAAATTTATCCCAGAGAGTATCGCTTGTCACATAACCTGTCTCATCTAAACCCGGTAGGTCTGGGACAAAGGGGCGTGCGCCCGTCGCGATAACGATAGAGCGCGCGGTTAATGTCTGAATGCCGCCATCGTTGAGGGCAATCTCAACCGTCCATGGATCAATGAGCTTTGCATAGCCTTTCAATACCTCGACACCCAAGCTCGTATAACGCTCGATACTATCATTTGGAGCGATATCAGCAATGACTTTATGAATGCGAGCCATGATGTTCTTGAATGCAAAATCCGGTTGGGTATTGTTGAGTCCGTAACGCTCGCCATGGCGTATCTGCTCAACCACTTTTGCGCTTTTTATCAGCGCTTTACTGGGGACGCAGCCATAGTTTAAGCAGTCGCCGCCCATCTCACCTGCTTCAATCAATGTGACTTTTGCTTTGACGGTCGCAGCAATATAGCTGGTAACGAGTCCGCCAGCACCGGCACCAATCACAATCATATTCCGGTCGAATTTTTTGGGCTTATGATAGTTTTTATAGACACGGCGTTTTTTAAGTATCGTTAATATGCCTTTTGCTATCAGCGGAAATAACCCTAATAATGCAAATGAAGCCAGCAGATTAAAGGACAAAATGCCAGATAACTGCTCGATTTGTGCCAACTGTGTACCGGCATTCACAAATACAAAGGTGCCGGCAAGCATACCGATTTGGCTGACCCAATAAAAGGTCCTTGCTTTGATAGCAGTCAGACCCATCAATAAGTTGATAAGGAAAAAGGGGAATATCGGCACCAAACGTAACGTAAATAAATAAAATCCGCCTTCTTTTTTTACCCCAGCATCGATGGAAGCAAGACGGTCAGGAAAACGCTGTTTGATGGTATCGCGTAACAAATAACGCGAGGTCAAAAAAGCGAGGGTGGCACCGATACTTGAGGCAAATGAGGCGACCAATATACCTTGTACTAAACCGAATAAAGCACCGGCTGCCAAGGTTAAAATAGCGGCACCGGGTAAGGATAATGCCGTGACTAAGATGTAGACTACAAAAAAGCCGCCGATGACTAACCATGGCGACTGTGTTTTATATTGCTCAAAATGATCCATCGAGCCTTTTAAGCCCTCAAGTGTTAATAATTCATTGAGGTCAAAATAAAAAAAGCCAATGACGCCAATCAAGACCGCGAATATCAACACTATTTTTTTAATCATGGGTTATCCAGATAAATAATATAAAACATCATGTAGTAAAGAATCACTTAGCAAAGAATAACGCTGTATTCCTACTATAAGCTAGTTTTTCATATAGTTATGTTATAAATGACTGTTCAAAATCTAGTCATAGATATACGTAAAATATGACATTTATCCATTGTAATCGTTATTGAGCGATTGTTCAAATATAGTATTGTGAATGGCTTGAGACAAATCTTAAAGTGATATAGAAGAAGGTAGTGATAGTTGTCCTCTGCTTATATCAGTATTATAAAAAACCGCCAAATACACTTATTATTTGGCGGTTGTAAAATACAATAGCTAATGTCCTAATTGCGACGAGAGTTATAAAGAGATATGCTGAGCTTTGCCTTTTTCAAGGGCAAGCTTAGCGGCAGCAGAGGCTACTGCTAAATCTTGTAAACCAACACCTGTACCATCAAACAAGGTAATTTCATCATCTGAGCTGCGACCTGGGTGATCTCCATTAATAACATCACCAAGCGTGGTGATATCACTCTCTTTGATAGCACCAGATTTAATCGCATGCTGGGCTTCACCAAGACTGATTGATTGCGCGATTTCATCTGTAAATACAGTAGCAGCCGCTACTAAGTTGACATCAACTTCTTGCTTACCAACGGTATCGGTACCCATACAGGCGATATGCGTACCGGGTTTGATCCACTCTTTCATCAGTAATGGCTCAAACGCTGAAGTAATAGTAATGATTACATCCGCCTCGCTACATAACTGCTCACGCTCAACGGCTTCAAACGGTACGCCTAATTCTTCAGCGACGGCTTGTAGGTTTTTGAGACGATCTTTATTCTTATTCCAAGCGACTACTTTTTCGAAATTGCGTTGCTCAAGAGCGGCACGCAGCTGAAAAGTAGACTGATGACCGGCGCCGACCATACCAAGTACTTTGCTGTCTTTACGTGCTAGATGGGCGATTGATACGGCCGATGCGGCGGCGGTACGTACGGCAGTTAAATAGTTGCCGCCGACCAGTGCACGCAATTTACCATTATCTGGATTGAATAAGAAAATCGTGGATTGATGATTGGTCAAGCCTTTAGCCGCATTGCCTGGCCAGTAGCCACCTGATTTTAGACCTAGTGATTTTCCTGCACGGTCAAAACCTGATTTAAAGCCGTATAACGCATCAGCATAGCCAATGGCTTCGCGGATAACAGGGAAGTTATAGGCGTCCCCTCGTGACATTGACGCAAAAACATTTTCAACGGCGATAAATGCAGAAGGGCGATCAATCACCGATTTGCAAGCGTCTTCTGATACGATCAATAAACCTTCGTCACTATTAACACTATTTGCTTCACTCATTATAAATTCCTTTTTATACTTTTTGATTTGTAATTCTTGAATACTTTAAATGAATAAGGGCTGCTGTAGGCTAAAGCTACAACAGCCCATCTAAACTAAACGGATAGAATCATACTAATTTAGCTTATAGTTCCTAATACAGTGCTTAGTACATTTTACCGCGTGCAGATACTGGCCATACGGTTTCAACTTTACCATTACGCACACCAATATAGAAATCATGAACGTTACAAGTAGGATCACAATGACCAGGTACCAGTTTTAGTTTTTCATTGATTTCCAGTACGCCATTTGGATCGCTGACTACGCCATGCTCGTCTGAACATTTAACATATTCAACATCGTCACGACCATAGATGAACGGTAGGCCGCTATCAACTGACTGAGCTTTTAGACCAGCATCAACGATGGCTTTGTCGGTTTTGGCATGGCTCATCACAGACGTTAGGATAAATAACGCATTTTCCCACTCACCAGCATCGATGCGGTTGCCGTCTTCATCTAAAATACGACCGTAATCGGCATCCATAAATGCGTAAGAGCCACACTGTAATTCGTTGAAAACACCTGAATTACTTTCGAAGTAATAACTACCTGTACCGCCACCCGATACAAATTCTGGTTTTAGCCCGATTTCAGTTAATGCATCGATTGCTTCTTGTACTTGATCGATAGCGATTTGTGTTTTCGCTTTGCGATCGCTAAAGCTGTCCATATGTTGCATCGCACCTTGATAAGCTTGGATACCAGTGAATTTTAGGTTTTCAGCGGCATCAATTGCTTTGGCAATCTCAACAACCGCTTCAGTCGTCGTTACACCACAACGTCCAGCGCCGCAGTCGATTTCGATATAGCAGTTCAGTTCAGTGCCTGCTTTGGTCGCAGCAGCTGATAGCTCAGCGACGTTATCGACATCATCGACACAAACGGTGATGGTTGCACCCAACTTAGGTAGATTCGCTAAACGCTCAATTTTAGCTGGATTACGGACTTGGTTCGATACCAACACGTCTTTAATGCCACCACGTACGAATACTTCTGCTTCAGAGACCTTTTGACAGCAAACGCCAATAGCGCCGCCAAGCTCTTCTTGTAAATTTTGTACGTCAACTGATTTGTGCATTTTACCGTGGCTACGGTGACGCATATTATGGGCTTTAGCATAATCGCCCATTTTTTTGACGTTACGCTCAAGGGCGTCAAGATCCAAGATCAAACAAGGGGTTTGAATGTCAGCTTCGTCCATACCAACAGCGGCGGGTACGTTGTAACCTACTTCTAATTCGGCAGTCATTGTCATTTTAATTCTTCCATGTCATTAGTTAGTGTTATAAAAAGCCGTTTAAACTTGCGCATTACTGGCGCTTAGTTAACGCTCCATTTGTAATCAGTTATTGATACCTAATTATCGATATTTAGTTGCCGATCATTAATTCCAAGGCAACTTGTCGAGATCAACGTTACCGCCAGTGATGATGACGCCAACCTTTTTACCGGCAAAAACGTCTTTGTTCTTCAAAATAACAGCAAGCGGCACGGCACAGCTTGGTTCAATGACAATCTTCATATGCGTCCAAGTCAGTTTCATCGCTTCAACGATTTCTTCTTCAGTCGCGGTCAAAATATCAGTCACATAATTGCTAACAAAATGCCAAGTTAAATCTTTAAGCGGTACTTTTAAGCCATCAGCAACCGTTTCAGGCGCATCATCAGCGATAATATGACCGGCTTTAAATGAGCGTGCGGCATCATCAGCGTTGACTGGCTCAGCAGCATAAATTTTGACATCTGGTGCTAGGTTCGACAACGTCAAACAAGTACCTGAAATCATACCGCCACCACCAATAGGTGCCACAACCATATCAGGTTTTTCACCAAGCTCTTCCATTTGTTCTAAAAACTCACGTGAGCAAGTGGCTTGTCCAGCGATAACGCGTGGATCATTGTACGGATGGACAAAGTCGCCGCCTGTTTCTGCTTGAACTTTGGCAAAGACTTCTTCACGTGATGTGGTTGATGGCTGGCATTCGGTGATGATACCGCCATAGCCACGTACTGCGGCTTTTTTAGCTTCAGGCGCGCTATGCGGCATCACCACATTACATGGTATACCACGCTGGCCCGCTGCATAAGATAAAGATAGGGCATGGTTACCTGAGCTGTGTGTACAGACGCCATTTTTAGCATCTTCGTCAGAGAGACCAAACACTGCATTTGAGGCGCCACGTACTTTAAATGCACCCGCTTTTTGAAAGTTCTCACATTTAAAGAACATCTCACAGCCAGCCAGCTCATTTAAAAAGCGAGAGGTCAGAACAGGGGTGCGATGGATATATGGTTTGATGCGCTCATGCGCTTCTAACATATCATCAAGGGTTGGAATCACTAATCCATTATCATTTGTTATCATAAAAAATAGTCCTTCATCTTTTGTTTAACTCTTGTTATTTAATAGCTTGTTACCTAATAAATTTTATTTAGTTGGTGCGCTGTGGCGATAATACTCTTGCGCAGCAGCAACGCCTTGTCCGAGTTTAATAGGGTAGCCCAAATCAACCATTGCCATCTCAATCGTTGCAAGTCCTGCTAGTACCATAACTTCAGTCAATGAACCTAGATGACCGATTCTAAATGCTTTACCATTCATCTCGCCCAAACCAATACCAAATGAGATACCATATTTATTAAAAGCATGATCGGTCAGCTTGTTACTGTCAAAGCCTTCAGGAACAAAGATGGCGCTGACGGTATTAGAATAAAGGTCAGGTGTTTTTGCACACAGTTTCATACCCCAAGCGCTAACCGCTTGTCGTACGCCTTCGGCTAGACGGTAATGACGTGCATAGACATTCTCAAGACCTTCGTCAAACAACATCTCAAGACTTTCTCTTAGGCCATAGATGAGATTTAATGGTGGCGTATAAGGGAAGCCGCCGTTGGCATTGGCATTTAACATATCACGAAAAGCAAAATAAGTACGTGGAAGCTTCGCCTCATCCATATGACTCAAAGCTTTTTGACTGACGCCCAATATTGCCATACCCGTTGCGAGCATAAAGCCTTTTTGTGAGCCGGCAACAGCAACGTCTACGCCCCAAGTATCCATCTCAAAAGGGACACAAGCAATTGAGCTAACACCATCTACGAATAATAAAGCAGGGTGGTCACTGCTATCCATGGCTTTACGAACGGCGCCAATATCACTTAAAACACCTGTTGCTGTTTCGTTATGCGTGACCATGACGGCTTTAATTTCGTGTGCAGTATCTTCGTTTAAAATCGCTTGGAATTTATCAGCAGGTGCGCCTGTTCCCCAATCGCATTCTACAACTTGCACATCAAGTCCGTGGCGCTGACACATATCGATCCAGCGATGCGAGAACATACCATAGCGTGCAATCAGAACTTTATCACCAGGTGACAAGGTATTGCTAATAGCAGCTTCCCAGCCACCTGTGCCGCTAGAGGTAAATAGAATGATTTCGCCATCTTGGGTGCCAAATACTTTTTTACAATCAGCAAGCACCGGTAAGAACGTGTCTGAGAAATCAGGCGCACGGTGATCTTGCGTCGGCACGTTCATCGCGCGACGTAATCTGTCAGGAATATTGGTAGGGCCAGGAATAAAAATTGGGTTTTGTAGCGACATGATTGACATCCTTGTAAGTGCATATAAAGGGGCACGATTGTTGTATAAGCAGGGGTTCATGCGAATTTAATGCAAGAGTCTTCCTGACTCATACAGTTTGGGTTTTGTGTTTTTAAGATTTAAAAAATTAACCATGTCAAAGAAAGGAGTTGCAGGTGATTGGTCACTTTACTACTTACTGCGTTCTTATTATGGTGTTCTTGCGGTAACGATTTTTACGAAGGATAAAATAAGAGGTTTTGGTTGAAAAAGTCTAGATACTCATCAACTGGTTAAAATATAGCACTAATAGTAAGTTGTAACAAGGTGTTTTTAAATAACCTTTGTGCTAGACTTCTCAAGACTATTACAGTGACTGTTTTGCGTAAATAGCCGACATTAGTCCTATTTATTTTTTTATGCTTTGATCGAAATAATTCATGATTGCTATTTCAGTTGTATGATGTCTTCAAGAGCTGCTATAACTTCAGTATAATAGGGATTCTTGCCGACAACTTTGCCTTGATTGGTTATATCAATTGGATAACGTTTGTATCGCTATTCTTGATTACTAAGCCATCACACTTAAGTTATCTGTTAGATAGCCTCTGCTTTACATTCTGTACTATATCTCTGCAATTTTTTGGTCATGGTAAGCGCCTCGTCCAGTGGTTAGTTTACTAAGTTTATCTTTACAGTTTCTTCAGCATCGCTCAATTTCTAACTTGCTAAAAACAACTTATTCAATTAAGAAAATACAATAAAAACCCTTCATTATCAATGTTAAGGGTTTATAAAAAACATTGTATTTATTATAGATATCAACTCTTTAATATGTCAGCTTGAACGAATTTGAGCAAGCTAGAGTAAAACATAAATTTAAATAACTTCATTTGTTTAATGAATCGATAAAAATATTTAACCCATTAACCCATTAACCTTGTACCACCCCATACTTTTAATAAGAAGATTTTATCATGTTAAACCAACGTCCGTTATATATTCCCTTTGCAGGTCCTGCACTATTAGAAACCCCTTTATTGAATAAGGGCAGTGCTTTTTCATCAGAGGAGCGTGATAGCTTTAATTTAACCGGTCTATTACCTCATAATATTGAGACGATTGAAGAGCAGTCATCACGTGCTTATCTTCAACTACGCTCATTTACCAGTGATATGGATAAGCATATTTATTTGCGTAATATACAAGACACTAATGAGACATTATTTCACCATTTGATTGAGCAGCATATTGAGGAAGTCATGCCGCTCATCTATACCCCTACGGTTGGGCAAGCTTGTGAAAAATTCTCTCAAATTTATCGCCGTAAACGTGGTTTATTTATCTCTTATCCTGAACGTCATAAAATCGATGACATGCTGCAAAACGCCACCAAACAAAACGTAAAAGTTATCGTGGTCACTGATGGCGAACGTATCTTGGGCTTAGGTGACCAAGGTATTGGCGGTATGGGAATTCCAATTGGTAAATTGGCTTTATACACCGCTTGTGGTGGTATTAGTCCCGCTTATTGCTTACCTATTTTGTTAGATGTCGGTACCAATAATCAGCAGTTGCTTGACGATCCTATGTATATGGGCTGGAGAAATCCACGCATCTCTGGCGACGAGTACAATGAATTTGTAGACTTATTTATTCAGGCTGTTAAGCGTCGTTGGCCCGAGGTGTTATTGCAATTTGAAGATTTTGCGCAGGAAAATGCGACCCCATTATTGAATAAATATCGTGATCAGCTATGTTGCTTTAACGATGATATTCAAGGAACTGCGGCTGTTTCAGTCGGTACATTGATTGCAGCATGTTTAAATAAAAGCCAGAAACTTAGCCAACAAAATATTGCTTTCTTGGGTGCAGGATCTGCAGGCTGCGGTATCGCTGAGCACATTATTCGTCAGATGCAGCGTGAAGGGTTAACAGAAGAGCAGGCTCGCAGACAGGTATTTATGGTTGACCGTTATGGTCTGCTAACCGATAGCATGACAGAGCTACAAAAATTCCAAACACCGTTAGTGCAAAAAGAAACAGATATTGAACATTGGGATAAGAGTCAAAAACTTGGGTTAGCACAAGTGGTTAAACAAGCAAGAATAACTGTCTTGTTTGGCGTAAGCGGACAAAAAGGTCTCTTTACGCAAGAGGTCGTTGAATCTTTATGTGCTAATACTGAACATCCTATTATATTGCCGCTATCAAATCCAACGTCTCGTGTTGAAGCAACACCGCAAGAAGTGACTAACTGGAGTCGTGGTAAGGCCATTGTTGCAACCGGTAGTCCTTTTCCTAATACCACTTTTGAAGGTCAGTCTTTTGAAGTCTCTCAGTGTAATAACAGCTATATATTCCCAGGCATTGGTTTAGGGGTTTTAGCAGCACGTGCAACGGGTATCAGCGATAATATGCTGACGGCGGCAAGTCAAGCACTTGCAGATATCTCAGTAGAATATGAAAAAGCGCCAGGTGCCATATTGCCGCCCATTAAATTCATTAGAGAAATCAGTGAAAAAATAGCCTATGCAGTTGCCCTGCAAGCAATTGAAGATAAACTGGCATTACCAGTCACGGCAGAAAACTTAGAACGTCGATTAAAAGCTAACTTCTGGTTACCTAAATACCGCGACTATCGCCGTACTTCTTTCTAACGGTTAGAAAATCCGACTAAAAAGCCGAATGCTACGATTAAAAGTAGCATTCGGCTTTTTTAATGATAACAATGCTAATCCACTAGCCGTTGACGTTTTGCTGATGAAATTTTTACGTATAGTGAATTCAGTATTAAAGCGATACAGTAGGACTGGGATGAGTTTTACGCAGCCTCTGTCGGCGTAGGCACAGCACGCCAGAAAAATTTATACCAGTACTGCGTTGGAACATAACGTATCTGTTTTATTTGGAATTGACTATATCATGGTTTGTGAGGTTTTTATGGTCATGATAAATCCTTAATGTGTAAACAAATCAATATGATCACTGTTTGATAACCCGCTTACCATTTAGTAGTTTTAAGAACGGCTATTTATGCCATAGCATGTGGCATTATAGGCATGGTCTTACGCCACATTTATCATGCCTTTATCAAGGATAAAAGCAACGATGTCATCAACGCCTTCGCCTGTTTTCATGTTGCTAAAGACCACAGGCTTATCGCCGCGCATTTTTTTGGCATCACGTGCCATCACCTCAAGTGACGCGCCTACGAAAGGGGCAAGGTCGGTTTTATTGATAATGAGCAAGTCCGATTTCATGATACCAGGCCCGCCTTTACGAGGGATTTTATCGCCTGCCGAGACGTCAATGACATATAGCGTCAAGTCGGACAATTCAGGGCTAAAAGTTGCTGCCAAATTATCGCCACCAGACTCGATGATAATAAGCTCAAGACCTGCAAACTGCTGCTGTAATTCGGCGATGGCAGACAGGTTAATCGAGGCATCTTCACGGATGGCAGTATGCGGGCAGCCACCCGTTTCGACACCGCGAATGCGCTCGGCTGGCATGGCCTCATGACGCGTTAAAAATTCAGAGTCTTCTTTGGTATATATATCATTGGTCACCACTGCCATATTGACATCATCGCGCAGGCGTTGACACAATCTCAGCGTTAATGCCGTTTTTCCTGAGCCTACAGGGCCACCAATACCTAGGCGTAGTGGTGATAATGTCGTGTCTGAATGTTTGTTTTCGACTTTGGGTGTCAGTGCCATAAATAAATATCCTTAATAAGTTGGTAGGGTTATCAGCGATTAAGAGCGAAATAAGCGGCTATATTGTTTTTCATGCTGGCAAGACAGGAGCGCTAAATTTGGTAAGTTGGCTGATATTTGTAGCTGTTGATAAAGTAGATTTAGTTTTGATATCGTTATGTCAGAGCTATCTGCCATTAACGGCAGCCTTTGAGCGTACAAAAAGCTTTGCTTGACGCGAGCAGCCAGTGGCTGTACTTGTTGGCTTAGTAGCTGTTGCAGCTGCCAAATGATTCGCTGTCCTGCCATTTGCCCAAGCGGTACGGTCTTGACCGCAGCCAGCACCATGTTTTCGATTTGGCCAAAGGCGTAAGTGGTCATGGCTTGTACAGGGTTAAATTGCCAGTGCGAGCTAATATGGGCAAACAGCGGCAAAAACCCATGGGCGAGTAAGCTATCAGGCACATTGAGCTCAAGGACATTATCAAGCCATGCGGATAAAGACAGAGCCAATTGACTTGACTCATAGACGAACTCTTTGGTTTCGCGGCTAGCGTGGTAATCTGCACCTAAAGCATCAGCAAGTGTGACGTCCTCAATCATAAGGGCTTCAATCATGAGCGCTAGTAGCGGTAGCTCATAACGACATAATGCCAGCTCCAGATAATCACTCATAAAATCCATACTACTGCTTTCATCATGAATAAGCCCTGACTCAATAGCAGGTTCTATGCCTTGCGAGTAGGTATAACTGCCAATAGGTAAGTTGCTTGACGCCAGTATGAGCAAACGTCCGGTCACATCTGCATGATTCAAATCATTCATACTTTGTGCGGTACTGGCAGGATGCTGGGAGTGGGAGTGCGTCGCATGATTAGTCATGAGAGTTGCCATGGGTGTGTGAATGGTCATGGTCATGGCCGTGATGACTATGATTATGACCATGAGAGTGAGAATGTCCGCCTTGATTGCCTTTATAAGCACCGGTTTCTGGCTCAAACGGCGCTTGTACGGCTTGGGTATGTAGGCCAAGTTGATGTAACATCGCTTCTAAAACATGGTCAGGTTCAAAGTAGAGGGCAGTAGGGGTCAGCATTAAAGGCACATGGCGGTTGCCTAAATGGTAAGCACCTTTCATAAGGTCAAAGTTATTATCTGCAGTCACTTCTATCAAGGCTTGCTTGGCAGCCATAATCTGTATTAAATTGCCTTGATAGTCTGCTAGCACACTGCCATTCTTAATAGTTTCCGTACGTGGCAAATCAACACCAATGGATTCTTGGTGCTGGGTTTCTGCTTTAAAACGGCTACGCTGACGGGTATCGAAATCTAAATATAAAAAGTTTTCTGCCTGTTTTTGGCTATCAATCACGGCTTGCTGTTCAGCGTTCAGGTCTGATTTATCAAGGCGTTGCGTATAAATTTTCATAAGTATGTCTATAGTCCGTTAAAATAGATGATTTACAGCTGACTGGGGATTATCAGCACGACAATAAAAAGCAGCTAGAATAAAAAGTAGCGCTGTGCCATCGGTAGATAGTCGGCAGGCTCACAGGTCAGCAGCTCACCATCGGCATACACTTCATAAGTCTCAGGATTGACCTCCATCTGAGGACAGTAGCTGTTGAATTTCATGTCTTGTTTACGTACTTTACGAATGTTATGTACTGCTTTGATGACCTTTTCTAATCCTAATTGCCTATCAACACCTTTATCAATAGCCGCACTTGACATAAAGGTGATGCAAGTCTGCGCCACTGTCTTGGGGAAGCTACCAAACATGCTGCGATAGTGCACAGGCTGTGGGGTGGATATGGAAGCATTGGGGTCGCCCATAGGTGCCGCTGCAATCAAACCGCCTTTTATAATTAAATCAGGCTTAACACCAAAAAATGCAGGCGACCACAACACTAAATCTGCCCATTTCCCCAACTCCAGTGATCCTACTTCATCACTAATGCCATGGGTAATAGCGGGGTTGATGGTGTATTTTGCGAGGTAGCGTTTGATACGAAAGTTGTCATTGCCGCTATCAGAATCCGTAGGACTTAGCATGATATTGTCTAAGGATTGCTCAGTTTTAGCTGATTGATCAGGAGCAAGGTGACCACGCTGGGCTTTCATCTTATCAGCCGTTTGCCATGTGCGAATAATGCCTTCTCCCACGCGTCCCATCGCTTGCGAATCACTACTCATCATGGAGATGGCACCCATATCTTGTAAAATATCTTCAGCGGCAATGGTTTCTTTACGAATACGGCTTTCTGCAAAAGCGACATCTTCGGCAATGGCTGGGCTTAGATGGTGACAAACCATGAGCATGTCGAGATGCTCGTCAATGGTATTGATGGTGAAAGGGCGTGTCGGGTTGGTTGATGAGGGTAAGACGTTGGTTTCGCCAATAGCTTTTAAGATATCTGGGGCATGACCGCCGCCAGCGCCTTCGGTATGGAAGGTGTGAATACAGCGGTCTTTAAACGCGCCTAGAGTGCTATCTAAATAGCCACTTTCATTTAACGTATCAGTATGAATAGCCACTTGTACATCATATTCTTCAGCCACGCTAAGGCAGTTATCAATGGCTTTGGGCGTGGAGCCCCAGTCTTCATGAAGCTTAAGCCCGATAGCACCCGCTTCAATCTGCTCTACAATGGGGGCAGGTAAACTAACATTGCCTTTACCTAAGAATCCGATATTCATCGGAATAGCATCAGTGGCTTTTAGCATGCTGTGAATATGATAGGCACCAGGCGTACAAGTGGTGGCAAGAGTACCTTCAGCAGGCCCCGTGCCACCGCCTAACATCGTGGTTACACCAGACATCAATGCCGTCTCACATTGCTGCGGTGCAATGAAGTGAATATGACTATCGATACCGCCAGCAGTCAAGATTTTACCTTCTCCTGCGATAATTTCGGTAGCCGCGCCAATAGGTAACGTCACGTTAGGCTGAATATCAGGATTGCCAGCTTTACCGATGCCACTAATGCGGCCCTCTTTGATAGCCACATCTGCCTTATAGATACCGCTATAGTCCACAATTAGAGCATTGGTAATAATAGTATCGGCAACTTGGTCACCTATTAGCTGTGACTGACCCATGCCATCGCGGATAACCTTACCGCCGCCAAATTTAACCTCTTCACCAATGCTAACACTATCAATGTCAGGCTGGTGATCAATATGACTGGTCAAATCATATTCAACCTCAAGCCATAAATTCGTATCGGCCAAGCGTACCTTATCTCCTGTGGTAGGGCCAAAATGTTCAGCATAAATACGTCGGTCAATGCGTTTTTTCGAGGTGTTTTGAGAGGTTTTAGGGTCTACAACGCCCATGACTTTGCCCGAAAAACCATAAATATGCTGTCTACCTGAGATGGCAACCAGCTCCACTTCGCGCGCTTGTCCCGGCTCAAAACGTACAGCAGTGCCAGATAGGATATTGAGTCGATAGCCAAGCGTCGACTCTCGATCAAAGCTCAGTGCTGCATTGACTTCATAGAAGTGATAATGAGAACCGATTTGAATAGGGCGGTCGCCGGTATTGATTACTGCTATGGTTTGAACGCAGCGACCAGCATTCAATGCCATATCGCCTGCTTTAATCTTATATTCGCCTACTTTCATCGTCATTTTTATTATCCTTAATCGTCTTACGGCAATGGCTCTAGTTCAATATCGTTGTATACGACTTTATAGCAAACAAGCTATACGATGGGGTTATGTACCGTCACCAGCTTAGTGCCATCGGGGAAAGTGGCTTCAACTTGGACATCGTGTATCATCTCTGCAATGCCTTCCATGACGTCATCGGCAGAGAGATAAGTGGCTCCTTCACTCATCAGTTGCGCCACGGTTTTGCCATCACGTGCGCCTTCCATTAGTAACATGCTAATGTAAGCGATAGACTCAGGATAATTGAGTTTTACACCGCGATTTTTACGACGTTCCGCCACCATACCGGCTGTAAATAATAAGAGTTTATCTTTCTCTGTAGGATTTAATTGCATAAAGCTTCCTTAATAATTATTGTGCTTTAAAGACTATGAACCGTTTTTAATCTTCATAAAGTAAATGTGCCAAGTTAAATGTACTAAGTAGAGTCATTCTGGTTTGGTTCAGCATTGTTCAGGGATGAGATTAAGTGGGAGCACATGATATTAGGTGTCCCAAATTCTCGGTCGATGAGGCTCAAGCGCATACCATGTAGACCGTATAAGCTCGCGAATTTGGTAAAAAGCTTCAAAGCACACACGCACATCTGCCCCTAAATAACGGCAATTAATACCTTGAAAATTATGAGTACAATAAATAGGTAATGACTGCGTATCAATGAGATGGCGTATCTCGGTAATAGTGGTATCTAAATATTGGCCGAGCTTGAGCGGATTATTCTGTAGTTCTGGCGCAATGACCTCTGTGCTAGGTATTGCCCAAAAAGAGCCATGAACATGTTGATTGTTCAGTCCTAATGGTGAGGTAAACCAGCGCGTATTGGCTTGTTGGGAAGTGCACTCACTGACCAATAGATCACTCTCACGCCATACCTCTAAGCGGTTGGCATAATGACCATTAGCAAACGTCTCTTGATACGCTTGACGTCCGAACACAGCAATATCCCAAGTCAATAAACTTGCCGTTTTAGCCAAATAAAAGCGGTTATTGGCAGTAGAGATAGAATGATCGTAATAGATACTTTCTTGTGGTAGCCATTCAAGAATAGCGTGGTCATCGAGGCGGGCGTTGATATGCTGTTCTGCGCTGACAACATCATTAAAACAGTCGTTAGAAGTGTTGCTATGTGCCGATTGAGTACCGTTGTTAAATTTTGATGAGTCGCTAGGTCTAGAGTATCGTAATGATTTGCGTTGCCCGTACCATTTGCCGGCTCCAGGGGTGGTAATCACCGCATGGCTGTTAGAGTGTAGGTCAAATTCCAATGTTAAGCGGTCATCATCGGCGATACCAGCAGGAGGATACAACACATAAATATGGCAAATCCCTGCTTGACTGTTATCAGTACTATCAGGCTCAGGATACAGCGCGCGCTGCACCATTAGTGCGCCAGTATGGGCACGATGATACAGCCGAGTTTTTGCAGCAGTAGAGGCGCAGTCGAAATGAAGCTGTAGTGAGGATTGCCAAGTCAAAATTGTATTCCCTTTTAGAAAGTGTCCTTTTAGATTGCCACCAACTCTTGAATGTTGTTTTTTGCCATGTCAACTCCAGCCCCTTGAGCTACCACTTGTCCTCTAGAGAGCACGGTATAGTTATCGGCAAGCTCTTCTGCAAACTCATAAAACTGCTCGACTAAAACAATTGCCATATCGCCTTTATTAGCAAGACTACGAATGACTCTACCAATGTCTTTAATAATGGACGGTTGGATACCTTCAGTCGGCTCATCAAGTACTAGTACTCGAGGCTCTGATGCAAGCGCACGAGCAATAGCAAGTTGCTGCTGCTGACCGCCTGATAGATCACCACCGCGGCGATGCTTCATTTCGTCCAGCACTGGAAATATATCATATAAGTGTTTGGGTACTTTACTTGCTTTACGTTGAGAGAATTTCGCCATGCCAATTAGAATGTTTTCTTCAACGGTCAAAGTAGAAAATATATCACGTCCTTGCGGCACATAAGCGAGTCCTGCGCGTACACGTTGCTCAGGCGTCATCTCACTAATATCCTTACCGTTTAATAAGATTTCACCTGATTTTATTGGTAGGATGCCCATCAAGCATTTAAGCAAGGTGGTTTTACCGACGCCATTACGACCCAGTACCACGCTACATTCTCCTACAGGGGCGGCGAGGGTGACATCACGTAAAATGTGACTGCCACCATAATATTGATTTATGGCATTAATTTCTAACATATAAGCACCTCTATTTTTTAGGTCTATTTCTAAGCACTACTATCAATTATCGACCCAAGTAAGTCTCAATAACGGCTTCATTATTCTGTACTTCACTCAACGTGCCTTCAGCCAAAATAGCACCATTTGCTAAGACCGTCACTTTCTCACTGATGGCATCAATGAAAGTCATGTCATGTTCAACCACGATTAAGGTATGATTCTTTTTGAGGCGCAGACATAACTCAGCGGTATGTTCCGTTTCGGCATCTGTCATGCCTGCCACTGGTTCATCAAGCAAAATAAGCTTTGGTCTTTGCATCAGTAACATCCCAATCTCTAGCCACTGTTTTTGACCATGAGATAACAGTCCTGCTGGCTTGTTAATCAGCTCTTTTAGGCGTATTTGATCAAGCGTTGAGTCAAGCGTATCTTGGATTTCTGCGTCAATACGAGTAAACCAGCTTTTTGACACTCGCTTGTCCTTTGGCGCGGCCAGCATTAAGTTGTCAAGTACGGTAAATTTCTCAAATACGGTGGGTTTTTGAAACTTACGGCCAATGCCTGCTTCCGCTATTTCTTCGGTAGATAGTTTGGCTAAATTATGTACTTGACCGAAAAATGCACTGCCTTTAGTGGGACGCGTTTTACCAGTGATGACATCCATTAAAGTCGTCTTACCTGCGCCATTAGGGCCGATGATGCAGCGTAGCTCGCCTGCCTCAATGTATAAAGATAAATCATTGAGTGCGCGGAACGAGTCAAACCACACGCTAACGTCTTCTAAATACAGCGCAATGCCATGTCTCATATCTGGCCCTGATTTGGGAAAAGGATGCGCCAAGCCACCGCTATCTCCGTAATCTTCAGCCAAAGTAGTGACTGGTCGGGTAGGCGTGTTTTCTGCGACCGTTATGTGTGGTGTATTTTTAGAGTTTTTCATTGGATTATCAATACTAGGATTGTTTTTAACAAGCGCATCGTTAGTAACTTTTTGGGAAGTAGCAACATTAGAAGTAGCAGCATTAGTTATTAACATTATTCTTTTTCCTTTTTAAAACGATCAAGTACGCCAATGATGCCGTTAGGGAGAAATAAAGTAACCACCACAAATAATCCACCTAGGATAAGCAACCAAAACTCAGGGTAGGCAACGGTAAAATAAGTCTTAATCGCATTGATTGCACCTGCGCCTACGATAGCACCAATGAGTGAACCTCTGCCTCCCGCAGCTACCCATACTGCCATCTCGATAGAGTTGACGGGGTTCATCTCACCGGGGTTAATGATGCCAACTTGCGGTACATATAGAGCACCAGCGATACCAGCAATGACTGCAGACAATACCCAAGCAGAAAGCTTGTACCAAAGCGTGCGATAGCCTAAATACTGCAATCGATTTTCACTATCACGAATGGCACCGAGCACGCGACCATAAGGCTGGCTCATCAGGTAGCGTAGTCCAAGATAGGACAGTAGCAGCGCCAAAGCGGTCGTAAAACACAGCACAGCCCTTGTTGAAGAGGCAGTGATGTCATAACCTAATAGCGTGGTAAAACCTGTAAAGCCATTGTTACCACCGAAGCCTGTTTCGTTACGGAAGAATAATAAGGCGGCAGCATAGGTCATGGCCTGAGTAATAATCGAAAAATAAACGCCTTTGATTTTTGAGCGAAAAGCAAAATAGCCAAAGATGAAAGCGACCAGACCTGGAACTAATACCACTAGAGCCATCGCCCACCAAAAGTGTTGAGTACCTGCCCAATACCACGGCAGCTCGGTCCAACTTAAGAAACGCATAAAGTCTGGCAAGCCTGTGCCAGCCGTTTCTCGCGTTAAATACATACCAAAAGCATAACCTCCTAGCGCAAAATAAAGACCATGACCTAAGCTTAGGATGCCGGCATAGCCCCAGACCAAGTCTAAAGCCAGTGCTACCATGGCGAGCGCCATTATTTTACCAATCAAAGTTATCCAGTAAGCAGACAGGTGAAAACTAGAGGTTTCAGGTAATAGATGGAGCCAAGGCAGTATCAGTAGCACTAAAAAACACAAACCAATCAAAATGGCATTACGTGGGGAATCAGATAATAATTGAGTCAAACGCATGAGGTTCTCCTTAATCCACAAAACGGCCTTTGAGGGCGAATAAACCTTGTGGACGTTTTTGAATAAACAAAATCACAAGAACCAGTAATACAATCTTAGCCATCACAGCACCAATGCCAATCTCTAGCACCGTACCACTGACACCAAGACCTAAAGATGCCAATACCGCGCCCCATACTTGCCCAACACCGCCAACCACGACGACTAGGAACGCATCAATGATATAAGTCTGACCTAAGTCGGGTCCGACATTGCCTACTTGCGCTAAGGCACAGCCAGCGAGACCTGCGAGACCCGAGCCAAGTCCAAAAGCCAACATATCGATGCGAGCAGATGAGATACCCACTGCACGTGCCATTTGCCGATTTTGAGTCACAGCGCGCACAAACAACCCAAAGCGAGTCTTGTTAAGTAAGTACACCAGTAGCATAAGAATAATGATGGTAAAGCCGATAATAGCGATACGGTTGAAGGGGAGTACAAGGCTCGAGGACACTTGATAGGCACCGCTCAACCAGTCGACATTGCTGACTTCGACGTTTTGCGCGCCAAATATCATCCGAACCAACTGCATGAGAATCAGACTGACACCGAAGGTTGCCAGTAAGGTTTCAAGCTCACGACCGTAAAGCGGGCGAATAATGATTCGTTCGATAATCATGCCGATAATGGCACTGACTAAGAAAGCGACGGGTATAGCAGCAACCAGATACCATCCAGTCATACTAGGAAAATACGCTTGAAAGAGATTTTGCACCATATAAGTGGCGTAAGCACCAATCATAATTAGCTCACCGTGGGCCATATTGATGACCCCAAGCAGACCAAAGGTAATGGCGAGCCCTAATGCCGCCAGTAGTAAGATACTTGCCGTACTAAGCCCCGTAAATAGATGACCTATCCAAGTACTGATGGTAATGCGCTGCTCAATACTATCCTCAGCGTCTAACAGCGCAGATTTTAGTACAGGATCGATATCATCTGCCGCCAATGCTTTTTTGACATCAACTAAGACTTGCGGGCTATCACTATCAGCAAGCACGGTAAGCGCGGCAATTTGCTTGGCGACGTCGCCATCTCTAAAATCAATCCTCGCTTGTAAAGTACTCAACGCCGTTTTGACGTCGTCGTCTTGCTCATTAGTGGCAGCAGTACTTATGAGTGCTGGATCTAGCTGTTCGATATTGTCCGCTAAGATGGCAACTGCCTGCACACGTTGCGTAGGATCGTTTGACTCAAGCTTAACCTTGGCTTGTCCAAACACTAAGGCTGAGCGTAGCGTATTGGTCAAAGTCACTTGCGCCAAGTCGCTAGGCCACTCGGTGGTCAGCTGCTTAGCAGGATAAGTAAATAGCTCATCTTCGCTGTTAAGTAGATAAGTTTGCCCACCATTACCTTGGTATAGCTCATCGTTTTTTATCAGCTCAACTAAAGTATCCAAACTCTCAACTGACCCCGGCCACTGGTTGAGCATGGTTTGGCGCTTGGTGAAGTCAGCAGCAACGAACTGTTCGATAGCGTCCCCTTTACTTATCGCAAGATTAGCAGGCGTAGTCAGAGACTGCTTGTTTTGAGCAAGTAAGGTGTCGTCTTGAGCAAGTAAGGTCTCTTCACTTACAGCATTGGATGTCGCTGCCACAGTATTAGTAGATAGTTTCTCGCCATGGCTGTGGGCTATTGGCGTCTCGTGAGCATGAGCAGCTGATGTGATAGCAATGAGGAGGAGTAAAGATAGTAAGGCGATGATAAAAGTCTTATTAGAATAATTGGCTTGCGCGTCACTTTTATAATAGGAAGGGTAATGTGACATGATGGTTCCTTTTTTGCAGTCAACACTCCTCTAACCTCTACTGAAAACTGTTTTATCAGTAGAGGAGCTAAAGGGTTGCTGGTATTGATACCATTAAGGGGCTAAGGGCTAAGGGCTAAGGATTGCGGTTTAGGTGACAACACCTTATTTAGGAATGTACTGACTCCATGGCTCAGCACGAATGACTTTTGGCGTTTTGCTGATCACATCGAACTGACCATCGGCACGGATTTGACCGATCATGACAGGCTTCCATAAGTGATGGTTTTCCTCATCCATTTTCAATGTATACCCTGATGGCGCGTCAAAAGTCTGACCTCCCATACTAATACGCACTTTATCGACATTAGTGGTACCTGCTTTTTCGACTGCTTGTTTCCACATATTGATACCCACGTAGGTGGCTTCCATAGGATCATTGGTCACGACCTTTTCAGCATTCGGTAGCTTATGATCTAGCGCATATTTCTTATACTTTTTAGTGAAGTCGCTGTTGACAGGATTTTTAACCGACATAAAGTAGTTCCATGACGCCAAATGCCCTTGCAATAAGCTGGTATCGATACCGCGAAGCTCTTCTTCTCCTACTGAGAATGCCATGACTGGGATATCAGAGGCTTTAATACCCTGATTGGCAAGTTCACGATAAAAAGGTACGTTTGAATCCCCATTAATGGTAGAGATAACCGCCGTCTTTTTACCAGTAGAGAAGCTTTTAATGTTGCCCACGATAGTCTGATAGTTGCTAAAACCGAAAGGAGTGTACTCTTCCATGATGTCTGTTTCAGCTACGCCTTTAGACTTCAAGAAAGCACGCAGTATCTGGTTAGTAGTCCGAGGATAGACATAATCTGTCCCAAGTAAAACGAAGCGTTCTGCACTACCACCCTCTGGACTCATTAAGTATTCAACGGCAGGAATAGCTTGCTGATTGGGAGCCGCCCCAGTGTAGAAAATGTTTTCTGACTGCTCTTGACCCTCGTACTGAACAGGGTAGAACATTAAACCATTTAGTTCTTCAACGACAGGCAGCACGGACTTACGTGACACCGATGTCCAACCACCAAATATGACATCCACTTTGTCTTGAGTTAACAGCTGACGTGCTTTTTCAGCGAATAACGGCCAATCAGAAGCGGGATCTACGACGATTGGCTCTAGCTGCTTACCCAACACACCGCCATTGGCATTAATTTCATCAATGGTCATGAGGGCAGTATCTTTTAATGAGGTTTCAGAGATGGCCATCGTCCCAGATAAAGAATGTAAGATGCCTACTTTGATGGTGTCACCATCTGCCGCAGGGGTAGTAGCGGTCTCGGCCGTTTCGGTTTTTGTGGCTGTAGAATTGGTCTCAGCGCTAGTTTCTGCAGGTTTTTGACAACCTATAAGGCTTAAGCTACCTACAACGGCTACTGCTAGTAGAGACAAACGTGATGTGAGTTTTGAGTCGATACGATAATTTGTACTTATAGGAGTATCAGTGATAAGCGTTGGCAATAAAGACATATATTTCTCCAAAAAGATAAAGTAGCAGCTTGGTAGGCCGAGTTAACAAACCATTCCTAACTGCTATTAATACTTCAATATTTATGCCATTCCAAAATACATAATAAACGCACCAATATCGGTCTTTTTAGGAGATATTGCACTTTTTTCGCACCATGATGGTTTTTATGATTTTCTATGCACCATAAGTGTCTAGTCTAAAAGGATTAAAACGATTACATTGAAAGCGGTGTGCTGCTAAGTTCAGAAAGCATAAACAAGGGTGCTTGCAAAGCAAACTCCGATATTAATTAAGCCAATTGAGTACTCATAAAAGCAGTAAGGACTTGCTAAGACTAAGACATGCCAGCATGTAGTGGCATAATAAATTCGGACAGCTGCTAAGAGGTTATACTAAACAAAAGAAGGAACATAGTATGACCAACAAACGCAATCAATATACCCGATAACTCAAATTAGATGCCATCAGCTTAGTCGTTGAACACAAACGTAAAGTACCTGACGTTGCTGATTCATTGGGGATAGGCAAATCCACCCTCAGAGGTTTATCGCACACTCTAACAAACCAGCTAAAAACACTAGACAGAAAAAAACCCCATAAACATTGCGTTTACGGGGTTTGAATTTGGTGGGCCCAGTAGGACTTGAACCTACGACCAAAGGATTATGAGTCCTCTGCTCTAACCAACTGAGCTATGGGCCCTTTAGACGCACAATGATACCTGATTTTTATATATTTTCAAGTAAAAGTTAGCAGATAGGGCATACTATTTGATGAATTATCACTAATTACCACCAGCCAGCGTCAAACTTCGGCCTCCATCTACGGTTATTATCTCACCCGTCACATAACTGGCGTGCGCCAAATAGAGCACGCTATGCGCAATGTCAGCAGGGATGCCTATTCGCTGCATAGGAATGGAACCTATAATCTTACTTTGCTGCTCGCTATCAATCGCTTGATCGCTATCTGCATCGGGTAAAATATTGACCCCAGGCGCGACCCCATTCACGCGTACACCAGGCGCCATATCCAGTGCTAAAGACTGCACCATCATCCGATGCGCCGCTTTTGCCATATTGTAAACCGTATAATTGGCAAACGGCTTATCATGCGCATGAATATCAAGCAGACTAATAATACAACCTTGTTGTTGCTTAAGATAAGGTAGTAGTGCTTGGCTTAACAATAAAGGCGCTTTGGCATTGGTCAACAGCAGCTCGTCCCATTGGTCATAATTAATACTGCCAAGGGGGGTAGAGTAAAAGCGAGAGGCATTATGTACCAGTACGTTTAGTTGCCCAAATGCCTGCATGATAGTTTGGGTCAGGTGCTTGAGAGTGTCTGCCTGATTTACCACTGCCAAATCCGCGACAATAACCACAGCACTATGAGCGCAAGTATCATTCAGCGCGTCTGCTAATGCATGTGCCTCTTGCTCACTATGATGACAATGGATAATGACGCGATAGCCTTGCTTATGAGCCGCACGAATAATAGCCGAGCCAATTCTCTTAGCACCACCTGTGACAAGCATAACGGGGGCAGATGCCATCATAGGCTGAGTATTTTTAGATGTTTGAGTCATAATAGAGTTTTAATTAGGATATGGTTTTAAAATTTTAAAGAGTGTTTAATCTTTTTATGTCAGGCTGTTTGCGTTTGTAAATGCTCAATTCTGCATTGACGCAAGGCTTTACCAATCGCTGGACCTTTGAGACTTTGATCAATATCATTCATACCAATACTGTGAAAGCTATTTAATGCCAACATCATCTGACGGTGCTGTATAGATAACTGCAATACTTGGCTTGTGACCAAGAGCTGCGAGAGTTTTTCAGGCTCTTTATGGGCGCTGCAGGCTTGAATAAGATCAATTTTCTCGGCAGCACTGAGTTGGGTTATAACGCTTAATTTATCAGCTTGTTGTACGAATAAACCAGCAAATTGTGTTTGTGCCTTTGGTACTTTAGCCATATCACCTATATCGTTAATACTTTTGACAGCTGTTATGGCTTCAGTAGGCTTAGACTGAAATAACGATGGCTTAAGGCTAACCATTAATAGCGCCCAACGCTGTGATAGATTCAATTGCATCTGACCGGCGAAATATAGCGATGTTTGCACTGTCTCTCGTATCTGATCATCATTCCAAGCCTGATGTAACGGTGCAAAGTACTCTGCAAGGGCGCCGATATCAAATAGCTGTTGCCAGTATACCTGAGGGGAGAGCTGCATCATTGCACGGCTCGATTCTTGCCAAATACGCTCGCTACTTAAATGGGTAAGCTCTCCTGAAGCAACCAACTCACGCATCAAGACTAACGTGTCATCAGCGATAGTAAAGCCCAAATCGTAATAGCGGCTATAAAAGCGCGCCGTTCTCAGCACCCGTAAAGGGTCTTCGTTAAAGGCACTTGAGACATGACGTAGGGTTTTATTTTCAATATCCTGCAATCCGCCGTAGTAATCAATCACGTCACCACTTATCGGTGTATCGTCGGTTAAGCTAGTAACCTCTATGGCCATGGCATTGACTGTCAAGTCGCGCCGCTGCAAATCGTCTTTTAAACTAACGTCAATACTGGCATGCACGCTAAAGCCCTGATAGCCCAAACCTTGCTTACGCTCAGTTCGTGCGAGGGCATATTCCTCACGGCTTACTGGATGCAAAAATACAGGGAAATCTGCGCCTACTTGCTGAAAACCTGCGTCAAGCATCTCAGTAACTGTTGCCCCAACGACAACGAAGTCTTTATCTTTAATAGGGCGCCCTAATAGCTGATCACGTACCGCACCGCCGACGAGATACACTTGCATAATATTCTCTTTATATTTACTACCAATTAACCTAAATTTTGTCAAAAAAAACCAGCCAATACTTTAAGCATTGGCTGGTTTTAGTATAGCAGACGGTCTCTATAAAAAATGCAAGAGACTGTCTTAATTGCGCACTTTAACTCTGAAGAACGTAATCGATTACTGCTTCTCGTTGTCTAAATCCTGAGCTTCAGTGACCGCAAGTGCCGTCATATTAACCACACGGCGCGCTGTGGCTGATGGCGTTAGAATATGTACAGGTTTGCTTGCACCTAACAAAATAGGACCGATAGACGCGCTACCGGTTGCCGTCTTAAGCAGGTTAAAGGCAATGTTCGACGCATCTAACGTTGGCAAGATAAGTAGATTTGCTGAACCTTTAAGATTGCTCGAAGGCAAGTCATTGGCACGGATATGTTCGTCAAGTGCCGCATCACCTTGCATTTCACCGTCAAACTCAAAATCGACATTCATCTCGGTCAGCAGTTGATGTACTTTACGCATTTTGACCGCACTGGCACGATCAGAAGTTCCGAAGTTTGAATGCGACACCAAAGCCACACGTGGGGTAATGCTAAAGCGGCACAATTGCTCAGCTGCCAATACAGTCATCTCAGCCAATTGCTCAGCCGTTGGATCTTCATGGATATAGGTATCAGCAATAAAAATATTACGATCTTGCATGAGCACCGCATTCATCGCGTAAAAATCATTAATGCCTTCTTTTTTGTTGATCACTCTGCCGACATATTTTAAATGCAGTTGATAGTGACCGAATGTACCACAAATCATACCATCGGCATCGCCATTTTCAACCAAAAGCGCACCAATTAAAGAGGTCTTGCGGCGCACATCACGGCGAGCAAGCTCGATACTGACCCCAGTACGTTTGTTTTTCTCGTAGTAGCCTTTCCAGTAATCGTTATAGCGCGGATCATCATCAACATTGACGATAGTAATATTCACGCCGTCTTTCAAGCGTAATGCTAGCTTGGCGATGTTATTTTCGATCACTGAAGGACGACCGACCAAGATTGGATAAGCCAACTGCTCATCGACGACCACTTGTACCGCTAATAGTACGTTGCTGTCTTCGCCTTCACAGTAAACGATACGTTTTGGATCTGCTTTTGCACGAGCAAAAATAGGCTTCATTACAAACGCTGAGTTATAGACAAACTCAGACAGACGCTGACGATAGGCTTTCATATCTGCGATAGGAAGCGTTGCAACGCCTGAATCCATAGCCGCTTTGGCGACTGCAGAGGCAATTTCAATGATTAGGTTTGGCTCAAGTGGTCCTGGAATCAGGTAATCACGACCAAAGCTTGGCGTACTTTCAACGTTTTTGACGTTGCTCATTGGCGTCGCTTCAACATGTGCCATAGCAGCAATGGCACGTACGCATGCAATTTTCATCTCTTCGTTGACAGTCGTTGCGCCTACATCTAATGCACCGCGGAAGATATAAGGGAAACACAATGCGTTGTTTACTTGGTTCGGATAATCAGAGCGACCGGTTGCCATAATAACGTCTGGACGGACGGCATGGGCGATTTCTGGCATGATCTCAGGCGTTGGGTTAGCAAGCGCAAAGATGATAGGGTCTTTTGCCATACGGCGAACCATGTCTTCTGTCAATGTACCAGGCATAGATAAGCCTAGGAACATGTCGACATCATCCATTAGCTCTTCAATAGTCGTAGCAGTGGTTTCACGAGCATAGCGTTGTTTGGTTTCATCAAGGTTTTCACGGGTAGTAGAGATAATGCCACGTGAGTCTGATACGTAGATATTGTTTTTATTCACACCAAGGGCGCAAATGATATCCAAGCAAGAAATCGCTGCAGCACCGGCACCAGAACAAATGATTTTAATATCTTCAATTTTTTTGTTCGTGATGATTAATGCATTAAGCATCGCTGCCGCAACAATGATTGACGTGCCATGTTGGTCGTCATGGAATACTGGAATGTTCATACGCTTACGCAATTCGCGCTCGATTTTGAAACACTCTGGTGCTTTGATGTCTTCTAAATTAATCCCACCAAACGTAGGCTCTAAAGAAGCAACAGCCTCAATGAATTTGTCCGGATCATTTTGTGCAATTTCAATATCAAAAACGTCGATACCAGCGAACTTTTTGAATAGAACCCCTTTGCCTTCCATAACAGGCTTTGATGCCAATGGACCGATATTTCCCAAACCTAGCACCGCTGTACCATTGGTAATAACACCAACTAAGTTGCTACGTGCGGTATATTTTGCCGCAAGAGATGGGTCTCTTTGAATCTCAAGACAAGGAACTGCCACACCTGGTGAATAGGCGAGCGCCAGATCACGTTGGTTTGCCAATTGCTTGATAGGAGTAACTGAGATTTTACCAGGGCGAGGGAACTCATGATAATGTAAGGCAGCTTGTTCAAACTGCTCTTTTTCCGTACTAGGGGTGTCCGTATTCAAAGTGATATCGTCATTCATAATAATTGCCATGGTTAGGATAAATTGGAATAAATTAAATGGTGATAAAAACTAATGCCTAATTCTCAATAACCATTGAATATGATCATGAGTGTACATTGATTGTTAAGGGGTGCTATGCGGTGCTTAAACATCAGCAAAAAACAACAATAGTGCAAAATAGATAGTCTACATTATCGCCAATAATTTGCCTAGCTAAGGACTATGAACTGCGCACACAATATAATAAATTGATATTCATTATTTAGCTAGTTGATAATGCCAAAAAAATGACCCAAATATCAACCCCAAATGCAAAATATTTCAAAATATTACAGAATAAATATATATTAAGACGAACAGCTGATTGGCATTTGCGGTGCATGAGGCGCAGGCGGTAAGGTATCAAGGTCAATGGCGCTATCATGTAGCGTATAAGGGCTAGCAAGCAACTCGAATACTCTATTTAGTTCTTCAAACTGTCCTTGCTCTGCGGCAACGATAACACGCTGAGCCATGCTGTTACGCAATACATAAATAGGATTGCTGGCTTGCATATCCTCAATTGCTTGAGTAATCGATACCTGCTTTACTTGTGCCAGATAACGGGTCGACCATGCTTGCCAGACTTGCTGTGCTTCAGGATTCAGCTCGGCCGTCAAGGTTGCAAGCAACTGCTGCTCATAATGATGCTCATTAGGTGCGATTAATGCTAATAACGCTCGGAAACTATTGGTATAGTCGAGTAAATTATCCTCTAGTAGTGTCAACCATTCAAACGCTAAGCTTAGACTTTCACGCTGATGCGGCAACCCAAGCTTACGGCATAGCCCTTGCTGATAATGCTGCATAAAGGTCGCCTCATAAGGTGCCAGACAATCTGCTAACGTCTCGCGCGTCACACCGTCTAGACGCATAAAGTGCGG
Source organism: Psychrobacter sp. LFX-11D (assembly GCF_904846475.1). Classification (NCBI taxonomy): domain Bacteria; kingdom Pseudomonadati; phylum Pseudomonadota; class Gammaproteobacteria; order Moraxellales; family Moraxellaceae; genus Psychrobacter; species Psychrobacter sp. LFX-11D. The sequence continues at coordinate 167,976 of NZ_CAJHAV010000006.1, forward strand.
TAACCAAATATTTAGATTCCAATGACCAATAGCAGGCTGATTTTGATAGGCGTAGCGTCCGCTATGATCAGAGTGATTATTGATCCAAGCAGGGTTGAAGCGTTCCATAAAACCAAATGGACCAAAATCCAAGGTACTGCCAGTAATAGACAAGTTATCCGTATTCATAACGCCATGCGCAAATCCAATCAGTTGCCAATCGGCAATCATGCGTGCTGTAAGCTCAACCACAGCCTGCAAAAATGCTAAGACTGGTTTATCACTATCACGGCACTCAGGGTAGTAGGTATCAATCATATAGTCGGTAAATTCAGCGAGTAAGTCGGGCGCAAAGCTTGCAATCCACTCAACATGACCTAAGCGAATATGACTGTCAGCGACTCGCATTAAGGCAGCTCCTGCTTCTATTCGCTCGCGGCGCACTTTGGTATCTGATACCACAAATCCCAACGCATTAGAGGAGGCGATACCAAGCTGAGTCAACGCATGACCACATAAATACTCACGAATGGTACTGCGTAATACTGCACGCCCATCGCCCATGCGTGAGTAGGGCGTCAAGCCTGCACCCTTTAGATGTATATCTTGTAGTTGATTGTTTTTATCGAGTACTTGCGCCATCAATAAGCCGCGACCATCGCCCAATTGCCCCGCCCATTGCCCAAACTGGTGACCAGCATACGCCATTGATAAAGGCTGAAATTCAGCTGGCACATACTGTCCACCAAGTATTTCAACCCAACGAGTCATCAAATCTGTATCTTCCGTCCAGCCCAGCTGCTCAGCAACTTGAATATTAAAATGACCGACACGAGGATTGTCTAATGGGTTTGGCAGTTGCTCATTATAAAGACGGGTGTCCAATTGAGCATAGGTGTTTTGATAGCGCATAAGAGCCGTTCCAATTTAAAGATAAAAGCTGGGAGAAGAAATTTAAGATATGAATAGAGTAAACTCACTATAACATAGCCTTGATATAGCAGCATTGCACTCTGTCCGTCTCTTGTAAATCATGATTAATTATCACATCATTGTTTATCACATTACTATTTATCAATAGACATGAGATTTAATACCGCACGAAAAAATCCCCCTATCTTTTACAGATAGAGGGAAGGAGAAACGTCACAATAAAATACTAAATAATCAAACAGTTATCAATACTTAAGCCGCTTTTGCGCTTTCACCGATAGAGCGAAATGCTGTTTTCAGATTGCTGTTATGTGCCAATATTTTTTGTTCAATCTTGGCATAATCTTGCTTTAACTCATCTTCAACTTCATGCAAGCGATCAGCAAACTCGGTCTTTTTCAGCTCAATGGTTTTTGCTTTTAATGCTTGCCATTCTTCAACCGTTTGCGTAAAGGCATCATATTCAAACTTAATACGATCTTGGAAGCTTTTCATCGCATGAGGAATATCAATACCACTTGATGTGACCGTATCAATCTGCTGCTGCGCTGCTTTAAATTGCATTTGTACTTCAGCATGCTTGATAGTGGTGTCATCAACAGTACGTAGCTCAGTAGTCAAGCCCAGCTTCGATAAACCAGCGATAAGCCATTTGGTTGGATCATACTGCCACCATTTTACGCCATTACGATAATCATACTGGAAGAAGTGATGATAGTTATGATAACCCTCACCCCACGTAAATAGAGCCAAGAAGAAGTTATCACGTGCAGTGTTGGTATCGGTATAAGGACGCGACCCAAACATATGACATAGCGAATTGATAAAGAAGGTAAAGTGATGCGTCAGTACCAGACGTAGCAAACCGACGATGACCAAAGTACCCCAAACATCACCCAATAACCAACCGATCGCGGCGACTGCACCGATGTTCAATGCAGCAACCCATAAACCGTAATATTTATGCTGAATTTGCAGCGTTCTATCTTTGGTCAGGTCAGGGATATTTTTATAGTCAAATTTTCCGCTAGGATAATTGCGTAGCATCCAGCCCATATGACTAAAGAAAAAGCCACGTTTCGCTGAGTACGGGTCTTCTAAGCGATCATCGACATGACGATGATGCGTACGGTGACCAGAAACCCAATCAAACGCTGAACCCTGTACCGCAAAGGTAGAACCTAGCAATAAAAAGTTTTTGACGATTGGATGCGCTTTATAAGCACGATGCGATAGTAAACGGTGATAACCAGCTGTGATACTGATACCCGTCCATACCATAAACGCCCCAAATACGCCCCAAACCGGTGCGCTGACTTGATGGGTGAACAGATACCATGGCGTAATAATTGCTGCAGCAATAGGCGTGGCTACCAGAATAGTCGCTGGAATCCAGTTAATCGGTGCTTTGGTAAACTCAAATTCACGCATATCGATATTATCTACATCGGTAGGCAGTTCAGTCTGCTCAGAGGCGCTTGCATAGTTGCGTTTGGCAACAGGCATCTCATCGAGTGAGTTTTTTGCTTTATTCTCATCAAAACGTGTTTTAAAACGTGTGACTTGAATGCTGGCATTTTTGACAAGTGTGTCACCAGATTTGATAGCGAAACGTAAGCCTTTAAGCGGTAAGCCAAGTGCTTTTTTTGCAATCATATAATATCCCTAACGGTATTAATTTAAGCGTCTATATTACCTTAAATACTTAGTAAAGTGAACACTTATACACTATAAAAATATTGCTAAATAACAATAACTTGTATGGATTATAGTAGGTGTTATGGCAAATAAGCCGTGACTTATCAGCTATAAGGTAAAAATGTAAGTAAAACAATAAATATGTACACCGCAAAAGCGAGTTTAGAAATAGGAGTAATGCGTTAAGGTAATAATAAATAGCTTGGATAATCAGTAATAATCACATCAACTTGCCAGTTTATAAGCTGCTTAATAGTCTCAATATCATTGACCGTCCATGCACTTACAGGTAAGTCATAGCGATGACAATACTGTATGACTTCACGATCCAAAAGCGGATAGTGGATACCTAATTGCTTACAGCCAAGTTGTAAGGCAGTATTGGGAGCCTGTTTCAGTAGTTTAGGCTCTCGAATAAGCAGCCCACGTGGTATATGCCTTATGAAAGTACTGCGTTGTAAATGGGCATGCAGCTCAACATCAAAGCTGGTTAGCACAATCGGTAGGCTAGCAAGGGGGCTATCAATGAGGTCACGCATCAAGGCTTTTACGAGTTTGGCATAATCAGTGCGACTATGGGTTTTAACCTCAAGCTCAATATAAGTATAGGTATTTAGAGCAGAAGCAATGTCAGGCAACGTGATAATTGGCTGACCAAACTGATGATGACGCTGTATTTCGCTCACATTTAGCTGATCTAGACGCGACTGCTGCGCGCACATGCGCTCAAGCGTTTCATCATGAAAGACGATGAGCTGTCCATCTCGGTTAAGTTGTACATCGAACTCTACACCTGCTAAGCCAGAGCTTTGCAAATTTTGCGCATATTCAAAACCTGATAAGGTATTTTCTAATGCTTCACCGCGCGCGCCGCGATGACCAAGTAGCAAGGTGTTCTTAAGATCTATCATAACCAGTAACCATCACATATTTTGAGCATTATAATGGAAATATTATATCGTCTGTTATTAACTGCATCCAACGCTATCACGTATCAAAGCGTATTGAATAGAGCATTTATAAAAATCTTATGCTGATAAAACTTTCTGTCATCATCTTAATATTTGTTTAAGTAAATATATATTTGTAGCTTTTTTGCAACTAAAGCTATATTTCGGACACAATGTTGAACGTTATTTGTACATCAGTAGGCTACATAGATGACCATCTCCTGCAAACACCGTATAATAATGTGGTTTTCAAATCTATCGCAATGCCGGTTTCTGCTAGATTTGAGTTTTATAGTGTAAATGTCAAATACTGTCCGTGAGCGACGGTACGAATCAGTAAATTGGAGCAAAAGAGATATGAGCGTAGCAAATAAAAGTGTGAGCAATTGGTATAAAGTTGCTGGTATTGGCATGGTATGTGGTTTAGCGCTTGCTGGTTGTGATCGCTCAGAAAAAGACGATGCCGAAACGGTAGAAGTGACTGAGCAAGAAACACAGGTTAGTGAAAATGCTGCTGCCACGGCGGTGAGCTGTGATGATCCTATGGTACAAGACCGCCTCAAATCCGCTTTGAAAAATACGCTCAATCAACAAGCCCAAACTTTAGCCGTCAGTTATGCCAACGATGCAGAGATTGGCTTAGGCAGCGGTGTGGTTTCTACTAAAGCAAACGGTATTATCATCGATATACAAAATGCCGCCGTGTTGCAAGCAACCAATGAAAATGGTCTGACAACCTGTCAGGCAAGCGTCAGCATGACTCTGCCAAGTGAAGACTTATATCAAGCCAGCCAAGTGCAAGCCGCTAATAATCGGCCAAGTTTGCAATCGCGCTTAGCCAATGACAATATTCGTATCAATAACAATATGCTCATTGATGATGCTTTTACCTATGTTGTTGGTATGCAAGGTGGTCAAGTACGTACACGTATCGCAGGACAGCCGGCATTATTAACAGTGGTATCAGAAGTGGTCGCCAGCTCAACGCTCCATTCAGCAATGGAAGAGCAGCGCGCCCAACGTGGCACTCAGCAACCTGAACGCCGCCGTGAACCAGCACAGAATACACAGAGCAATAATAATACTAGCCAGCCAAGAGCGGTAACGCCAGCTGCGCCTGTGCGTCCAGCACAACCTGCTAAGCCACCAGTTATTAATCAAAACAGCAGTCAAAATACAAAGACGCCAAGTAGCACTCCGTCAGCGCCAACACCTAGCACTACTGCGCCTAGTACAGTAACTCCTACACCTGCTGCTCCAGAAGCACCAAAAGCAACGCCTAAAGATGAAAGCATTGATATGGTCATTATTGAAGATAAAGAAGCAACTTATTAATCTTATTGCTACTAAATATCGATAAGCATCGTTTCAGTATTTCAATTCAGTATTTCAATAAAAAAACGCCTGCAACATATTTATTGCGGGCGTTTTTTTGTGGTTCGTTAAATGGCTCAACTATCAGCGAATTTTTGTAATACTTGGCTGTCCCACAAGACTTCAGAAACCTGTTCAGGGTCTGTGCAAAAACGTGCGGCGACAAAGAGCCAATCAGACAAACGGTTGATAAAGCTGACCGCTGTCGGTCGAATGGCTTGTGGCTGCGCTTGTCTTAGTAATACTGCTTGGCGCTCAGCGCGGCGACAAACAGTACGTGCCACATGCAACTGGCTGACCAATAATGAGCCTGTTGGTAAGATAAAGTCTTTTAGCGGTGGTAACGTTGTATTCATCGCATCGATCTGCTGCTCAAGCCAATCAATATGAATCGTATTTACGCCTTCATATTCTGGCATAGCAAGCTCACCACCGATATTAAATAATAAATGTTGAATAATCACTAAAGCTTGGGCAAAGTCGACTTCTTGTTTTGTTTGCAAGCGTTCAGGTAGCTGTTGGCTGTGACTTGAATTATTGGTTTGCGCACTTAACGCTTGAGTAAGCTGTGCACGTACCAAGCCAATGTGCGAGTTGAGCTCATCAATATCACCCATCACACTAAATAGGATGTCCGCCTTACTGACGCGACTACCATCTGCCATGCCAGTACTGCCATCATCGCCAGTACGCGTATAAATTTTGCTTAAACGATTGCCCATATTTTTATCCTTAACTATCAATGTTTTTATCATTACAGAGTCTTACTTGCGCGCTCATTGTAGTATTTTACGAGCATTTTCGCTAAGATAATGGGTTAAGTTTTATATTGATGTTCTCTTTACCCTTGATTTATGCATGATTTGCTTATGTAAGCGCTTTTTTATTGGCTAAGCGTACATGATTGCTAGGCTTGTTTTCTCTTATACTTTTAATTTAAAGGCTTTATGACTATGACCACACCTCTTGCAGACGCGATGTCTCAGCTCGTCATCTATGACTCACTTACTGGACGCAAGCAAGTATTCAAGCCGCTTGCCACGGGCAAAGTTGGCATGTATGTGTGTGGCATGACGGTTTATGATTATTGTCATATCGGTCACGCTCGAGTGATGGTTGGCTTTGATATGGCAGTACGTTGGCTTGCACAATTGGGCTATGACGTAAATTACGTGCGTAATATTACTGATATTGATGACAAAATCATCACTCGTGCTGCCGAAAATGGTGAAGAGATTGGCACATTGACCCAACGTTTTATTACTGCCATGCATGAAGATGCGACAGCACTTGGCTGCTTGTCCCCTGATGCGGAACCGCGTGCGACCGATCATATCGATGAGATGCAGCAGATGATTGAGACGTTGGTTAGTAATGACTATGCCTACGCGGGTGATAATGGTGATGTCTACTATGCAGTCGATAGCTTCGCAGATTATGGCAAATTGTCAAAACGTAACCTTGATGATATGCAGGCAGGATCACGGGTTGAAGTCGAGAACGATAAGCGCAATCCATTTGATTTTGTGTTATGGAAAGCGGCGAAACCTGATGAGCCACAATGGGCATCAGCTTGGGGTCAAGGGCGTCCGGGCTGGCATATTGAATGCTCAGCGATGTCGACCAAATGCCTTGGTAATACCTTTGATATCCATGGCGGCGGTCATGATTTGCAGTTCCCGCATCATGAAAATGAGATTGCCCAATCTGAAGCAGCGACCGGCTGTGAATACGCGCGTAACTGGATGCACGTTGGTTTTATCAATGTTGATGGCGAAAAAATGTCCAAGTCATTGGGGAATTTCTTTACCATTCGTGATGTCATGGCAAAATACTTACCAGAAACGGTTCGTTTCTTCTTATTGTCGAGTCATTATCGCAGTCAAGTAAACTTCTCTGATAGTGCCTTGGACGAATCGCATAATAGCCTAAGCAGGTTGTATCAAGCATTAAAAGTTGCTGAACAACAAAAAGGTGAAGTACTTATTATCGATGAAGCCTTGATTAATAATGCCTACGCCAGTGCAGTGGGACAAGACTTTATCAAAGCCATGAATGACGACTTTAACAGCTCAACCGCTATCAGTGTGCTGTTTGGATTGGCGCGTGATATCAATAAAGCGAGTAAAGCACAAGATGTAGAGACTGCTTGGCAGTTGGCCGAGTGCTTAAAGGCTTTGGCGCAAACGCTTAATATTTTACAGCAGCCTGTGCAGCAGTTCTTGCAAGCCGTCATTGGTGAAGTAGCTGAAGATAGTTTAACCGACGAAGCCATTGATGAGCTAATCATCGAGCGTGCTGATGCCAAAACCAATAAAAACTTTGCGCGTGCTGATGAGATACGTGTGCAGTTGAAAGATGCTGGTATTGAGCTTGAAGACAGTCGTGCGGGCACCACTTGGCGCCGTGCTTAATGTAAGCATTAGTTTTTTGCGCTTGTTCATTCACAAACAATAATAAATTAAGCCAGCTATCTGCTGGCTTTTTTGTGTCTTCTGCATTAGCTTAATATCATACTTATTAGCAAGAGTTTTTGTATGCAAACTCCTTTCGGATTTCTCAGGACTCACTCTCTACAGTCTCATGCCCAATTTTTACCGCGACTGCTCTTTATAATTGGCAGCTTATTTATCCTATTAAATATGGCGTGCATTTCTGCTTATGCAGCAAGCAGTACTGAGGACATAGACAATCGAAATCTTGAAGAGACGGTTACTACAAAACCAGAAAATTTGGTGGAGTATGCTGCGCAAAGAATCGATAAGTTAAAAGAGGAAGGAGTGACTGTCTCTGCCGTTGCAGCAGAGGTAATTAGCCCGCTAGAAAAAAGGACAGTGCAGCAAGCAGGTGTGCTACAAGGAGATTCTGGTCTCACTGGGGATTACAACGAAAACTACTATGCGTTAGATAAGCTCAATGCAGGTTTGCCGCCCTTGTCTGAGCCGCCAAACTTGTCAACCCCACTTGCCACATTAGAGTTTTTCCAATCGGCAGTCATGAATCAGCAATATGATTTGGCCGCTTATGCGCTCAATATGAATTTGATTGATGGTAAATTGCAGCGTAGTCGGGCGATAGATCTGGCCAAACAACTTGATTTTTTGTTGATTGAAAAAAAGCTCTATGTTTTTGATGAATTGCCAGATCGTCCTGACGGTTTGATTGAGCCACCGCTTGGTAGCACGAACAGTATTCAAGGCATTCCTAGACGCTCTATTCAGCTTGGTTATATCGATTATCGTGAGCGCCGTGTACCCATACATCTAGAGCGTGTGCGCATTGATGATAGTGCGCCTTTTTGGGTATTTTCTGCCCAAACGGTTGGTAATATCGATAACCTCTATGAGCAATATCATCCGGCAAAGTTTGAGCGTTATTTACCGGCGTGGACAAAATTACAGTTATTTAGCATCGCCATCTGGGAGTTTTTAGCATTACTTGTTTTCTTCTCTTTTACCATGGGAGTGGGCTGGTTACTCAGCAAAGGTGCTGGCAAGCTTCTCAATTGGTATGTCAAAGATAAAGCCGGCAATCGGCTGAGTACGGTTCACCACAATAGCGTGGAAGATTTGGTCAATAAGCTGACAGTACCGCTAACCTTTACCATCAGCTTCTCATCGGTATTTACCTTGGTATCGGGCGGCTTTCCTTATCTGGATGCAGTCGCTTCCTCGACACGTCCGATTATTTGGATTGGATTGGTCTTTAGCGCCATGTGGCTCGGTATACGTGTTATCAACTTTTTTGCCAACCGCTATCAAGATATGCAGATTGAAAATCTAGGAGAGGAGCAGTTTGACAAAGTGCGCCGTCGTCGAACTTACGTATCGATATTTCGCCGCGTCTTCGTATTTGTCATGGTGTTGGGCAGTATTTGGATAGGTCTGAGTGAGTTTGCCAACATGGAAGGCTTTGGCAAAACCTTACTGACTTCGGCTGGCATTGCTGGCGTGGTCATTGGTATCGCCGCTCAACCAATACTGGGTAACATCATTGCTGGAGTACAGGTAGCAGTGACCCAGCCCGTACGAATTGGCGACAGTGTGATAATGGATGGCAACTTTAGTACCGTTGAAGACCTGCGTTATACTTATGCGGTACTAAAAACATGGGATGAACGTCGATTAATCGTGCCGATGCGCGAATTGATCACCGAAATGGTAGAGAACTGGTCGCATACAGAAGTGCATCAGACCTGTCCTGTGTTCTTATATATCGATTACGGCGCAGATATTGACGCCATTCGGCAGCAGTTTATTTCGGTGGTGAAAGACAATAAGCTTTGGGACAACAAAACTGAGCCTGAAATATTTGTCGTTGAGGTAACTGAAAAGACCATTCAACTGCGCGGCGCTGTTTCAGCGGTAGGCCCTGTAGAAGCATGGACACTGGCCTGTGAGATACGTGAGCAGATGCTTGATTATTTGTATCGTGAACAAAAGCATTATTTACCAGCTGAGCACCTTGTATTGAGACAAAAATAGTCAATGTCTATTGGTTTGACACTTAAAAAAATTGAATGTACAGCGTCACTATCGATAGACAGCTGTGAGTAAAACCCACTGACAAATATAGCATGCGATTTGCTTGCTTATTTGTTATAATATGGCGTTATTTTTAAGGGATAATTCAGTTGTTAAGCATTGTATAGTTAGATTTTGGGGCAGGTAAAGGGCGCTGTATTAGCCAGTCTGCTGAGCCAATGATTTAGTGAGCAATGATGAATTGATGATGTGCCGAGCGAATGTTTGTATTTAGTATTTGTTCCCCACGGTTTTATTATTTTCTGCTGGGTTTATAACCTTATGATTTTGATAGAATTTCTGTTGATTTTCTTGATACTGTATTGCCCACCTATCAAAATAACCACTAATAGGGGTCTGTATGTTGCGAATTGTCGATGAAGCCTTAACCTTTGATGACGTTTTATTATTGCCAGCTTATTCAGAAATATTGCCAAAAGCTGCTAATCTAACGACCCGCCTAACAAAAAGTATCACGCTAAATTTACCGCTAATTTCTGCTGCTATGGATACAGTCACTGAGTCTGAGATGGCCATTACCATGGCACAACTTGGTGGTTTAGGTATTTTGCATAAGAGCATGGATATCGATAAGCAGGCAATGCAAGTGCGCCGCGTCAAGAAATTCGAAGCTGGTACTGTGGTTGATCCTATTACTGTGCATCCAGAGATGACCATCGGTGAGTTATTAAGACTGACCCAAGACAATAACATCTCAGGCGTGCCAGTGGTTGAGAAGGGTACTGATAAAGTAGTCGGTATCGTGACTCATCGTGACTGGCGCTTTGAAACCAATCTATCATTGCCTGTCAGCCATATCATGACGCCGAAAGAGCAGCTCGTCACCGTTAAAGAAGGTGAGAGCAACGAAAACATCAAAAGACTGCTACACGAGCACCGTATCGAAAAAGTTATTGTTATCAATGATGATTTCCGTTTGCGTGGTCTGATTACGGTCAATGACTTTGCTAAAGCTGAAAACAATCCAAATGCTTGTAAAGATGAGCAAGGTCGCCTGCGTGTGGGCGCAGCAGTTGGTACGGGCGCTGATACTCAAGCACGCGTTGAAGCATTGATTGCGGCTGACGTCGATATCATCGTTGTTGATACCGCGCATGGTCACTCAAAAGGCGTTATTGATAAAGTATCTTGGATTAAAAAACATTTCCCGCATGTACAAGTGATTGGCGGCAATATCGCGACAGGTGATGCTGCAAAAGCCTTACGTGATGCTGGTGCAGATGCGGTCAAAGTTGGTATTGGTCCAGGATCTATCTGTACCACACGTATTATTGCCGGTATCGGTGTGCCGCAAATCTCGGCGATTGATAGTGTTGCAAGCGCTTTGCAAGACAGTATTCCATTGATTGCTGATGGTGGTATTCGCTATTCAGGTGATATGGCAAAAGCCATTGCTGCTGGTGCGTCATGCATCATGGTTGGCTCACTTATGGCAGGTACAGAAGAAGCGCCAGGTGAAGTTGAGTTGTTCCAAGGTCGCTATTATAAAGCTTACCGCGGTATGGGTAGCTTGGGCGCGATGTCAGGTCAAAACGGCTCATCAGATCGCTACTTCCAAGATGCCAAAGACGGTGTGGAAAAATTGGTGCCAGAAGGTATCGAAGGTCGTGTACCTTATAAAGGTCCAGTCGCTGGTATCGTCAACCAATTGGTAGGTGGCTTGCGCTCATCTATGGGTTATACCGGCTGTGCCACGATTGAAGATATGCGCAGCAAACCACAGTTCATCAAAGTTACCTCAGCGGGTATGAAAGAATCGCATGTGCATGATGTGCAAATCACCAAAGAAGCACCTAACTATCGAGTCGACTAATTATATCTTTGCCGCTATAGGATGCGATGACTCGCAGCTGTACAGTGTCAAGCGACGTTAAGATACAAACAGCCAACAATGCCTTGTTATTGTTGGCTGTTTTTTTTGTAAAATACAATCATAGATTATTCTAATAATTCATAACTGTTTGTCTTATCAAAACCATTGATGACAGTGAATGATTGAAGCTACTGAGCCTGCTTCCACGTCGAGGCTTTTACTTTTAGACTTAAGGAACAATAATAATGAGCTACTTTGGCACTGATGGTATTCGCGGTAAATTTGGTGAGCTGCCAATTACGCCAGATTTTATCTTAAAGCTCGGCTATGTCACAGGATTGGTGCTGATAGAAAACAATCAAAATTCGCCGCGTAAGCCAAGTGTTGTGATTGGTAAAGACACGCGGTTGTCAGGCTATGTGATCGAAGGCGCACTACAAGCAGGCTTTAACGCCGCTGGCGTCGATGTATATATGTTAGGGCCATTGCCCACACCTGCTATCGCACATTTGACCCGTAGCTTTAATGCCGATGCAGGCGTAGTCATTTCTGCCTCACACAATCCATACTATGATAATGGCATCAAATTTTTCTCAGCCGACGGCAAAAAATTAACTGATGCAATGCAAAATGCTATCAATGATAAGTTGGACGCTATTATGGCGGTCGACGGTAATAACGATGCCGTAATGCCTATTCTTGATCCGGCACAATTGGGCAAAAATAATCGTATCGATGATGCGAAAGGTCGCTATATTGAATTTTGTAAAGGCAGCTTTCCCTATCAATATGACTTAGATCATCTGACTGTGGTCGTCGACTGTGCAAATGGTGCAGGCTATAGCGTGGCGCCTCGTGTCATGCGTGAGCTGGGCGCCAATGTCATCGCCATTAATAATAAGCCTGACGGCATTAATATCAATGCTGATTGTGGCTCAACCCATCCTGAAGGTTTGCAAGAAGCAGTGCTAAAATACGAAGCCGATGTGGGCATTGCCTTAGATGGTGATGGCGACCGTATTGTGATGGTCGATGAAGCCGGCAATTTGGTTGACGGCGATGGTATCTTGTATGTACTTGCTACTCAAGGTCAAACTAAAGCCAAAGGTGTCGTTGGGACATTGATGAGTAACATGGGCTTAGAATTGGCATTAAAAGACGCTGGTATTGAATTTACCCGTGCAAAAGTAGGCGATCGTTATGTGATGCAAGAGCTTGAGGCCAACGGTTGGATATTGGGCGGTGAGCCGTCAGGTCATATCTTGTGCTTGGATAAAAGCCGGACTGGCGACGCTATTATCGCAAGTTTGCAGATACTTGCAGTCATGCAAGCAAGAGGCAAAGCACTAAGTGATTTAACTGAAGGCTTTGAAGTATTACCACAAAAACTGGTCAATGTACGCTTGCCTCAAATGCAAGATCCGTTTGAGCATGAAAAGCTAGTGGTTGCTTTTGATAAAGCTCGTGCTACTTTAGAAGGTCGCGGTCGCTTGCTTATTCGCCAATCGGGTACAGAGCCTATGATTCGAGTCATGGTTGAGTCAGATGATGAGATAGAATGTGATGTAATGGCGAATGATTTGGCAGATAAAATAAAAGCCATATTGGGTTAATAGTCTTTGATATAAACATACTAGAATAGCAAAATAAGGGACAATCATGAGTATGGACTTTAGCGATCAGCGTTTGTCATATGAAAAAGGTCAACTAGACCAACAATCAATACCAGCATCACCGTTTGAGTTGTTAAATGTTTGGATGAATGAAGCAATAGAGGCGCAAGTACAAGAGCCGTATGCGATGAGCTTAGCGACTTGTGGTGAGGATACTAAGCCTAGCGTACGTATTGTTCTATTACGTGAAATTACAGATAAAGGTATCGTTTTTTATACCAATTACGAAAGTGCCAAGGGTCAAGATATCGCTGAAAATCCTAATACAGAAGCGCTGTTTTTTTGGCACAAGCTTGAGCGTCAGATTCGTATCAGCGGCAGTATTGCTAAAATTGATGCTGATAAATCTGCTGCTTACTTTCAAAAACGCCCTCACGATAGCCAAGTAGGCGCGTGGGTTAGCCAACCACAAAGCGGTGAAGTTGCTAATCGCGAAGTGATGGAGCAGACGTTTGAGCAATTGAAAACAGACTATCCAGAAGGCGCAGCCGTACCAACGCCTGAGTTTTGGGGTGGTTACGAGATTACTGTCAATGAGATTGAGTTTTGGCAAGGTCGCGCCAATCGAATGCACGACCGTATTGTCTATCATAAAGAGGCGGATGGTAGCTTTAGTACCAAACGCTTATTGCCTTAAACGTAATCAATAGCGCATGATATGGTCTTAGAAGAAGTTCATGTCTATAAAAAAGCCACTTTACCTGTCATATTCATATGGCAAAAAAAGTGGCTTTTTTTCATTTCTTTTATAGTGGAGCTATTTGGTATCAACATCTACCGACACAGACATACCAGGGCGTAGGCGGGCAAGGTCTGGCTGGTTAGAGTCTAAGTCGATGCGTACCGGAATACGCTGAGCAATTTTAATATAGTTACCTGTCGCAGGATTGGCAGCGCCAGCACTGAATTCACTGCCTGTTGCGGGTGATATATTGCTGACCCGTCCGCTAAATTGTGTGCCACCTAAGGCATCCACATGAATAGTGGCAGCTTCACCAATGGTCATATTTGCCACTTGCGTCTCTTTAAAGTTGGCAATAATCCATACGCCTTTTGGTACGATATACATAAGCTGCGTACCAGCAGTGACATATTGTCCTGTTTTAACGGTCAACTGACTCAGTTGTCCCGATTCAGGAGCACGGATTATGGTGTTGTCCAAATTAATCTGTGCTTGTTTTGCGGCGGCTTCAGCATTTTTGATATTGGCATCTAATGAAGAGCGGCTAGCAGTCGTTTTTTCGCTGCTCTCGACTGCCACTTGTAAATTGGCTTCCGCTTGTTGGACACCAGCTTGTGCTTTTGCTAATTGAGCTTCAGCATGAGCAACATCTGCACTTGATACTGCACCAATGGCAATCAAGCCCTGATAACGGTTAACGTCCTCGCGGGCACTGTCGACACTCACTTTGGCGCTATAAACATCTGCCTCGCGTGCCTGAATCTGTGCTTGGCTGGTGCCAGTATCTTGCGCATTACTAGAGCGATTGGTTAACGCAATATCGATATTCGCCTGCGCTTGTTCGAGCTGCTGCTGAAAAGTACGATCATCTATTTTTACCAATAAGTCACCAGCTACAACATTTGCAAAATCTTCTACCGCTACTTCTGTCACATAACCTGACACTTGCGGACTGATAATGGTGGTTTGTCCTTTAACGAAAGCATTATTGGTTTGCTGCATGGTTGGGGTAAAAGGTGGCAGTTTCCACGCATAGAGAATGAGTGCCACACCAATAACAATCAATGCAATCAGTAAGGCTAAATTAAAAAATGACTTCTTTTTGGGCGACCAACCTGCTGGCGCAGGAATAGATTCAGTGGGTGGCATCGGTATATCATCTTTGCCATCGCCTGCCTCAGTGCTGTCTATTTTATTTGTATCAGCGGCGTTTATAGGCTCATTGGCATTCGTAGGTAAGTCATCAGAAGGGTCGGTTTGAATCTGAGTTGCAGACATAGTCGGTTCAGGTTGAATGGCTGCTATATTGGTATTTGCGTCATTATTGGAAGCCATGTGTGACTGTGATGGTGTATCCACAACCGCTTGATTTGATAATGATTCACTAGCTTGAGCATTTTCAACAGTTTTAGCTGTTTTGTTAGGGGTGCTTGCGTCATCAAAGCTTTTGGGTTTGTCTTCGTTCATGACGCGCTCCTAAGGAATTTTATAAACATAATAGATAACGTTACAATAATAATAAGAGAGAATAGGCGCTATAGAATACACAATAGAATTTGCATAATCTGCTATTTTTTGCCCATCATTTCTGCTAACGCGGCAAGCTCTTTACCAAGAGGATTGCGCTTATGATACAAATAATAGAAATACACCATTAATAAATAGATCGCGGTAATCGTCGCGCTGACTGCCATTAAAAAGAATAAGTCATCATAAGCGGCGACGGTCGCTTGGCGCTGAATCCCTTGTAATATTTGAGGCATGGTTGCCGGATCGCCGGTACTCATGGAGCTGACCATATCTGCATAGTGCATCTGCGTGCGAATGGTGGTAAAGGCTTGAATTCCCGCCGCACCTGCTAAACCGCCAACCGTTTGTGAAATACCAAAAATCACCGAGAAGCTAATAATATAGGCAGGACCATTGGCAATGGCACGAAACATCCCTTCAAATACCATCGGTCCCATAAAATATACGGCAGCAAACGCAATGATAAACTGGCTAAAATAAAACATGACAGGTGTAGAATTCAGTGACACACCCGTATCTATCCATGCACCAATCGCAATCAATGCCACGGCAAAAATCACCGGTCGACGTAGGTCCATCGCATTGGTCGTAAAAATACTAAGCACCAATGCCAGCGCACTGGCCGCCAAAATAATGGCATAGAACACAATCAGCTGATCATTGCCATAACCGAGGTTAGCCAATAACCCTGCCGCGCCAACGCTTTGCTCCGACAGCAAGATACGCATCACAGCGCCCGTTATCATAAAGGCGATAATCGTCCGGCTGCGCATCCAACGTACTTGTAGCATCGGGTTTTTACGATGGGTTTCAATCCACAGCGCAATAGAAATGGTGACGACGGAAATAATCAGTGGATAACTGAGCCAAGGAGTCGTCCACCATAAAATACGCCCTTGTACCAAAAACACTGCCAATGCTGCAAGACCAGTCGCGAAAAAAACAAAGCTGACAATATCCAGCTTTTCAAAGACTTTTTCCATATTACCGCGTGGCAGCTCAAGAAGGTTAATTAAGCCAAAGCATATCAAAGCTAAGCCAACTTGGAATAAAAACAAGCCTTCAAGTTGACCATCGGCGGCAAGATAAGGCGAGATGATGCGAGATAAAGGCACCCCAAACTGTACCAAGCCAAAGCCCAAAATCAGTCCACTAATACGCCGAGCTGCTGGCATGCCTTGCAAACAATAAAAGATAGACAATACCGTCATGGCACTCGCGACCACGCCGCTAAAGCCACGGGCAATCAGCTCTAAATAATAAGGATCAATGCTAATTCCGGTGGTTGAGCTCAATAGATGACTACTGACTAACCACTGCATACTGGTCGCTGAGAGCAAAAAGAATAGGGTGATTTTGCTAAATAACGACATACCAAACTGTTGGCGAATTTTATAGAGCAGTACCGTGATACAGGCATTGGTCATATTGTAAGCGACTGATATCCAGCCACCCTCAACAGGGGTTAAGCCCATCTCACCTTGAATTTGAGAGAGGTTGGCGACCAACAGACCGTTTTGAAAACTGGCAGTAATACCGATAAAAATACCGATCAGTAAGTAAAATACTTTTCGATAAGTAGGATGATCGGGTGTGGCAGGAGAGCCCAGCATAAACGGCTGTTCATGAGGTTTAAACTGATAGTCGGTACTCATGGGCTATCTATCATCGGTAACGACGGATAATATAAATTCATGGTAACGCTCCCAGTTATCAGGCGGTGTCTGATCAGCGCTAATAAGCGTGGTCGGCGATCATCATACGGTTTTATTCTTAGCGCTTACTCATTTAAAGCGCTATAAAAAATAGGTCACAGAACAATAAAAGCATAAAGATATAAAACTTTAATACTTAATAATGCTGTATAAGAAAAAATAGCCCAAGAAAAGCTTGAGCTATTTTATCATAGTTTTTGATTATCGTTCGCATCTACGCGCTTAACCGTGGGATTTATGTCAGAGTAGTCATATCATAATTTGCTTCCAAACGCATGGCGCGCTGATAGCTATCAAGGCTTGCCAGTTGTAGCGCGTATTCTTTAATATGAGGATAATCCTCTAACGCCTCACGCTTGAGAAGCATAATCAAATCAAACGACAGCATAAAATCTGCACCGCTTAGCTTGTTACCCACGATAAAGGATTTGCCTGCCACCTCGTCATTTAGATAGCTCAGTAGCCTGTGTTTTTCTTGAGCGATATACCCTTTTAAAAATGCATTA
The DNA here is from genome assembly GCF_904846475.1 of Psychrobacter sp. LFX-11D. Classification (NCBI taxonomy): domain Bacteria; kingdom Pseudomonadati; phylum Pseudomonadota; class Gammaproteobacteria; order Moraxellales; family Moraxellaceae; genus Psychrobacter; species Psychrobacter sp. LFX-11D. Next base: position 185,373 of record NZ_CAJHAV010000006.1, read on the forward strand.
TCACCAGCACCTGCTTTATTGGTAAATAATTCAAGCAAAAGCGGCAGCATCAGCGAGCTTTCAGCAAAGTTAATCCACTGTAAGTAATGACCATAATCTGCGCTATCGATAGCAGGGCGAAGATTATCAGGTGCAAACCGCTCAATCAACAGCTCAGTAATCGCACCTGACTCTGCATAAAGCTCGCCATCCATCTCAATAACCGGAGACTTACCAAGAGGATGTACCGCTTTTAGGCTATCTGGTGCTAGATGCGTTTTGGCATCACGCTGGTGGCTAATAATTTCATAAGGTTGTCCCAATTCTTCTAAAAGCCATAACGTCCGTAATGAGCGTGATTGATTGAGGTGATGTAAGCGAATCATTTAGTTAGCCTTTTTGCAGTGGATTTGATGCTATTAAGCCTGTATTTTAGCCATTAAACGCTTGGCGGCTTCTTCTGACGACGCCGGATTTTGACCCGTGATCAGCAAACCATCTTCGACCACAAACGATTCCCAATCAGAGCTTTTTTCATAGTTTCCGCCATTGGCTTTTAGCACATCTTCTAATAAGAAAGGCACGACGTCAGTGAGCTGAACCGCTTCTTCTTCGGTATTACTAAAGCCTGTGACCGTTTTGCCTTTGACCAGATACTCGCCATCGATTTTAACGTTTTTGAGCGCGGCAGGAGAATGGCAGACAAAAGCAACTGGCTTATCTTGTTTGATAAACGTCTCAATTAATTCAATCGAGTTTTTATCAACGGCTAAATCCCACATTGGACCATGACCACCAGGATAGAATACTGAATCAAAATCTTCCGCTTTCATATCTGCCAATTTTTTAGTCGTTGCTAGGCGTTCTTGGGCTTCAGAATCTTCTTTAAAACGTTTGGTATCTTTGGTTTGAGCATCCGGCGTGTCACTACTTGGGTCAAGTGGTGGTTGACCGCCTGCAGGAGAGGCAATTGTGATATTGACACCGGCATCTAAAAAAGCATAGTAAGGCGCGGCAAATTCTTCTAGCCAAAAACCTGTCTTCTTACCAGTATCGCCCAATTTATCGTGTGAAGTTAGTACCATTAAAATATTCATAATTGTCCCTGTTTATTGTTGAAAGTTATTAACGCTATCAAAAACTAATAACGCTAAAAAACCGACTGCTGACAGTATTCATCTTTTAAGAATGACTTTCAGTAGCTGTCTTAACAAGTTATGTTGTTAACTGGTTATTTTCATGATTTTTTATGTTAGCTATCAGCTATTTAACGTCAGCCACTTTAATCACTGTCTTACCAAAATTCTTACCATCAAGCATATCAAAGAAAGCTTGTGGGGCTTGTGCTAAACCATCAACTTGATGCTCTTTGGTTTTAACAGCACCTGATTCAAGCCATTTGCTCATCGTAGCTAAGAATTCTGGGAAATGATCGCCGTATTCTTCAAAGATAATAAAACCTTTGATGGTTAGACGTTTACTTAGAATATTACCCATCAGGACACCCAAACGGTCTTTACCGTCTGGCAATTCGGTGGCGTTATACTGTGATACCAAGCCACATACTGGAATACGTGCGTGGGCATTTAATAGTGGCAATACGCCATCAAAGACTTTACCACCAACATTTTCATAATAAATGTCGATACCATCTGGGCAGGCGATTGCTAGTTGTTCAGCAAAGTCATCGGCTTTATGATCAAGACAAACATCAAAGCCTAATTCTTCAACCGCGTAAGCACACTTCTCAGCACCGCCAGCAACGCCAACAGTACGTAAGCCTAACTGATTACCGACTTGTCCAACAGTTGCGCCAACAGGACCCGTTGCCGCCGCGACGACTAAGGTTTCGCCTTTTTTTGGTTTACCGATATCAGTCAAACCCATGTAGCCTGTGAAGCCGGGCATACCAAGCACACCCAAGCCATAAGAAGGGTTTGCCATGTTTTTATCGAGCTTTAGTACGCCTTCGCCATCGCTGACGCTATAGTCCTGCCAGCCCGAGTTCGATACTACCAAATCACCGACTGCAAATGTATCGATATTAGACTCGACGACTTGGGCAACCGTTCCACCTAGCATGACATCGCCAATTTCTAATGGGTCAGCGTAGCTTGCGGCATCACTCATACGTCCGCGCATATAAGGGTCAAGCGATAAATATACGGTGCGTAATAGCATCTCGCTTTGGTTGGGTTTTGGAATCTCGCCAGTAGCCAATTCAAAATTATCGGCAGTTGGTGCGCCATGTGGGCGGCTGGCAAGTTTGATTTGACGATTTTGTTGTGGATTTTGTTGTTCATTAAAGCTCATGATAAAGCGCCTTATTTTATTTATTTTTGATTTTAAAGTTACCCGCCACTCTGAAGTGACAGGCTAGTGGTTTCTATAACGACAATATAACTATAGATAATTACTCAGAGAGTTAAGCGTTGCTAGTAATGGCACGCTCTAGAATACGACGTGATACTGCCAAGTCGTTTTTGCCATGCTCACCCAATTTCACCATACCATGCACTTCTAATTGCTTGATAATAGGATCAATGGCAGCAGCATCTAACTCAACATCTGCTAAGCTGACCGGCAGTCCAAGCTCGCGGAAGAAGTTTTCAGTCTGTTTGATAGCCGCTTCAATGATGGCGTCATCATTTAATTCAGTACCATTATCGTCAGCTGTAATATTCCAAACATTACGTGCATATTGAAGCAATTTGTCTTTTTTACTGTCTTTAAGCTCTCGCATGACTGATGGTAATACGATGGTTAGCGTGCGAGCATGGTCAATCGCGTGCAATGAGGTCAACTCATGACCAATCATATGCGTCGTCCAATCTTGCGGTACACCAGTACCGATCAGACCATTTAGCGCCATAGTTGCCGTCCACATGATGTTTTTGCGGGTCTCTAAATTCTCTGGATCAGCTTTTACCGCTGCGCCTTCTTCAATCAGAATCTTTAATAAGCTCTCAGCAAAGGCATCTTGAACTTTCGCATTGACCGGGTAGGTCAGGTACTGTTCCATCACATGAACAAAGGCATCAGCCACACCATTCATTACTTGGCGTTCAGGTAAAGTCATGGTTTTGGTTGGATCTAAAATTGAAAATTTAGGGAAGGCAAGTGGATTACCAAACGGCAGTTTTGCTTGGCGTTCACTATAGTTAATCACGCCGCCTGAATTCATCTCAGAGCCAGTCGCTGGAATAGTTAATACTGCGCCCAAATCAACTGCTGAATCGATATCTCTGCAATAACTGGTGAGCGCATCCCATGCTTTATCTCTCGATACCGTACCGTCTTCTTCAGTCAATGAAGATACCAGTGCGACAAACTTACTGCCGTCAAGTACAGAGCCACCACCAACGGCTAATAAGAAGTCAATATTGTGCTCATTGACCATATCAGCTGCTTTTAGCAAGGTAGTAAATTCTGGATTGGCTTCAATACCACCAAACTCGAATATTTCGCGATTGCCACTGGCAGCTAATGCCGTTTTAACTTCATCTAACGTACCTGTACGCTGTGCTGAACTGCCACCATAGGTAATCAGTACGCGGGCATCTGTTGGTACAAGCTCAGCCAACTTCTCGATTTGACCTTCACCAAAGACGATACGGACGGGATTATAATATTGAAAGTTATTCATAAGATTCCTAATATGTTTTCTGAGTATGAAAAAGAGATTTAAAAACTGAAAATAAAGTCTGCAACTTATTTGCATCTGTCCGCATTATATATTAATTAGACCGGTCGTCTAGTAATTATAGTAAATAGTTACAAAACTATCGTATAGGCATTTCAGCCGATATTAAGTTAATCGGTGTAATGGACATTTTTCATGCTGGGATAGGTCCTAAAGCTATATACTGTCTATATTTGCAAGGAATCAACGCCATGAATCAAAAAACTGCCCTTTTTGTAGTGACAAACATACAAAGAAGAATGG